>NZ_JBFTHX010000071.1:0-13066 GCF_056394465.1 Variovorax sp. 10N432
ACAGCATCTGCGTGTCCCAGTCGTCGCTGGAAAGCGGCCAACCGTGATGAAACATGATCGGCTGGCCGTCCTTGGGGCCCCAATCCTTGTAGAAAATCTCGACGCCGTCCTTGGTCTTGATCGTGCTCATGGGCTGATGGTCTTTCTGAGAGTGCGCTGCTGCGCGGTGCTTGGTTGAGTCGGTTGCATGGGCTGCGATCGAGCTGTGCCGAACTGTGAAGGGAAGCGCAGCGCAGGTATTGCACGATTGCCGTGCGAATTGAACATTTATGCGCGGCGCCGATCGACGTGGCACGGCCGACCCGCCGCCATGCCGTGCCATGACCACCCGCTGGCGAGCGCCCCGGCTCAGCTGCCGACCCTCACTCCCCGGCGCCAACTGCCAGGTGGCGTGCCCATGCTACGGGCGAAGACGCGCGTGAAGTGACTCTGGTCGGCAAAGCCGCACGCTGCGGCGATGTCAGCGAGCGGGTACTCGAAGTCCATGAGGAGCGCGCGTGCACGCTCCAGCCGTTGGGCGATCAGCCACTGATGTGGGGTCTGGCCCGTGGTCTCTCGGAAGGCGTGGATGAAGTAGCTGCGCGAAAGGTTGCAGGCGCCCGCGATCTCGGTGATCGAAATGCTGCCGTCGAACTTGCTTCGCAGCATCTCCTTCGCCCGCGCCTCCTGCGAACGCGAAAGGAGCCGACTCCTCCTCGCGTCCGCCATGGGCGCGCCACCGTACTTCTCGAGGAGGTAGGTTCCCATCGCTACGCTCATCTGGTCGACGAACAGCATGCTGGCCTCGGCAGGCCGGTCGAGCGCCGGCGTCAGTGCCAAGGCGAGATTACCGAGCACCTCGTCCTTGACACCGGTGACGCATTCAAGCCCGCTGACACGGGCGCCGTCCCTGTCCTCGATCGCGCGCTCGATCGCGGCATGCGAGATCTCGAGCAGCACGAAGTCGAAGGAGGACTTCATGTCGGCGCGATAGCGATCGCAGAAGTCACGGATGTAGATGGCGCCTCTGTCGAACTCATGGAATGACGCATGGTGCTCATGAAGAATCCGCCTCCGGTGGCCGTCGCGCAGCGAAATTCCGACGAGCACGCCACGTCCGGTGGCCGGTGTTTCCACGTAGTCGAGCCGCGTGCCTTCGGTCGTCTTGCGGTAGACCCTGACGCCGCCGGCCGAGAGTTCCTGGTCCTTGCGGAGTTGCGTGGATGTGCAACCCAGCGTGTCCTTCGGACCGACCGAAAGATCGGGCCCCGACGATGAGGGTTTGGGTGCCTGGGGAGAGCGTCCTCTCGTCTCGAAAGAGCGGGTTTCAGCGTGCATGGCCTGACAGAGCAAGAGTGGAAGACAGAGGGCCGTATTGGCCGCCCGGCGCCGGGAGTCCAGGGATCAGCACAAAATGTACCAGTGACTTTCGCGTTCATGCCATCGCTCCGCGTCGGCGGAGCCTCGCTCGCCCGTCAGGCACGAGAAGCGGACCAGGGCCAGCGCCCCCATGTTCAAAGCGGCAGTCAATCCGACAAGACGGCGCCCGCGCCGAAGGCGCACCATGGCGCCTTGCGCACAAGAGCGCTCCCCCACCCACGAGGCCTTCCCATGAAACCGTCCCTTCCTTTGCTCATGAGCCTCAACGGGGGCTTCGTGGATACCGCCGGCTTCCTGGCGCTCCAAGGCCTGTTCACCGCCCATGTCACCGGAAACTTCGTGACCTTCGGCGCGGCGCTGGTGCACGGCACCTCGGGGGCATTGACCAAGCTCCTCGCATTGCCGGTGTTCTGCGCCGTCGTCATGCTGACGCGATGGCTAGGCTACGCCCTGCCCGGCTTCGGCCTGCCGGTGTTGCGAACGATGCTGGTCCTCAAGACGCTTCTGCTCGCCGCGGGCGCCGCCCTCGCCGTCCGTTTCGGTCCTTTCAGCGACGGCGACAGCGGGGTCGCGATGTTGACGGGGATGACGCTGGTGTCGGCGATGGCCATCCAGAACGCCGCACACCGCATTCATCTGGCGAGCGCTCCGCCGACCACGCTCATGACCGGCACGACCACGCAGGTCATGATCGACCTCGCCGATCTGCTTCGAGGCCTGCCACCGGAAGACGCCCTGACCGCACGCGCCCGCCTGCGGCGCATGTCGAGCAGCGTCGCGGTCTTCGCGGCAGGCTGTGCGGCTGCTGCGCTCAGCTTCACATTGATGAACATCTGGTGCTTCGTGATTCCGCCGGTGCTGGCCGCCTGCGCCGTCGTTCTTCAACACAGCACGCGCGAGGGCGAAGCCGCAGGACCGGTCGTCGTTGGCCGCTGAGGGTCAAGGCGCACTATTTGTAGAGCCATCGGGACATCAGCCGCGTGTACCGCGGCATGATGACGTACACCATCAAGGCAACGATTGCGGCCGATGCGATGAAGTGCTCGGTGAAATAGTTCGGTGTCGGAAGCACGCGGTCGAACAGGTTGCGCAACACGGCCGGCACCAGCATGGTCAACGGATAGATCACCGACAGGGTCAACAGGAATTGCTTGTAACGCTTGGCCGGCCTCTGGCCCGCCGTCGGCCTGAACCAGAACTCCAGGCCACTGCGCGTTTCCACGTTTTCGTCGGCGTCCAGAAATTCGGCAACCTCGTCGATCAGCTGCCGGCGCGCTTCGGACCCGAACCAGTCTTGCGCATGCGCCAGCGAATCGAAACGGATGGTGATGGTGTATTGCAGAGTGCCTGCTGGCGGATGGATGACATTGACGCCGCGATGCCCAGGGAATCGGGCCGCGATCGGCATCACCTTTCTCAGCCATTGCTCGTATCGCTCGATGGCCTCCGGCTTGACGGTCTGCTGGATCACTGCGGTGACGGTGTCCGGCCGCCGCGGCTCGCGACCGATGATCTCGTCCAGCGTCGCAGTCCGCAATTCGGGGTGACGATCCTCCGCGGCCATGGACGGCTCCCTTCAAACGCCGAGCAGGGCACGGCCCTCATCGGCCAGCAGGTCGTGGGTCTCGGGATGGCTCCGCATGTAGGCGGCAAAGACGGGGCACTGCGGAATGACCCGCAGACCGCGCTCGCGCGCGGAAGCCAAGCCAGCCAGCACCAGCTGCGTCGCGATGCCCTGGCCGCGAAGCGCATCGGGGACGATGGTATGGAGGAAAGTGATGACCTTGTCCGTCAACGCGTAGACGGCCACCGCAACTTCGCCCAGGGACTCGGCTTCGAAACGATGCCTGGAAGGATTGTCGCGGACGGAAATGGAAGATGTCATGGTTCCTCAGTGCAGATGTGATCGTCGACGAGACCGCTCGGGGTCCGGAGTGGCCGCCCGTAGGCGCGGCCGCCGTAACTCTCTGACGAGAGGCTCGCGATGTCTGTGGCGGCCGACGGCTGCAAGACCTGGCAGCGCACCTCGCCACGGGAGACGGTTGAATGAAAATACTTCAATGGGTTGAAGCTGAGCAGCCAGAATCGCGCAGCAGGATCCGAGCGTGACAGGGACCAGGCCTCTTCCACTTGGGCCCGGGTCGTCAGCGAGCGCCAGCTCGCAGCGGACTCGTCGATCGTCGGATCGTCAGCGTGCGCAGCCGGAATTCCGGCCGCAAGGATCAGCATCGATGCGAGGGTCCGCACAGCGCTTGCCCGCAGAACGCGAATCGGCTCGGATGCTCTCTGCGAAGCTTCATTGAAGCTCATGCGCGTCCTTCGAATCTGAAGAGAAGACGGTGTATCGTCGTTCGGACGCGGATGGAAGTCTTGTCGATTAGCGAGGCTGTTTGGACATTTGGCATCCCCATGGGTCACGGATGTCCCCTGACTCAGGGCGGGTCTCCGACTGAAGACGCACTACGACTCCTCCCGCCACGAAGCGCCGTCGCGTCCGACCAGCGCGCTGGAGGCGGCGGGTCCCCACGATCCAGCGCTGTAGGGCCGGGGTGCCTCGCCCGAGCTGCGCCAGGCGTTCAGGATCGGCTCGCACCAGCGCCAGGCGGCATCGAGTTCGTCGCGGCGCATGAACAGCGTCAGGTTGCCCCGGATCGCGTCCAGCAGCAGGCGCTCGTAGGCTTCCATCGGACGCTGCTTGAACTGCTCGGCGAAGTCCAGGTTCAGGCCGACCGGCCTGAGGTTCATGGTGTCGCCGGGCACCTTGGCCATCATGAACAGCTTGAGGCTCTCTTCCGGCTGCAACTGGATGACCAGGCGATTGCCCGCCGATTCAGCGCCGTTGGACGGAAAGATCGAATGCGGCACCGAGCGGAAGTTGACCACGATCTCGGCCGAGCGCTCGGCCATGCGCTTGCCGGTCCGCAGGTAGAAAGGCACGCCCGACCAGCGCCAGCTCTCGAGCTCAGCGCGGATCGCCACGTAGGTCTCGGTGGACGTGTCGGGCGGAATGCCGGCTTCCTCCAGGTAGCCCGGCACGGGCTGGCCGTTGACGGTGCCGGCGCGGTACTGCCCGCGCACGGTGCGCGCGCCGACGTCGGCCTGCGTGAAGGGCGTCAGCGCCCGCAGCACCTTGAGTTTCTCGTCGCGCACCGCATCCGGATGGATGGAGGTCGGCGGCTCCATCGCGACGATGCACAGCAGTTGCAGCAGGTGGTTCTGCACCATGTCGCGCAGCGCGCCGGTGCGGTCGTAGAACTCGCCTCGGGTCTCGACCCCGACCTGCTCGGCGATCGTGATCTGCACGTTGCGAACCCAGGTCCGGTTCCACAGTGGCTCCAGCAGCGCATTGGCGAAGCGCAGCGCGAGCAGGTTCTGGACCGGCTCCTTGCCCAGGTAGTGATCGATGCGAAAGATCTGCGGCTCGGCGAACACGCTGCCCACATCCTCGTTGATCTTCTGCGCCGAGGCCAGGTCCCGCCCGAGGGGCTTCTCCAGCACGACGCGGGAGTTCGCATTGACCAACCCGGCCGCCGCCAGGTTCTTGCAGATCGGTGCGAAGAAGTCCGGCGCGGTAGACAGGAAGAAGACCCGGACCTCGGCCGGCGATTCCTTCATCAACTCCGCCAGCGCATTGAAATCCTCGGGCGTGTTCGCCTCGACCTTGGCGTAGTCGAGGCGTTCGGTGAAGGTTGCAAAGGTCGCTTCGTCCATGTCCGCGGCGGGCACGAAGCTGGCAAAGCTCGCCCTCACCTTCGCGATGAAGTCCGAGCGCCCGAGCTGTTCCCGCGCCAGGCCCAGGATCCGGCCATGCGGCGGCAGGTCGCCATCGCGATGGCGGAAGTACAGGGCCGGCAGCAGCTTGCGCATGGCAAGGTCGCCGGTGCCGCCGAACAGCAGCAGGTCGAATGAATTGACTTGAGGCATGGAAGAGTCCTGAGGTTGCGTCGCAAGGAGGCGCGCGAAGTCGTCGGTCGGGGTTCAGGCGGTCTGGCCGAGACGCGCGGCGTCCTGTGCCAGCGCGGTGATCCGGCCCCAGTCGCGAGCGGCGACCACGTCGCCCGGCGTCAGCCAGGAGCCACCGACGCAGACGACGTTGGGCAGGGCCAGGAAATCCGGCGCCGTGGCCGCACCGATACCGCCGGTCGGGCAAAAGCTCAGCTCGGGAAAGGGGCCGCCCAGGGCCTTGAGCATGCCCACGCCGCCAGCCTGCTGCGCCGGGAAGAGCTTGAGTTCGGTGAAGCCCGCCGCGCGCGCGGCGATCACGTCCGATGGCGTCATCACGCCGGGCAGCAAGGGCAGCGAACTGTCCCTGGACGCCGCAACCAGCTCCGGCGTCAGGCCGGGACTGACGCCGAACAAGGCGCCGGCCTTGACCGACGCGTCGAAGTCCTCCGGCCGCGTGATCGTGCCGACGCCGATGATCGCGCCTTCGACCTCGTTGGCGATGGCTTCGATCGCCTTTAGCGCCACCGGCGTGCGCAAGGTCAGCTCGAGGACCCGGACGCCGCCGGTCACCAGCGCGCGTGCCAAGGGCACCGCATCCTCCAGCCGATCGATGACGATGACCGGGATCACCGGCCCGCTGCGCATGATGCTCAGGATGTTCATTCCGCGGCTCCTTGTGCAAATGCAAAGTGGTCGTGAACGGGCGCGACGTGCGCCGCGGCGGCCGACGTGCCGGGCTCGGCCGCGTGGAAGGTGATGGCGCCCTCCTCGGCACCCAGGGCGTTGGCGCGGAACACCGCGAACAGCTCGCGGCCCATGCCGTGGCGGGACTCGGCGAGATCGGCGACCGCCGGCTGGCGCGACTGCCACTCGGCAGCGGCGACGCGGACCTGGAGCACGCCGCGCTCGCCGTCCAGCACGATCGGGTCGCCGTCGCGCACCCGCGCGAGCGGCCCGCCCGCCAGGCACTCGGGCGTGACATGGATCGCCGCCGGCACCTTGCCCGAAGCGCCGGACATGCGCCCGTCGGTGACCAGCGCGACATGGAAGCCCTGGTCCTGCAGCACGCCCAGGATGGGCGTGAGCTTGTGCAGTTCGGGCATGCCATTGGCGCGCGGCCCCTGAAAGCGCACCACGGCGACGAAGTCGCGCTGAAGCTCGCCGCGATCGAAGGCGGCGATCACCGCCTCCTGGGTGTCGAACACGATCGCCGGCGCCTGCACCACGCGATGCTCGAGCTTGACTGCCGAGGTCTTGATGACGGCGCGGCCGAGGTTGCCGGTGAGCAGCTTCAGCCCGCCGTCGAGGCTGAAGGGTGCCGATGCCGGCGCCAGGATGGCGGCATCGGCGCTGGCGCGCGGCGTCTCGCGCCAGGCCAGCCGGCCGGCGGCGTCCAGGACCGGCTGCTGGCGGTAGCGGGCAAGGCCGGGCCCGGCCACCGTCAAGGTGTCGCCGTGCAGCAGTCCGGCATCCAGCAGTTCGCCGATCACGTAGCCCATGCCGCCGGCGGCGTGGAACTGGTTGACGTCGGCCTTGCCGTTCGGATAGACGCGGGCAAGCAGCGGCACCGCCTCGGACAGGTCGCGGAAGTCGTCCCAGTTGATGAGGATGCCGGCGGCGCGCGCGATCGCCACCAGATGGATCGTGTGATTGGTCGAGCCGCCCGTGGCCAGCAGGCCGACGATGGCGTTGGCGATCGCGCGCTCGTCGACCACCCGGCCGACCGGCGTGTACTCGGCGCCCTCGGCCGTGATCTCGACCGCCCGTTGCGCCGCCGCCGCGGTCAGCGCGTCGCGCAGCGGCGTGCCCGGATTGACGAAAGCCGCGCCCGGCAGGTGCAGGCCCATCACTTCCATCAGCATCTGGTTGCTGTTGGCCGTGCCGTAGAAGGTGCAAGTGCCGGCGGCGTGGTAGGACTTCTCTTCGGATTCGAGCAAGGCGTCGCGGCCGACCTCCCCCTTGGCGTAGCGCTGCCGCACGCGCGCCTTCTCGTCGTTCGAGAGACCCGAAGGCATCGGCCCGCCGGGCACGAAGAGGGTCGGCAGATGGCCGAATTGCAGCGCGCCGATCAAGAGGCCGGGGACGATCTTGTCGCAGATGCCCAGGCACAGCGCGGCATCGAACATGTTGTGCGAGAGCGCCACCGCGGTGGCCATCGCGATCACGTCACGGCTGAAGAGCGACAGCTCCATGCCGGGCTCGCCCTGCGTGACGCCGTCGCACATCGCCGGCACGCCGCCGGCGAATTGCGCGGTGGCTCCCACCGCGCGCACCGCCTGCTTGATGAGGGCCGGGAAACGCTCGAAGGGCTGGTGCGCCGACAGCATGTCGTTGTAGGACGAGACGATCGCGATGTTGGGTTGGCGCAGCTCGCGCAGCATGATCTTGTCGCCGGCCGGCGCCGCTGCGAAGCCGTGGGCCAGGTTCGTGCAGCCGAGGGCCTGTCGGACCGGGCCCTTGGCGCGGGCATTTTCGAGCCGGGCAAGGTAAGCCGCGCGCGGATTCGCGCTGCGGTCGCGGATGCGGTCGGTGACCGCAGCAAGCACTGGATGAAGAGGCATGTCGGTTTCCTAGGTTCGGGTGATGTGCAGCAGATTGGTGGTGCCGGCCTTGCCGAAGGGCATGCCGGCCGCGATGACGACGAAATCGCCCGGCTTCGCATAGCCCTCCTTGCGCGCCACGGCGCAGGCGGTCTCCACCATCCCCGCTACATCGCTGACGTCGTGCGCCACATGCACCGAGTGCACGCCCCAGACCAGCGCCAGCCGCCGCGCGACCGGCATTTCGGGCGTGATGCTGAGCACCGGCACCACGGGGCGCTCGCGCGCCGCGCGCAGGCTGGTAGAGCCGGAGCGGGTGTAGGTGACCATCGCCGCCACCGGCACCAGGCTCGCCGTCTGCCGCAAGGACGCGCAGATCGCATCGGCGACGGTCGACGCGGGTGCGCTATGCGATGCATCGATCACCGTGCGGTAGTGCGGATCACGCTCGACCTCGGCAATGATGCGGTCCATCATCGCGACCGCCTCTCGCGGATACTGGCCCGAGGCCGATTCGGCCGACAGCATCACCGCGTCCGCGCCGTCGTAGATCGCGGTCGCGACATCGGAGGCCTCGGCGCGCGTGGGCACCGGTGCGCTGATCATCGACTCGAGCATCTGCGTGGCGACGATCACCGGCTTGCCAGCATCACGGCAGGACCGGACGATGCGCTTCTGGATGCGCGGCACCTGCTCGGCCGGCATCTCCACGCCGAGGTCGCCGCGCGCGACCATCACCGCATCGGACAGCGCGACGATGGCGTCGAGCCGCTCGATCGCCGCGGGCTTCTCCAGCTTGGCGAGCACCCCCGCGCGCCCCCGCACGATCTCGCGCAGCTCCTGCATGTCCTCGGGCCGCTGCACGAAAGACAGCGCGACCCAATCGACCCCGAGCTGCAGGCCGAAGTCGAGGTCGCTGCAGTCCTTGTCGGTCAAGGCCGAGATCGGCAACAGGACTTCGGGCACATTGACGCCCTTGCGTTCCGACAGGGTGCCGCCCGCGACAACCCGGGTGTCGGCGAAGTCGGCGCCGCAGGCCTCGACGCGCAGGCGGATCTTGCCGTCGTCGAGCAGCAGATCGGTGCCGGGCTTGAGTGCTGCGAAGATTTCGGGATGCGGCAAGGGCGCGCGCGTGGCATCGCCCGGCGTGCGGTCGAGATCGAGCCGGAAGGCGCCGCCGGCGGCGAGCTTCACCGGGCCGGCGGCGAAAGTGCCGACGCGCAGCTTGGGCCCCTGCAAGTCGAGCAGGATGGCGATGGGCCGCCCCGTGTCCTGCTCGATGCGCCGGACGATGTCGTAGCGCGCGCGGTGCTGCTCATGGCTGCCGTGGCTGAAGTTGAAGCGGAACACGTCCGCACCGGCCTCGAAGAGCGCCCGGATGGTCTCCGCGTCGGAGCTGGCCGGCCCGAGGGTGGCGACGATCTTGGCGTGGCGGTGGCGATGCATGGTTCGCTCCCTCAAAGAATGAAGCCGGTGTTGATGAAGCTGGACTTGTGGTCCTCGACGATGGCGTTGAGCAGCCGCTTGCTCGGCTCGGTCTGCTTCGCGGCCACCATCGAGCGGATCGAGAAGGCCCGCAGCGCATCGGCCACCGACAGCGTGCCCTCGGCCGAATCCTTGCGGCCGGCGAAGGGAAAGACGTCTGGGCCGCGTTGGCACTGGCAGTTGATGTTGACGCGGCAGACCTGGTTGACCAGCGGGTCGACCAGCGCACCGATCTGGCCGGCATCCGAGCCGAAGATGCTGACCTGCTGGCCATGGTCCGAGGTGATGACGTAGTCGAGCGCGGTCTCGATGTCGTCGAAGGGCATCACCGGCACCAGCGGGCCGAACTGCTCCTCGCGGTAGAGCTTCATGCCTTCGCTCACCGGATACACCACGGCGGGTTGGAACAGCGTCTGGCAGAACTCGCCGCCGCCTTCGTTGACGATCCGCGCGCCCTTCGCCTTTGCGTCTTCCAGTGCCTCGGTCATGTAGGCCGTGCGATGCAGGCCCGGCAGCGGCGTGATGCTGACTCCCGCCTCCCACGGCATTCCGATCTTCAGCTTGGCGAGCTCCTCGGTAAAGCGCTGCAGGAAGCGGTCGGCGATCGAACGGTGGACGATCAGCATCTTGAGCGCCGTGCAGCGCTGGCCGTTGAACGACAGCGCGCCGAGCAGGCACTCCTTGACCGTGAGTTCGATATCGGCGTCGGGCAGGATGATCGCGGCGTTCTTGGCGTCGAGCCCGAGGATCGCCCGCAGGCGGTGCGACTTCGGATGCTGCTTCTTCAGGTGATCGGCCACCTTGCTCGAGCCGATGAGCGCCAGCACGTTGACCTTGCCGGAGGCCAGCAGGCGCGGCACCACGACCGCGCCGGGCGCGTAGATGGTGTTGATCACGCCCGCGGGGAAGGCCGAGCGGAACGCCTCGAGCAGCGGCTGGAACAGCAGCGTGCCGTATTGCGGCGGCTTGAACACCACGGTATTTCCCATCAGCAGCGCCGGGATCAGGGTCGCGAAGGTCTCGTTCAACGGGTAGTTGTACGGGCCCATGCACAGCGCCACGCCCAGCGGCGTGCGCCGAATCTGTCCGATGGTTCCCTCGGCGACGACGAAGCGCGAGCTGGCGTTGTCCAGGTCCTTCAGCGCCTCGATGGTGGCCTGGATGTACTCGACGGTGCGATCGAACTCCTTGCGCGAATCGGCCAGGCTCTTGCCGATCTCCCACATGATCAGTTTCACGATCAATTCGCGCTGCTGCGCCATGCCACGGACGAACTCCTGCATGCAGGCGATGCGGTCGGCCACCCCCATGGTCGGCCATTCGCCGCGGCCGTTCGCATAGGCGGCCACCGCGGCGTCGAGCGCGGCATCGCTCTCGGCCTCGCCCATCACCGGGTAGCTGCCGATCTCGACCTGGCGCACTTCGCCGGTGCTGGCGTCGCGCGTGCACACCGGCGACAGCACGGTCTTGCTCGGGCCGTTCCATTCGATCAGTCGACCGGCGACCAGGGCGTGGCGCTGGTGCACCTGTTCGGCCAGCCGATGTTCTGCCGGGATGTCTTCGAGCACGGGGAAGTGCTGCGCAAGCTGCGCATTGCGGTCGGTGGTCATGGAATCTCCGAAGGGAAGTGGATTTCAGGTCGACTCAGCGAGGCTGCATCAACGGTCGAGTTTGAGGAACAGGTTGCGATCGGGGGCGAAGTTGGCGTAGAGCGGCAGCAGTGCGCCGCCGATCGCGCCCGCATCGGCGCCCATCGTCCCGGCCAGGACCTCGGGGCGGGAGACGCCCTCCCAGTTGCAGCGATCGAGTGCGACGCCGAGCTCCGCCTGCAAGGCCGCGAGCATCTCCCTGCTGAACGATCCGTCGATGACCACCCCCTCGAGGTCTAGCAGCGCGGCAGCGCCATTGATCGCCATCGCGAGCGCCGGGGTCGCCTGCTGCAGCCACGCCTGCGTCACGGACAGCCAGGGCGAAGCAACCGCGCGCGCGTCCGCCAACGCGCCGGCATCGAGTCCGGCCTGCGCGTACATCGACTCCAATGTGAACAGCGACGCCACGTTGAGCAACTGGCGCGGCGGGCCGCCGCTGGCGTCGCCCGGGCCGAGCGGCATCGACCCGACAGCACCCGCGTTGCCGGAACCTCCGCTGCGCAGGCGACTGTCGATGACCAGCCCGCCGCCGACGAATGTGTCGACGTAGATGTAGAGAAAGCTGCGGATGCTGCGTCCGCGCCCGGACACCAGTTCGGCCACGCAGGCCGCCGCCGTGTCCTTGACCAATTCGACGGGCAGCTTGGTCATTGCCGTCACCTGCGCGCGGATGTCGATCGCGTTCCACTTGCCGGCCTGCTCCGGCGCCACGCCGAGCAGCGATTGCCAGCCGCCGAGCGACAAGGGGGCGGCGACGCCGACGCCGTGCAGCAGTTGCGCGCGCTTGGGCCCGAGCGTCTTTCGCAGCGCCTGGACGCGGGTTCGGATCTCATCGAACAAGCTGTCGGGATCGGGGAACTGATAGTCGAGCACGAGGCGTTCGCGGACCTGCGCGGCGAAGTCGACCAGCAGCACATCGAGGCTGCGTCGTCCGATCTTGATGCCGATCGAATAGGCGCCGTCGGGGTTCAGCGCCATCGGTACCGAGGGCTGGCCGATCTTCCCACGCAAGGGTGCGTGCTTGAGCACCAGCCCGTCGGCCTCGAGTCTCGCGATGATCAGCTGCACCGTCTGAGCGGTCAGGTTGGTCAGCCGTGCGATCTCGGCCTTCGGCAGCGCGCCGTGCAAGCGGATGGCTTGCAGCACCACGCGCTCGTTGAACTGGCGCGTGCCCAGGTTGTTGGAGCCCCGCGGCCGCAGCTTGGCAGCGGATTCTGCGTCTGCCGTGCTCATGGCAGCAGGTCGTGAGCGATCACGCCTTTCTTGAACAGGAAGTTGGCGAACGGTTGCATTTCCCCGGTTTGCACGATGGCGTAGGCGCGCGAGACGCGCTCGTAGAAGGCAAATCGTTCGATGGCCTCGCATTGCGCGCCGCCCGCATCGCCGCTGGCCTGCATCCGGGCGATCACGTCGCGCTGCAACGCGCTGCGATAGTCCTCGGGCTTGCCGCTGACCTGCATGTACGCGACCGGCTGCGCGACCGCCGCGTCCAGCGGCAGTACCGAAAGCACCGCCGCGCAGGCCTCGCGCATGCCCACGCCGGGCAGTCGCACGATCGGCTTGCCGCGGCCCAGCGACTCGGCCGTGAAGTTGGCGTCGGCCAGCACGATCTCGTCGCCGTGGCCCATCTCGGCAAGCACCTTGAGAAGATCGGGGCTGAGGAGAGGATCTATGTTCTTCAGCATGGGCGATCCTTCACGCCAGGCATTCGGCGGGCAACTGCTCGGGCGGCAAGGCCCCGGTCATGACCGCGACCGTGTCGCTCATGCTGATCTTCTTCGGGTTCAGCACCGCGCCGCGCTTGCCCAGGCGGGCCACGTGGATGCGGTCGGCGATCTCGAACACGTGCGGCATGTTGTGGCTGATCAGCACCACCGGCAGGCCCTTGTCGCGCACCCGCCGGATCAGCTCGAGCACCATGTTGCCTTCCTTGACCCCGAGCGCCGCGGTCGGCTCGTCGAGGATCACGACGTGGCTCGCGAAGGCCGCCGCCCGCGCCACCGCCACGCACTGGCGCTGGCCGCCCGACAGCGTCTCGACCGCCTGCGTCATCGAGCGGATGCCCACCTTGAGGTCGTTCATGCGCGC
>NZ_JBFTHX010000072.1:0-13020 GCF_056394465.1 Variovorax sp. 10N432
GCAGCACCGTCCGGCGAGGCAATGACCGTGCTGCCGCCCTTCAACGCCACGCACGCGTTCCAGCGGCTTGCAGCGTCGCGCGCCGCCGCGACCGGGTCTTCGCAGACAGCCTCCTTGCTCTGTCCACTGAGGTAGGCCATTTCGCCGGCGTGCGGCGTCATCACCACCGGCTGGTCAAGCTCGCCCTTGCGCACGACTGACATGGCCAACGCGTCCAGCACCACCGTCGCGTGGCGGAAGAGCGGCATCAGCGCGCGGACCACGCGCGGACCACGCGCGGACCAGGCCCACGATCGAGCGTTCGTGCTGCATGCCGGGCCCCACGACCAGCGCACGGACCTGCCCCGCGACCGTAGTGAGCGAATCGCCGCCGCGCGCCAGAAGAGCGCCGCTGCGGGCCTGTGGAAGGCCGACGACGCGCGGCTTCGGGGACGGCGAACGCAAGGCCGAGCGCGATTCCTGCCGGCGCCGCGATCGTGAGCTTGCCTGCGCCCGCCCGCAACGCCGCCACTGCCGCCAGCAGCGCAGCGTCCGGCATTTCCACGCTGCCCGCGACGATCAGCACATGGCCGCGATCCTCCTTGTCCGCGTCCTCGCCCGGCTTGGGCACAGGCCAATGGGCCAAGGTGGCGGGTGTCAGTCGCTTCGGACGAAATCCGGTCGCAGCCATAGGGCGCTCAGGGCTTTGCCGCAGACGACACATCGGGTGCGGTGGTGACGGGAGTGGCTGCTTCGCGCAGCGGCGCGAGGAGGTTGACGAGATCAGCTACAGTTCCCACCCTCCTCGCCCCCATGCCCGCGTGCTAGCGGTGCGTGCAGTGGGCGACAGTGCCGAAGCCGTGCGCGATGTTGGAAAACGATGATCAACGCGCCGCGACAGAGTCCGCGGCGCGCCGCCTGTTCTAGACATGGGCCTGGGTGGTTCGTAGCAAGTATTCCAACGCGCTCGACCGATCCGGAAGTGCCGACGAACCGTCGTCTTTGAGGCGCGCTCGCTCAGGGCCGAAATACCTGAGCGCCTTTCGGCCCAGCGGCGTCACCATGTGGACGCGCACAGGCTTTAGATGAGCCATCTCCGCGGGTGGGAAACTACAGATGATGTGGCCAGCATCGTGGAGGATCCGGAGCTTGTCCTGAACCTCGGGTGTCAAGAAAAGCTCCATCGGCAACTCATCATCCGCGAGCGCCTGAAGTAGTTCCAGTGGCATGGCGGCTCCTCAGAGTCGAAACCTGTAGGGAGTTTAAATCGTGAAAGTCTGGGCTCCATCGGAATGTCGACAAACGTCTTGACAGTCTTGACCGACATGCGCGGTCGCGGGCCCGGCTCGCTGTCTCACATGAAGGCCGAGGCTGACCGGGCCCCTAGCGTGCGAACAAGAGGAAAGCGATCAGCGCCGCTCACGCCAGTCCAGACAGGCAGGTCAGCAAAACGATCACTCATCCCAGCAGCTTCTCCATCCGAAAATGACACCCACACCATACGTGGGATTGGCCCAGAACGAGGCCTACGATAGCAGTCAAGGCCTCGGCCAATTGGACTGCTCGTGGCCGGGGTCTCGGAGCGGCAGACGGCAGGAGCCTCAAACTAGCAGCGGGGTCCTATGGGGACAAGGAGGGCTATTCAAAGCTGCATTTCGACCCGCGCGGCGCTGCCAGGGTCTTTCTGGGCGAAGGCCACGACGTCTTCGCCATAGCGCCGCACATTGAGGTCGAAGCGGCTCTCGCCCACCTGCAGTCCGGCGATGTGGATGGCCTCGATCCCGCGGGGCAGGCGGGGATGGGTCACGCGCACCCGGTGGCGGGCTGCCTCGACGCTCACGCCCAGACAGGCCTGCAACAGCATGAACACCGAGCCCGCCGCCCAGGCCTGGGGCAGGCAGGCGACCGGATAGGCCACCGGCGCCTCGCCGGGCGCGCGCTCGAAGCCGCAGAACAGCTCGGGCAGGCGAAGCCCGAAATGCACGGCCGCTTCGAACATGTCGCCGAGCAACTGGACGACGCCGTCGCGCTCGCCATAGCGCGCCATGCCCGCGGCGCACAGCGCGACGTCGTGTGGCCACACGGACCCGTTGTGGTAGGACATCGGGTTGTAGCGCGCCATGTCCGACGGCAAGGTGCGCACGCCCCAGCCGCTGTCAGAAGACGCCGAGCGCAGCTGCTGCACGACCAGCCGTCCGCGCTCGGGCGACGGCAAGCCCGAGAACAGCAGGTGCCCGGCGTTGGAGGCCCGCACCCGGCACGGCTGCTGCTGGCCGTCCAGGGCCAGGGCATAGGTCTGCAGCTCCGGCAGCCAGAAGCAGCGCTCGACGCGGGCCGCCATCGCGGCCGCCTCGGCCTCCCACTCGCGGGCCCGCGCGAACTGGCGCCGGGCGCGTGACAGCATGCCCATCCCGCGCAGCGCGGCGAACGCATAGCCCTGCACTTCCACCAGCGCGATCGGGCCTTCGGCCGGTCGGCCGTCGGCGTGGAACACCGAGTCGTGGCTGTCCTTCCAGCCCTGGTTGGCCAGGCCGGTCAGTTCGCCCCGCGCATAACTGACGAAGCCGCCGTGGCGCCGGGCATTGCTTTCGATCCATTCCGTCGCCGCGAGCAGCGCCTCCCAGATGCTCGCGATGAAGTCCATGTCGCCGGTGCGTTCGGCATAGGCGGTCGCCAGCATCACGAACAGCGGGGTGGTGTCGACGCCACCGTAGTACTGGCCGAACGGCAGCTCCTTGACCGCGGCCATCTCACCCTTGCGGGTCTCGTGCATGATCTTGCCCGGCTCTGCGTCGTGGAAGGAGGAGGTCTCGCTCGCCTGGTGGGCGGCGAGGAAGGCGAGCACGCCGCGCGCGAGCGCCGGATCGAGCCACAGGGTCTGCAGAGCGGTGACCACCGCATCGCGGCCGAAGGGGGTCGAGAACCACGGGATGCCGGCATACGGATAGGGCCCGGTGTCGAGCTCCGTGGTGAGCAGGGCCAGGTCGGCCTCGGACTTGTCGATCCAGGCTTGGAACAGGCGCCCGGACGCGCGCACCCGAGCGCCGCGGCGCCGGTGGATGCGCAGACTCCAGCGGACGCGCGTCGCGGCCTCCCGAAAGCGCGTGGGCGACGGCTCGGCATGGGCCTCGCCGACTTCGACATGGAGCGTCCAGCGCGCACGGCCGTCCAGGGCGACGTCGAAGGTCGCGTGACCTTCGCCCAAGCGGGCCGGCACCTCCGAGAAGGACAGGACGACGCTGCGCCAGACCGCGTCGAGGCCGCGGTAGCGCAACGCGACCTGGCGTTCGCCGAGCGCCCCGGCGGCCAGTTCTCCGCGCTGAGGGCGCTGTTGGCCGCGGACCTCGAACATGTCGCGGAAGTCGGCGCCGAACAGCAGGGTGAGCGGGACCCGCGCCGCTGCATCCCCGTAGTTGACCAGCGTAATGCGCTCGTGCACCCGGTCCTGCCACAGGAAGCGGCGGCGCTCCAGATGGATCACCCCCTGGGGCATCGAGCTCTCGCCCAGGGGCGGCAGAGGATGGTTGGTCATGTTGGCCGTGAAGAAGGCGTTGTCCTGGCTCACGGCGCTCGACAGCAGAGCCGGCTGGCGCCCGTCCATCAGCAGCCTGAAGGTCGACAGCCAGCGCGTGTCGTCGTGGAACAGGCCGTCGCCCTCCCCCGTGACGTCGCCGAAGGCATCGGCCACGAGGAAGGTGTCGCCCTCCTTGAGGACGAACAGCCGCTGCCCCGAGCGCACCGGCGGCGCCGGCCACTCGTCCTCGCGTGCGGTGGCGGGATCGGGGGTGTCCACGGCGCTTCCCGCTCAGGCGGCGATGCCTTCGCGCGCCGACCCGCGGCTGCCGCTCACGATCTGCCAGTAGAGCTGCGCATAGCGGGCGGCCATGGCCTGGGCCGTGAAGCGCTTCTCGAAGACCGCACGGACCGCGTCCCGCGGCAGCCGCCGCACGGTGTCGACCGCGGCCACGGCCTGGTCGAGGTCGTCGACCACCCAGCCCGTGACTGCGTCATCGACGACTTCGGGCACCGCGCCGCAGCGCCAGGCGATGACCGGTGTGCCGCAGGCCATCGCCTCGATCATCACCAGCCCGAAAGGCTCGGGCCAGTCGATGGGAAACAGCAGTGCGCGTGCGTTGCCGAGAAAGTCGCCCTTCTGGGCATCGCCGATCTCGCCGATGTAGTTCACCAGGGGGTGGTCCAGCAGCGGCCGGACGACACGTTCGAAATAGTCCTGGTCCACGGCATCGACCTTGGCCGCCAGGCGCAGCGGCACGCCCGCCGCCTTGGCGATCTCGATCGCGCGATCCGGCCGCTTTTCCGGCGAAATGCGGCCCAGGAAGGCGAGGTAGTCGCCCCTGGGTACGCGCGTGAAAGGCAGGTCGAGCGGATCGATCCCGTGGTACACGGTGGCGCGCCAGTGGGCCTCGGGCATCGGCAGCCGCTGATGGTTGGAAATCGAGACCAAGGGGAACTCTCTCCAGCGGCGATAGGTATCCGACAGATCGGCAATATCCAGCCGGCCGTGGAGGGTTGTCAAGGTCTTGGCGGCGACGTGCTCGAACAGCGGGAAGTGCAGCATGTCGATGTGGAAGTGCACGACGTCGAAGGCGTTGGCGAGCCGCCGGACCTCGTGCAGCATCGACAGATGACTCGCCAGATCGGACTTCAGCGGCGCCTCGTCCAGTCGCAGGGCCTGGCGGCGCGTGAAGACCGGCGTGGCCCGGGTGCGCATGTCGCCTGCGGCGAACAGGGTGACGTCGTGGCCCTGTTCCACCAGCGCATTCGTCAGGTGGGCCACCACCCGCTCTGTGCCGCCATAGAGGCGGGGTGGAACGGCTTCGTACAGCGGCGCGACTTGAGCGATCTTCATCGTCTCTCTCCGGCGGCCTGCCATCAAGGCGGCCATGGACATTATTCAATGTCGCCGATGAAAGCCGTGGACGGCTGGAGCCCCGTCAGATTGTCGGTTGACATCGTACGACGCGCAGCCACTGAAACGGCCGCCCCCTGCGGGCGGAAGTGGCAAGGCCTGTCCTCGCGGCAACTGGCGCACCTGACCGCCTGTCTGATGCCCGAATCCTCGAATCGCTCGTACGCGTCCTTGAGGAAGCGCCGACGGCTGTCACGGGCCGCCGCCACCGCCGCCGGGTCCACCACTTAAAAGTGATCGCCCCGCCAGCCCAAATCTATCGAACGGAACACACCGATGCGCCGAAGCAATCCTATTCGAGGGCACACTTTGGGCGCCCACCCGAGGATGCGTTGTCGATGCCGCGGGCTACCGCGATGCGGGCCATCTGGGGCAGGCATGCGCTGGCATACAGCTTGGTGCACCCAAACTCGCTGCGTCAGACGCTCTTGAAGTTGGTGGGGCAGCTCCTAGTTTCGGTACACGAAGCGCTGGAGACGCTCCGGCGCGCCGTTCAACCCTGAATGGAGGTTTTCGCCATGTACCGATCCCTGTTCCCCCGCGACATGTTCGCGGAGATGGATCGCCTGCACCGCGAGATGCAGCAGGCCTTCGATCCCTCTCCCACGATCCGCGGCTTCGGCCGCAGCGGCTTTCCCGCCCTCAACGTCGGCAGCACGGCCAAGACGGTCGAGATCTACGCCTTGGCCCCTGGGGTGGAACGCGCAACGCTCGAGATTCATCTCGACCGCGGCATCCTCACCATCGCCGGCCAGCGCAAGAGCGCCGAGCCGCCTCCCGGAGCCAAGGAGACCCTGCACATCAACGAACGCTTCGACGGTGCCTTTCGCCGTGTGCTGAGCCTGCCCGACGACGCTGACCCCGATTCCGTACAGGCCAAGGCGCGGGATGGCGTCGTGCATGTCACTGTCCAGCGTCGGGCCTCGGCCCAGCCGCGGCGCATCGCCGTCCAGTAGAAGGAGAACGACCATGAACGACATCCAGAAGACCAGTGAATCTTCCAACGTTCCGGCCCGGTCGGACGAACGTCGCTTCACCGACGCGACCCTGACGCCACCCGTGGACGTGATCGAAGACAGCTCGGGCATCACGCTCTATGCCGACCTGCCCGGCGTGCCGCGCGACAAGCTGCACCTGAACGTCGAATCCGACGTGCTGACGATCGAAGGCGAGATCGACCTGTCCGTCCCCGAGGGGCTGCAATCGAGCCATACCGAGGTCGGCCTGGGCCGGTTCCACCGGACCTTCACGCTCAGCAAGGAGCTCGACACGGAGAAGATCTCGGCGGAACTCGCGCAGGGGGTGCTCAAGTTGCGCATTCCCAAGGCCGAGCACGCACAGCCGAGGCGGATCAACGTGCAGGTGAACTGAGTGCGTCGAAGGGCGGGCGCGATCCGCGGCCTAGGCTAGGCCCGGTATTGCGGGCGGCAGCATAGAGGTTTTGAGGGCTACGATGCGGCTCCTTGCTGGTCTCCAGTTCCTCGGTCGCCGAGCGCAGTTCCTCGTTGATGTCCTGCACTTCCTCGTTCGACGCCTTCAGTTCCTCGGCTGACGTCTCGAACCCATCCGGTGGCGACCTGCAGGTGCAGCTTGAGCTGACGAATCTTCGTCCAGCTGTGGTCTTGGGGCCCTGCACCAAAGCCCTCCATCATCGACGGGGTTGTCGCAGCCGGCTTGTTCGCCCGTGACCGCCAGCGATTTTGGGCATCCAGGTCTCGTGCGGCAACGCCAGTTGGCCGGTCTTGGCCTTCATAGCCATAAGGTCCAGCGGCGCCCCGTGGATCACGGCGACCATCAGGCGGGCGACGATGGGGTCGGCGCAGTGGAGCTGCCGGTGTAGGCAATCGGAGGCCTACGCTGCTCGGGTTTTTCCTACGTCCCGCGCCAAAGGCGCGACGCATGGTTTTCATCCGGCGCTTGGCACGTCGACCGGGCCTCGGAGACTGGGAGACTTCCATGCGCACATCTTGCACATCTCGGGGCGTCCAAACTCGAACGATCACCACGGCCAGATTGGCGGAACTGCTGGCTGCCATCGTCGTTGCTGGGGGAATCGCCGCCTGCGGCGGCGGCGGCGGTGGGCACGGCGGCGGCTTCATTCCCCTGCCCAATCCGGGCCAGGCCAAGCTGAACTGCGACGAGACGATGAAGACCCGTTTCACGCCGGCGCTTACCCGGGTCCTGCTGGTCAAGTCGTTCAAGACCGGCGACCCGCTGCTTTTGTCCGGCTCGCCCAGCCCCGACACACCGGTGGCGAGCAGCGACGTGTGCGTGGTCAAGCTCCTGGTGGGGCCCGGCAATCCGGGACCGGCGGACGCTCCGTCGACTTCCCAAGGCATCGGCATCGAGGTCTGGCTTCCCAGCGAGAGCAAATGGAACCGGCGGATCCACGTGAAGGGCGGCGGCGGCTGGGCCGGCGGCGCCCAGACCTCGCTCACGACGCTCGCGGGCACCACGGGCGGCACGGCGGGCGCGCCGGCCACCACCGCGATGGTCGAAGGCGCCGTCTCGGCCAGCACGGACACCGGCCATGCGAACACGGCCAACGGCGGCTCGTTCGCTATGAATCCGGATGGGTCGATCAACGCCGCCCTCTGGAACGACTTCGCGCAGCGGGGCATTCATGAGATGGCCGTCAAGACCAAGGCGCTGACATTGGCCTACTATGGAACCGCGGCCAAGCGCGCGTACTGGAACGGTTTCTCGACCGGGGGCCGGCAGGGCCATATGGAAGCGCAGGCGAATCCTGGCGACTTCGACGGCATCCTGGCGGGTGCCCCGGCGATCAACTGGACGAAGTTCATCACGGCCGAGCTCTATCCGCAGATCGTCTACCAGCGCGACCTCGGCGGCGTGCCCCTGACCACCGGGCAGGCGACCCTGCTGGGCAAGGCGGCGATCACGGCCTGCGATGCGGTCGGCAACAGGCACATGGGCTACATCCCCGACCCCTTGCAGTGCCGCTACGACCCGACGCAGGACCTGAACGTGATCTGTGCCAACAGCGGCGGCAACGCGCCCTCCGGCGATTGCGTCACGCAGGCGCAGGCGGTGGCCATGAACAAGATCTGGTACGGACAGACGGCCGACGGCTCCGTGCCCTCGCCTTCGGCCGACAACGGAACCGCGCTCGAACCGCAAGGCGCACAGCGCTGGTATGGCCTGACGCGCGGCACCAACATCGGTGGCCTCGGCGGCGCGAGGCCCTTCACTATTGCGAGCGACATGGTAGCGCTGGAGTTGCAGGACGCGAGCTATGCATCGACCAACTTCATCAACGCCACCCGCAATGGGGCGGACCGCTGGACGACGCTTTCGTACCTTGACCTCTCCAATGCCTACGACCGGGGCGTGGCGCTCCAGGCTTCGTTCGCCAACATCAACACGGACGACAACAACCTGGCCGAGTTCGCGGCGCGAGGCGGCAAGATGCTCGTCTACCACGGGCTCGCGGATACGCTCATCCCGCCCCAGGGGACGCTCAACTACTACAACCGCCTCACCGCGAAGATGGGCGGCGACACCGTCGTGAGGAATTTCTACCGGCTCTTCCTGGTCCCGGGCATGGCCCACGGGTTCTCGAACGGCACGGCCAACCCGGATGCGAATCCGCCGTTGCCGACCATCGACCAACTCTACCTGGCGCTCACAACGTGGGTGGAACAGGACCAGCCGCCGAGTCGCCTCGATATCGCGTCGCCTGTGACCACGACCAACCCGAGCTCGACCTCACGCCCGATCTGCATGCACCCTACAAAGGCGGTGTTCGTGGGCTCGGACCCGCTGCTCGCGGCGTCCTACAACTGCACATGAAGGCACGCCCGCCCAGATGGCGGCGGCGCTGCATCCAGGAACTTCGCGCTACTTCAGGAGAATCTCATGATCCGCAAACTGGCCTCCGGTCAATACCGCCTCTACTCCCGAAAGACCGACGCGAAGACTGGCAAGCGCCGCAATCTCGGGACCTTCGACACGCTCGAAGAGGCCCGCCAGCACGAGCGGGAAGTGCAGTACTTCAAGCGCCGTTGAGGATGGCCAGGGTCCAGTTCCGTAGCGAGGCGCATGCGGCGCAAGCCCTTCGTGATCACGTCAGGTTGCCTCTTACGCCGGATCAATAAGGCCGGGCGCCTCGCGAGGACGCCCTCACGGGACGGCCATCCATCGTGAAGGGACCGTAACGATTGAATCGGGAGTGGCTCGCGGTGTTGGGTCGAAGTACTTCCATTTCACCGCATGAGCTTTCTGAGATCGGGCACCGAGGTGAAGGCGCCGCGCGCGATCACATCGCGCTTGATCTTGGCGAACCACAGTTCGACCTGGGCGAGCCACGATGAGTAGGTGCACCGCGCCGGATTCCAGCGTCAAGGCTGGATTGCTACGTTGCTTCCTACCACCCCTACGCCCGGGGGCCGGATCCGAGGCTCTGCCCCGCAGGCCGTCGCCCTGGGCAACTGCGCGTCGGCAAGCTGAGCGACCTGGATCGCGCGCCGTCGCGGCCAAGGAGCAAGTAGAGCGGTCACGACCCGCGCATAATTGCGGGCCAGGACACTATGAATCAAGACGCGAATAGCGACGGCGACCGGGACGATGGCTCAGACGCCAGGCGTTCCTCGCTGCAATTTCCTGTGGTCGGCATTGGCGCGTCCGCGGGCGGCATGGCCGCGGCTCTGCAGCTGTTCGAGCATCTGCCTGAGGCGCCCGGGATGGCATTCGTCGTCGTGTTGCACCTATCGCCTGAACACGAAAGCCACGCTGCGGCGATCCTTCAGCGGACCACATGCATGCCCGTGAAGCAGGTGAATGAGACAGAGGCTATCCAGGTCAATCACGTCTACGTCATTGCCCCCGCCCTTCACTTGGCGATGGACGACGGCAAGCTGGTCGTCGAGACGCAGGAGCGCCCGCGAAGCCGTCCGGTGGCCATCGACCTGTTCTTCCGGACGCTGGCTCAGGCGCATCGGGAACGTGCGATCGCGGTGATCCTCTCCGGCACGGGGAGTGACGGCGCGCTCGGCTTGGGCGAAATCAAGGCGCAAGGCGGCGTTTCAATTGCGCAGGCGCCGCATGAGGCCGAATACGCAGGCATGCCGCAGGCCGCAATTGCCACGGGGCGGGTCGATTTCGCGATGCCTGCAGCCGACATTCCGGCGAAGCTGATCGAACTCTGGAAGAACGCCCAGGAGATGGATCTGCCAGATGCCAGCAATATCGGCCTGCGGGTCCAGGATACACCGGAGGCGACGCTCGCGCGTGCCGAGGTCGCGCTGGACGAAGTGATCGTGATCCTGGCGAATCGTACCGGCAACAACTTCAAGGACTACAAGCGCGGGACCGTGCTGCGCCGGGTAGAGCGCCGCATGCAGGTCACCCGCCAGCAGAATCTGGTGGCCTATCGCGATTACCTGGAGAGCCATCCGCAGGAAGCCACTGAGCTGCTGCAGGACATGCTGATCAGCGTGACCAGCTTTTTCCGTGATCCGGAGTGCTTCGAAGCCCTGCGGCAAGAGCTCGCGGCCGGGCTCTTCAGACGGCTGGCTCCCAGCGCACCGCTGCGTGCATGGGCGGTGGGATGCGCGACCGGCGAGGAGGCCTACTCCCTGGCGATGTTGCTGAACGAAAGCGCCCCGCAAGGGATTCCTCAGCCTTCGATCCAGATTTTCGCTTCCGACGTTGACGACCGCGCCCTGGCAGTGGCGCGCGCTGGCGTCTATCCGGAGGCCATCGCTGCCGACGTATCGCCGGAACGACTTCGGCAGTTCTTCCAAGACGAGGCAGGGGCCTACCGGATCAGCAAGGCCGTGCGGGAGCAGATTCTCTTCGCCAGACACAACGTCCTGCGCGACCCGCCCTTTTCTCGGCTCGACCTGATCGTCTGCCGCAACCTTCTGATCTACTTCGAGCGCCGCCTGCAAGCCGAGGTGCTCGAGATGTTCCATTTCGCGCTGAACCCTGGAGGTTTGCTGTTCTTGGGCGGCGCCGAATCCGCGGAATTGCTGAGCGACCACTTCAGTTCCGTCGACAAGAAGAATCGGATTTACAGGGCCAACCCCGTCCGATTGCCTCGCGGCGATCTCTTGCCCCTGCGGGCTGGTGGCGGCGCCGGGATAGAGCGCCCAGGGGCGCCGGTATTGCCGTCTCTCGCGCATTTACATCAGCGCCTCGTCGAGGATGCCAACCGCGCCACCCTGGTCACCGATGCACACCACAAGATTCTGCACACCAGTGCGGGCGCCTCGCGATACTTGCGCCATGCGGCGGGTGTTCCCTCTCAGGACCTGCTCGAGGTCCTGCTGCCTGAGCTGGCGTCCGCGCTTCGCCCAGCCATCCTGTACGCGGGCCGGTCCGGCCGGCGCGTGGCCGCCAAGCCGGTCGCAATCGGAGGAGAACAGGGCCGCATTGTCGTCCAGATGACCGTGCGCGGCAGTGCGGGACCGGACGGCGGAGGCTACATGCTGATCGCCTTCGACGAGGTCGACCTGGCACTGCAGCCGGAGGCCGACGCGGAAGCAGGTCACGCCGATGCCACAGACTGCGCCGGCGCGGATCCCGCCTACGCCGTTCTGGAGCAGGAGGTGATGCGGCTGCAACGCGAACTGACTGGCAAAGTCGGCGAATCGGCCAGCTCCAGCGAGGCACTTCGTGCCTCCAACGAGGAGTTGCAGTCGATGAACGAGGAGCTTCGCTCAGCGACGGAAGAGCTCGAGACCAGCAAGGAAGAGCTCCAATCGGTCAACGAGGAGCTGACGACGGTCAACTTCGAACTCAAGCACAAGGTCGAGGAAACGGCCAAGATCAACGACGACCTGAACAACCTGATCACCTCGATGAACATCGCCACGGTGTTCGTCGATCGGCGCATGCGCATCAAGGGCTTCACGCCGCTGAGCGCGATGGTTTTCAACATCCTTGGGGGGGACATCGGGCGCCCAATGACCGATCTCACCCATCGGCTGGACTACGGGGGGAGCTTCGCAGAGGACATCATGCATGTGCTGGCAACGCTGCAACCGGTGGAGCGCGAGTTGGCGTCTGTCGATGGACGCTGGTACCTCATGCGCATCTCGGCCTATCGCACCGCCGAGGATCGTATCGACGGCGCGGTGCTCAACTTCATCGACGTGACCGAGCGTCGTGCGGCGCAGGAGCAGCTGCGCGCGCGGGACGAGCGCCTGCGCTTGGTGGCGGAAAGCACCAAGGATTTCGCTGTCATCACGCTCGACGCAGACGCCTGCGTTACCGGCTGGAACAAAGGTGCCGAATTCATGTTCGGCTACACCGGAGAAGAAATACAAGGGGAGCATTTCAGTCGCCTGTTCGTGCCGGAGGACCGCGCCGCTGGCGTGCCCGAGCAGGAACTGCAGAGCGCACGCGAACATGGTCGTGCGCTCGACGAACGCTGGCATCTCCGCAAAGATGGCAGCCGCTTCTATTGCAGCGGCATCACCACCCCGCTGGTCGAAGGCGATGTCCAGGGCTACGCCAAGATCGCGCGCGATCTGACCGAGCGCCGGCTGCTGGAGCGCCAGCGAGAGGAGCTGCTCGAGGCTGAAAAGCACGTCCGGGTGCAGCTCGAGGCCGCGCACGCCCTGCGAAACGAGTTCCTGGCCGTGATGTCGCATGAACTCAAGAACCCGCTCAACCTGATCATGGTGAGCACCGAGCTGATCGGGCGATCGCCCGAGGTGAAAGGCGCACCTCGGCTCTCGCGAGCGGTTGACACAATCCGCCGGACCGTCCATGCCCAGGCCCAGATCATTGATGACCTGCTCGACCTCTCGCGCTTGCAGACCGGCAAACTGACGCTGAGCCGTTCGCCAGTGAAGTGGCGACCGATCGTCGAGCGGATCACGGAAGCGCTGCGCAAGGAGGCCCAGGCGAAGCAACTGTCCCTCCTGATGGAGGCCGAGGATCTGACCATCTTCGCGGACGTGGTGCGGGTCGAGCAGATTTTCTGGAATCTGGTGAGTGTTGGCGCCGGCCGAAAATTGACCCACCTGTGAGGGTTGTGCCGGTTCAAATTTGACCCGGGTGTTCAGCCTACCCTGCTGCTTTTTTAAGCGGTGGGGGAATGAGGATTGATCACCATGGCCATGATTGGCAAGGTCCTGCGG
>NZ_JBFTHX010000073.1:0-12935 GCF_056394465.1 Variovorax sp. 10N432
AGCACGCCGATCATGCACATGGCCAGCCCGTTGAGCAGGCTGCCGGTGGTGACGAAGCTCACGCACACGAAGCCGACCAGCATCATGGCGACGTAGTCGGCGGGCCCGAACAGGAAGGCCACCTCGCCCAGCATCGGCGCCAGGAAGGTCAGCACCAGGATGGCGACCGTGCCGCCTATGAAGCTCGAGAAGCCCGCCGTGAACAGCGCCAGGCCGGTCTTGCCCTTGAGCGTCATCGCATAGCCGTCGATACAGGCCACGATGCTGCTGGCGTGCGGGATCTTCATCGTGATCGCACTCACGCTGTCGCCGTACTGCGCACCGTAGTAGATGCCGGCCAGCATGATGAGCGCACCGGTGGTCGGGATCGAATAGGTCAGCGGCAGCAAGAGGCTGATGGTGGCCAGCGGGCCCAGGCCGGGCAGCAGGCCGACCAGCGTGCCCACCGTGCAGCCGATGGCGCAGTACATCAGGTTCGAGAGAGTCAGGGCGTGGGAAAACCCAAACGCCAGGTTGTTCAGGGCTTCCATGATCAGTAGAGCGGCAGGTTCAGGCCGAGAAGTTTCTGGAGAGCCAGGGCCATCGCGACCAGCCCGAGGGAGACCTTGACGTTGCGCACCCATGAATAGGTGGATTTGCCGGCCAAGGCGGAGAAGAACACCATGAAGACGATCCCGGCGATCATGTTCACGAAGGTCGAGATCAGCGCCAGGCCGCAGAGGCTGCCCAGGATGATCGCGATGTTCCTGAAGTTGATGCTGAGCCGAATGTGCTCGACGAAGAACGAGCGGATCACGGTCGCGGCGCCGATCACGAGCAGGATGCCGCTCACCATGGCGGGAAACAATCCCGGCCCCGCGCGGCTGAAGTCACCAATGGGATATCGCAGCGCCTGCAGGCCGAAGGCCAGTGCGATCGCCACGAGGAACAGGCCTCTGACAAGGTTTCTATCTTTCATACGCTCACGAAGTGCTGTGATTCGAGGGCGCCCGCAACACGTGAAAATGGCGCGGGCGTGTCTTCGTCCGAAAGCCTTTGCCCGGACGCGGTGAAGCTCTTTTTGCAAACCGAGCGGAATCTGACGCGACCACAAGGGAAACTACGCACCGCTTGTGTACATTGGCGCCGTCAGTCACCGCGCGCGGGCGGGCCGCGCACCCAAACTAGCGAAGTTCCCGAAGACTGAGGTCAGGTATTTCGGTCGATTGCGCGCAAGGCGTTCGGAGAGCCGACACAGGAGGCCAGCAGTTGTTGAAGTCTGATCACTTCAACGTTTCCTGGAGCTGAGCATCAGTCAGGTTTTCGCGCTCCCATGCCAACTGCGTCGGGCAGCTGGTGGGATCTACCTCGCGTTCTTCGTAATAGGGCTGATACAGCTTGTACAGGCTGTAAATCCGGCGCAGTTCCTCCACTGCGGTTCTGTGCATGTCGACGCGCAAGTCCCATGCCGCGTAGCTCTTGCGGTCCATCACGACTACGCAGGCCGATCGCTCGGGCAAATGGCGGTCGTTGGCGGTCTGGCCGCCTGCATCCCTGCCGGACTCCAACGTGCTGATGAGGCGTTCGACTAGTGGCTGGGCCGGGTCTTCGTTGAACTTTGCCTCCATCGCCTTGAGCACGTGTTCGCCTGCCAGCACGTTGCCGAAGACGGTGTAGTCCGTCCCTGTCTTGTCTCCGGCCCACCCCGTAACGCGTGCGCCCGTGTGAACCACGCCCACTCCGTCGCGCGTCAACACCGCGATCTGCCGGAGGCTCTCGTGGATGTCGTCCTCGACCAGGGCAGCAAGCACGCTCTTGCTGGACCACCCCTGCTGCAGCAGGCTCTGCGCCAGTGGCGCATTGGACCTGCGTCCGTTGGCCTGGGACATTGCCACGCCATACGCGTTGTGTGCTCCTTGGGTGAAAGAGCCAAAGGCAACCGAGTATGTCGCGACGGCGACGCCGATCTGGTGAGTCCGGGGGCAGCGCCCGATTACTGTGTAGGTCATGATGAATTTCTTGTCAGTGGAAGAGATACATGCTCAGTCAAGGCGAATGTTGTTGCGCTTCACGACCGCTCCCCACTCGTCGTAATCCTTGGCAAGGAATGAACGAAACTGGACCTGCGTTCCGCCTACGGGAATCAAGCCGAGTTCGATCGCGTTCTTTTGGAATTCGCTCGATGCGACGATCTTCTGCAATGCTGTCGACAAGCGATCCAGTGTTTCCGGAGGAGTGCCACGTGGCGCCAGGATGCCGTTCCATGAATGCAACTGGTTGCCGGGCAAGACCTCCGACAGGACGGGAACACCAGGCAGACTCGACATACGCTCATTTGCGGACACTGCCAGCGCTCGCAGCTTGCCTCCTTTGATCTGAGGAATGGCGGCGGCCGATGCTTCCATCGAAAAGTCCACGTCTCCACTCATGACGGAAAGCATGCCCCCATCCTTGTACGGGATGGCCGTCATGGCTACGCCCGCCTTCTGCACCAGCTGAAGGGCAGCAATATGGCTTGGCGTGCCATCTCCGTATGTCGCGTAGTTCAGCTTGCCCGGTTCCCGTTTGGCGGCTTGCAACAACTCATCAACCGACTTGTACGGGGAATTTGCGCGCACGATCATCACGAAAGGCACTTCCACGACATGGATCACCGGGACCAGATCAGAAGCCTTGTACGGCAGCTTGGTAAAAATATGTGGATTGAGCGAGACCGACGGAGCAGCGGTGTACAGAAGCGTATATCCATCGGCGGGAGCCTTGGCCACAATATCCGTCCCAATGATCTGGCTAGCCCCGGGCCTGTTGTCAACGACGACCGGCTGTCCAAGATCCTTGCCGAGGCGCTCTGCAATGAATCGGGCCGTGACATCCGGCGAAGCTCCTGCAGGCCAGGGGACGACCAGCCGCACTGGCTTTGTTGGAAACGGCGTCTGGGCAAAGACGGTTCCGGACAAAAGTGTTGCAGCCGCGAGTACAAGCGTGGTTCGGCGTGAAACGGCCGAGCGGAAAGAGTTGATGCTCATATTTGACTCCACAACAGGTTAAAAAATTGCGATCAACATCGTGGTGACGTCGATCGGATGACGGTCAGGCCAAGTGCGCCGGCGGCTTTCCGTACTCGCGTTCGATACCGCGCTCCTTGAGCCAGTCCTTGTGCCGGGGCATGACCGACGGGTCATCGACCAGCGCCTCGTAGAACTCCACCAGCGGCATGTACCAATCGACGATCCGCCGCAGTTCCGCGATCGGCTCGGACGCATGGTCGCAGCGCAGATCGAGTCGCGCCGTGCCCTTGCGGCCAAACGTCTTGATGGCCGCCGAGGTCTGGCCCTCCAATTGGCCGCCGGCATCGCGGCCACCTTCGATGGCGCGCAGCAGGCGATCGTCGAAACTTGCGGCGCGGTTTTTCTCCCATGCGTCGCAGATCCCGTCGATGGTCTTCTCGCCGGCGAGCACGTTGCCGAAGGCAATGAAATCGGAGCCGATGCGGTGCCCCGCCCATTCATAGTTCTTCTTGCCCGTGAAGACGGCCATCCCGCCGCGCGCATCGAGGACGCCGACCTGCCTGTATTCCCAGTATTTGTCCATCTGCTCCATGTCGATGAGCACCTTTTGGGCCGAATATCCTCTTTCGAGCAAGCCCAGCGCCACCTTACCCAACCGAGGTTCCACGGACGATTGATAAGAGAGCACACCAGCTTGCGCTGATCCGAAAGGCGCAATCCAACCGACCGCCGGCGAAAAGCTCGAGATGCAGAGACCGAAATCACCCGACTGCTTGTCGCGCGCGATAATAGTGAACGTCATGACTAAAACTCCATTGTCTGAATTGGTAACAATTGGCTTTTCATTTGGCTGAATCAGTCGAGGCGGATGCCGTTTCGTTTCACGACGGCTCCCCAGGTCTCGAAATCCTTGGCCAGGAACGAACGAAACTCCGCCGGCGTTCCGCCAGCAGGAATCAATCCAAGTTCGAGCAGGTACTGCCGAAACTCGCTCGATGCCGCGATCTTCTGCAGGGGCACCGACAAGCGATCCACGACTTCCGTGGGAGTGCCACGCGGCGCCAGAATTCCGTTCCACGAATACAACTGGCTGCCGGGAAAGCTCTCAGATAGGGCGGGGATGCCAGGCAAACTCGGCATGCGTCCATTTGCGGACACTGCCAACGGGCGCAGCTTGCCTCCCTTGATCTGAGGGATGGCATCGGCCGATGCGACGAACGACCAATCCACGATTCCACTCATGACGTCCAAGATGCCACCATCTTTGTATGGAACGTGCGTCATGGTTGCACCCGTCTTCTGCAACAGTTCCAGCATTGCGACATGGTTTGGCGTACCCTCGCCATGTGACGAGTAGGTCAGCTTGCCTGGCTGCTGCTTGGCGGCCTGCAACACCTCATCGACCGACTTGTACGGGGAACTCGTGCGAACGCTGAGCACAAAGGGAACGTCCACCAGGTGGATGATCGGCACGAAGTCGGAAGGCTTGTACGGCAGTTTGGCAAACAAGTGCGGGTTGAGAGAGATCGCCGGGGCTGTGCCGTAGAAGAGCGTATAGCCGTCCGCGGGAGCCTTGGCCACTATCTCCGCGCCGATGATCGAGCTCGCCCCCGGCTTGTTGTCTACGATTACCGGCTGCCCAAGGTCCCTGCTCAGGCGCTCTGCAACGAATCGGGCCGACACGTCCGGCGAAGATCCTGCAGGCGTCGCGACGACCAGCCTGATAGGCTTCGTCGGGTAAGTTGTCTGGCCGAAGACCGATCCGCTCAGAAGTGTTGCGGCCGCGAGTACAGACACGGCGCGGCGGGAAAGAACTGCGCTGAAACGATTGATGCTGCTCATGCTTGCTCCAAAGTGGGCGGTTGGGACAGAAATGTCGGTGTACCGAACCGGCGAGCCAAACTTTATAATTTCAGCAATCGAACGGAAACCGCAAAGATCGGAATTCACATTTCCTAGAATCGAAAAAATGGATCGATTTACTGAGCTGTCGCTCTTCATCCAGGTTGCCGAACGTGGGAGTCTTAGCAAGGCCGCCGAGGCGTTGGGCTTGTCCAATCCGGCCGCGAGCCGCACCTTGGCTTCGCTCGAGAACCGCGTGAAGGTGCGGCTCGTGGAGCGGAACACGCGTCGCCTTTACCTGACTCGGGAGGGCCAGGAGTTCCTCGAACGTGCGCGGCACATCCTCAGTGAGTTGGAAGACGCGGAATCAGCGCTCCAAAGCGCTACGCTCAATCCTTCGGGCGTTCTACGAGTAAGCGCCTCGCTGTCCTTCGCGATGCAAGTCATCGCGCCTCGTCTGCCACGCTTCCACCAGCTGTACCCCCAGCTACGGGTACACATAGAAACTGCGAACAGGTACTTGGACATCATCGAAAACGGGATCGATGTCGCAATCCGCACACGAGAGCTGGAGCCGGACAGCACCATTACGATTCGCCGCTTGGGGATGACACGGAGGTTCCTCGCGGCATCTCCGGCATACCTTGCCAACCAAGGCGTACCGCAACATCCGTGCGAGCTTCCGATGCACGCGCTTCTGCTATACGTCTATGCGAAGAATCCGTATGAGCTGAGTTTCTCCCGCGGCGCGCAGCGGGAGTCAGTGACGGTTCATGGGCTGCTCGAGTCGAACGATGGTCAAGTGCTCAGGGCAGCCGCACTGAACGGACATGGAATACTCGTGCAGCCCAGCTACATCCTCTATGACGATGTTGTTGCCGGTCGCTTGGTGCCCGTACTGGACGAGTGGGAGTTGCCACAGCTCACGATCAATATCGCCTACCCCAGCCGCAAGCACTTGTCTGCGAAGGTTCGCTCGTTCATCAACTTCATGGTTGATGAATTTGCCGCCCATGAATACGAGCGGAAGTGGACCGGACGGATGTGACGATTAGGCCCTGCTGAAGAGCCAACTGCTGCTCCGCGTCCCAGCTCCGCCCAGGGCGGCCGCACTCGGAACCAGTCCTTACGCTCCATCTGCCAGGCTTCCAGGCAATCGCTGCTTCAGGGGAAGGGCACTCGCTTTCTCCATGGCCGGCCGAAGACATGTCCGCTTCTCTGTAAATTTCTAGTTTCGACTGACAACTGATCACTTCAACTCGGCGTTGCTGAACAGCTCGGTCGTCCAGTCGGTGAACGCTCGCATGGCCGGAGAGAGAAAGCTGTGATGGGGGTAGAGAAGTGATACCGGCACCGGCTCCGGCCGCATATCGGCCAGCACCTCGACCAATTCTCCGGCCTTCAAATGGTCCGTCACCAGAATCTCTGGTAACTGCATCAAACCGAAGCCGTCGAGGCATAGCTTTATGTACAGCCCAGTCTCGTTGACCGCTACCGTGCCGGGGACCGGAACGGCGATGCTGACTCCGTCCTCGACGAAACGCAGTTCGCTGCCCCGCCGCGTCGTGCTGGAAAAGTAGTGGACCGCCCTGTGTCGTTGTAAATCCTCCAGAACCTCGGGAATGCCTTTTTCATCCAAGTAGGACGGCGCCGCGCAGGTGATCCACCGCAACTCGCCCAAACGTCGTGCAACCAGCGTCGAGTCATTGAGACTCCCGGTACGGATGACGCAGTCGACGCCCTCCTGGATCAAATCCACCTGACGATCATTGACGCCGATCGCCAGGTAGATGTCCGGGTACCGTCGCTGGAACTGCCGCAACTGCGGCAGGATCAATGCATGTGCAATGCCGCCCGGCATATCCACGCGCAGTCGCCCTTGCGGACGCTCGGCAGATCGCAGACTGGATTCCGTGTCGTCGATCAGGTCAAGTATTTCGCGGCAGCCGTAAAGGTACCGCTCACCTTCTGGCGTCAGGCTGAGATTTCTGGTGGAACGGTTCAGCAAGCGTGTCTGCAAGTGCTTTTCGAGCCTCTTGATGATGCTGGTGACCGATGATGCCGGTAAGCCCAGGCTCTCTGCTGCGCGCACAAAACTCCCGCATTCGACCACGCGAACGAATACCTGCATTGCTTGTACGCGATCCATGTCTTGTCCTGATAGCGGCAAAGCAAACGGTACCACGACCCAACATTGTTCGGATTTTCTGAATGTGGAAAACGTCCGGGGCTGCTTTTTCCGCGTTGATGCCCTCGCTACAGTGCATGCGCATCAACACTTACATGAGAAGTCAACAATGTCCGATCCTAATGCTACGTCTCGAAACATTCTGGTGCTAGGTGCCGGGGAACTCGGCCTCCCGGTGCTGCGCAATCTTGCGCGCCACGCGAAGGACGTGGACAGTGCGAAGATCAGCGTGCTGCTGCGCGCAAGTGCCGTTGAGTCCAGTGCACCAGGCAAGCGACGTGATATCGCGGAGATTCGAGGTCTTGGGATCGAAATCGTCATAGGTGATCTTGTGAAGAGCTCCATCGATGAGCTCGCCGTTGTATTCGCGCAATATGACACAGTCATCGGTTGCGCGGGCTATGCAGCCGGAATCGACACGCCAATGAAGTTGGCGCGAGCCGCCTTACAGGCGCGAATCCCGAGGTACTTCCCATGGCAGTTTGGAGTCAATTTTGACGTGATCGGTCGCGGCAGTCCCCAGGACATCTTCGACGCACAGTTGGACGTGCGCGAGTTGCTGCGCAGCCAGCACCAGACTGAGTGGGTCATCATCTCGACCGGCATGTTCATGAGCTACCTGTTCGAGCCGGAATTCGGTGTTCTTGACCTGCAAAACGACGCAGTCCACGCCCTGGGAAGCCTCGACACCGCTGTGACCCTGACGACTCCAGACGATATCGGAGCGCTGACTTCCGAGATCGTGTTCGCCAAACCCCGTATCCGGAACGAGATCGTGTATCTGGCGGGCGACACCGTGACTTATGGGGAGGTCGCCGACAAGCTGCAGGCGGCCCTCGGCCGCCCCTTCAGCCGTTCGGAGTGGAGCGAGCAGTATTTGCTGGACGAGCTGGCGCGCGACCCACACGACATGATGCGTAAGTATCGTGCGGCCTTTGCTCAAGGGCGAGGTGTCGCATGGGACAAGAGTGGGACGTTCAATCAACACCGCGCCATTCCGGTCACCGACGTCGCATCATGGATCAGCTCGAACCTCACTTCGGGTCGCAGCGAGTAGGCTGAGTTCGACCATGAAGGCAAGCCGTGCGTATGCCTCTCCAGACCTGATTTCAGTATCCCCGCCGGGCTAAACCACGCTTGACAATGGGCAGCACTTCGCCCGCTAAGAGCTCAATGACCTGGGCCACCTTGGCGAACGGCAAACCTCCTATGTCGATCTGGGCAAGGAACCGGTCGTGACCGAACAGTTCATGCTCGTAAAGTATCTTGTCGGCAATCTCTTGTGGACTTCCTACGAAGAGGCACCCGTGTGGACTGGCCAGCTTGGCATAGTCCGCGCCCGATATCTGCCAGCCGCGGTCGCGTTGCGGTAGGTTGTGCCGCATGTAATGCGCATAGTGCGGAAAGAATTCCTCGCGTGCACGTTGCGAATCCCTTTGAACGTGCAGGTGGCCTGAAATAGCGACCTTGAGCGTCTCAGGCGCATTGCCGGCAGAGACGCCGGTACTCCTATAGAGCTCGATGAACTGCTTAAAGTGCGCTGGTTCGCCGCCGATATTCGCAAGATTCAACGGCAATCCCAGTCGTCCAGCCCGCACTGCACTTTGCGGCGTTCCTCCAGCGCCTATCCATATCGGCAAGGCTTCTGATACGGGTCTCGGGGCGACGTCAAGGCCGTCCAATGGCGGTCGAAAGTCCCCTTGCCACGTGATTTTCTCCGTCTGCCGCAACTTTAAAAGCAAGTCCAGTTTCTCGCTGTAAAGCCTCTCATAGTCCTCCAGCCGACACCCGAATAGTGGAAAGGACTCTATGAAGGCTCCACGTCCTGCCATCAGTTCTGCGCGGCCGCCCGAAAGAAGGTCCAACGTTGCAAAGTCCTCGAAGACACGAACAGGATCTGCCGAACTCAAGATGGTAGCGGCGCTGGTGAGACGAATGGTATGAGTCACCGACGCAATTGCACCCAGCACCACGGTATGCGCAGACACGGCGTAGTCAGAGCGATGATGTTCACCCACGCCAAAGACGTGCAAGCCGGCTTGGTCGGCGAGCTTGGCAGCTTCGACTATCTCCTTGAGGCGCTGCAGGGATGCCGCGGGACCGCGAGCATCCGCGGGAAGATCACCGAAGGTATATATGCCAAGTTCCAAGATCCCGATCCCTGTGATTCTCGACGTCTGTCAAGAACGATGGTTGATTCATCAAGTCTTAGACGCCTACGCTCTCTCGGTCGGAAGGCTGGCAAGGGACCGCCGAACGGCAAATGCCCCGTCGCCCATCAAGGCTACTGCCAAGAGGCTCACGATCCAGAGCGCGAGATACTCCCAGCCGCCGTTGGGATTGTTGAAGAAGAATCCCGCCGGGCCATGTACCGTGATGATGGCACCCAGAAGAATCGGCGCCAGGGCAAGAGCAGCGACCCTGCTGTGGAAGCCCAGAATCAACGCCACCGCTCCTAGCACTTCAATAACGATGGTTACATAGGCAAGCCACGCAGGAAGACCGATGCTGCCAAAGAACTGTGCGGTTCCCGCCGGAGTGAATACGAATACCTTGAGCCATGCATGCGCCAAGAAGAGCAACCCGAGAGTCAGTCGCAAGATGAAAAGTCCGTAGGGCGCGGTGCGAGAGTCGATCATGTTTAATAGTCCGATGGTCAGCGCCTTCGGCACCGAACGCGCTGATCCTTCGTTTGAAGTATTGATAAGGCATTGTTGCGCTTTACGTCTGCCAAAGAAACCGGCAAAGTTTGGTCAATGACTATCGAAAAATTTGAGCGTGTTTCCGACGGCTTCTCGTTGGACCAAGTCCGGGTCTTTCTGGCCGTGGTCGATGCCGGCAGCTTCTCAGGGGCGGCGAGGAAGCTGAAACGCGCTCAATCGGCGATCACTTACGCCGTTCAGAAGCTTGAAGAGCAGTTTGACATCAACGTTTTCGATCGCACCGCCTATCGGCCGGTGCTGACACCAGCGGGCCAGGCCCTTGTCCCACGGGCTCGTCGAATTGCGCGCGAGGTGGGCGCCTTTCGCGCGCAGGCGAAAGGACTCGCGGTGGGAGTCGAAGCCGAGGTGTCCCTCACTGTGGATGGCATGTTTCCGATGGACCGGTTGCTTGAGGTCATGCGCCAATTCAAGGAGGCGTGGCCCCAGGTGTCTCCCCGGGTCATGGTCGAGAATCTGGGGGCCGCGGCCGAGCGAGTGCTGAACGGCAGTTCAAGCGTCGGGATCCTTTCCTCAGTGGTGTGCGAAGCTCCAGCTTTCGAGCGTCGGATCGCGGCGCAAGTGCGTCTGCTGCATGTCGTTGCGCCTCACCACCCTTTGGCGACATTCAAGTCGGAAGTCCCGCTAGCCGCTATTCATGAACATGTCCAGCTGGTGTTGACCGATCGTTCGCAGATGTTGTCGGGCCATGACTTTGGTGTTGTATCGACGCAGACGTGGCGTCTTAGCGACCTTGGCGCCAAGCATGCGATGCTGCTCGCCGGCTTTGGATGGGGCGGGATGCCCGAGCATCTGGTCGCAGCTGATCTCGCGGAGGGGCGTCTGGTGCGAATCTTTCCGCCCGGCGTGGAAGACGCCAAAACTCTCACCATGTATATGGTCCATCGGGTCGATGCCGCGCTCGGACCAGCCGCGCGATGGCTGGCGGACCGCGTGGCTGCAACGGAGGAACTCCTCCAACGCGGATGCATGGGCGACCGCCTGTTGGCGCCGGCCGAAATTTGACCCACCGGGTCAAAGTTCAACCGGCGCCGACACTCAAAGCTTGGGTGGCAGAGGTCAACGCCGATTTCGGCGGCATCGACATCGTCGTCGCCAATGTCGGTGCGCTCGCCATCTCGCACGACGAAGCCGCCTGGCGCAGCGGGTTCGAGGTGGACTTGATGGGGACGGTCCGTCTGGTGGAGGCGGCCATGCCTTCGCTGGAAAAGAGTGCGCACCCGGCCATGGTCACCATCGCCAGTGTCTCGGCGCGAGAGATCGACTTTGCTTCTGGCCCGTACGGCGCCTTCAAGGCCGCGATCGTGCACTACACACAAGGCTTGGCTTTTCATCTGGCGGGCAAGGGCATCCGCGCCAACTCCGTCTCTCCGGGCAACACATACTTTCCCGGCGGGGTTTAGAATCAGATCGAAACAGGCAATCCGAAGCTGTTCGCAGAGGCCCCTGCATTGAATCCCACAGGGCGAATGGGAACTCCTCAGAAATGGCCAATGCAGCGGTGTTTCTCGCCAGCCCGGCAGCTAGCTTCATTACGGGCACCAACTTGGTAGTCGACGGTGCGCTAACTCGTGGAGTTCAGCTATAAGGTTTGAGTGCGGCGCAAGTCGCATTTTTGCGCGCGTGAACCTTGACCGGGCTGTGTCGGAACGTCCGATCAGGGCCCGTGCCAGGCGCCGGGCGAGTAGGCGGCGCAGAGATGAGCCGCCGCCTCTGTTGAGGCGGCCGGCGATGACCATGTCTGGTGAAAGATTTAACCTATGAATATAGTTGAAGTAGTTGCAAAGGAAATAAGTGAACTGGGTGAATGCCCGGTCTGGTGTGAGCGCACTCACAGCCTCTATTGGATAGACATCGTGGGGCAGAAACTATTTGCGCTCGACTCAGCGACAGAAAATGTCCGAAGTTGGCCCTTGCCAGAGCGTGTGGGTTCGTTTGCATTTACAGAAAACGAAAACGTGCTGTTGCTTGGGCTTGCCTCGCACTTGGTGTTTTTTAATCTGATCGACCATTCCATCACCGCGATTGCTCCTTCACCAGGGAATCCGGAAACGCGCATTGGTGATGGCCGATGTGATCGCGAAGGAAACTTCGTGTTCGGCACCATGGACGAAGCGGAGCAACCTCGGAAGATAGGAGCGTTCTATCGATTGAATGCGGCTTCGCGGCTCATCGAACCGCTCGCCCTCCCAGCCACGGCAATATCCAACGGAATTTGTTTCAGCCCGGATGGAGCCACCTTCTACTTCTGCGACTCAATGCAACAGAAAATTTTCTGCTGCGACTATCCATCGCTAGACAACCAGCGGATATTCGCTGATGTGGTCGGGGGCGGCGCGCCTGACGGTTCCTGCATCGACGCCCAAGGCTTCCTATGGAATGCCGAGTGGGGAGGCGGGCGGTTGGTAAGGTATTCGCCTCAGGGCGTTGTCGATCTCATCGTCCCGGCAGTCGCACAGTCCACCACCTGTCCTGCCATTGGGGGAGTGTCGTATGACACGATGTATTGCACGACCGCGCGAATCGGTTTGGAATCACAAACCGAAGCGGACGGTGCCTTGCTTTGCGCAAAGCTGAATCAAATTCGAGGTTTGCCCGAAACCCGCTTCGCTGGCTGAGGAACGTCCGATCAAGTCGTAGATCGATTTGATCACGAGCCCTGCCAGTCGCGGGCGCAGAACCAATCAGCCACCAGGTTCCTGCTTCATCAAGCGCCGAGCCACTTTCTCCGAGACGCACAAGCACTGCCTGGCTAGGACACGGCAGTGGCCGTAGCGGCAGTGGTTGCGCTCGAAGATTCAGTGATGGTGCGAAGCAACGCAACGGACCTGCAAGGTAAGCGTTGGCTCAAGGCCCTCTGTTCAGATCGCCAGCCGGTGAGCACGATCGTCTGATCGAGCGCGCCTGCGATGGTGTGCATTAAAGAGCGGTAATGCACATCATGAACGATCGAGTCACTCGAGGCGCCCGTGGTCGGCGCGAACACAGCCCGGAACTGAAGCGCGAGTTGGTTGAGCGAAGCCTCTTGCCTGGCGCGTCCGTGTCGGCGATCGCGCTGGACGCCGGCATCAACGCGAATCTTCTGTTCACGTGGCGCCGCGCGCGGCGCAACTCGGCAGGGCAAACCCCGGAGCCGTCAACGCCCGTGCTGCTGCCGGTATCGATCGAGGGGCCGCAAGAAGTCGATGCCGTCGCGCC
>NZ_JBFTHX010000074.1:0-11816 GCF_056394465.1 Variovorax sp. 10N432
AGGCTGCCTGATGGGTTGAACCATGAGTACATGGCTCAACCGGGGCGCCTCCGGAGGCCTGGCAGGGGCCTGAAGATTGAAAGAATCAAACCGCAGCCAATCCACTTAACTCAGGTCGATGCGTGTTCAGACGACCGGAGCCGGCTCTCGGTACCGCTCTCCGTAGTTGACGATGGCGCTGGCGTTGTTGTCGACGTAGGTCGCGAATTCACCCAGTGCCCGATCAAGTTTCTTCAGCACGACGGAAGACGGCCGCCCAGCTTGCCTGTCCTGCTCGAGCACGCCGTCGACTTCCTCGACCAGGTCGTACAAGGTTTCGTCGGCGCGGATCACGTTTCCATGCCACAGGAACCATTTGACGCGTTCGATGCCCTTGAGGAGGTTTTCCTTCTCCGAGCCTTGCCACCCGCGTGCCGTTTGCAAGAGCTGCTCGATGCGCATGGCCGCGTGGAACCAATCCAGAATGTCCTCGGATCGCGGGTGCAGGAAGGCGCCAAGCTCGCGCACGGTGTCGCCGCCGTCACACAGGAACGTGATGTGCTGTCGAGGGAGAATGCCTTGCGACTCGAGCACGGCACGCAGCCTCCGCTTCGGTTTGCGGTCTATCCGATGGACGAAGGCGAAGACTTTCGCCGCACCTTCGTCCGGGATGCTCTTTCCGGCGATGACCTCGAAGCATCCGTTGGCACCCGGCAGGCGATCGCGACCTCGAATGTAGCCTCCGTCCAGCCCCACCGTGATGGGAGCGGCAGGTTCCGGCGAGGCTTCGATCTCGCGCTGGGAGCCGCCGTCGTAGGTGAACTGCTCCGGGCCGAGCTGCGCTTCGAGTCGCTCCGCGGTGTCCAGAACGTGCCGACGAATGGCTTCCGGATGCAGCCCCTCGTCGACGGGCAACACATCATGCAACAGCGCACCGACCGCTGCGAAGGAGACTTGCGCGGCCCACTTGGCCTGCAGGTATGTCAGTTCTGGGGCCGTGTGTACCGTCAGCAGTTCGCTGAGCGGAGAGAACGTAGCCTCCCGGGATTGCTCGCAGCGGCAGCGGCGCCAACGGGGGCTGCGCAAGTCGATATCCCCGAAGGCGGTGCGAAAGCGCAGCGGGTGGTAGCCTTTGACCGCGCGCGGCTTGGCGCAATGCGGACAGGCCCTGCGGTCGGACAGGTAGCCATCCAGCTGCTCTTGGACAAACGCTTGCTGAAGGGTTGCGAGGATGGTCTTGGCGTCGCCCAGGGCGAGTCCGACGTTCTGCACCTGGTCACATCGACGATCGATGGTGAGAAGTGGCACGGTGAAGGGGCGCGACGCGGCGCCCTCAATGCGAATCTGAACGATGGCTCTCATGGGACCCACCTTTCCTGTGATGGCGCAGCCAACGCGGCGAGCCTTCGGTTCACGGCGCGCCGATCGAAGCGGTCGGGGTGGTAGTGGCGCAAGATGGCCCATTCCTCGTCGTCCATCTCATCGTCGAGAAGATCCTCGAACTCTTGGCGGGACCTGCTCTCGCCGATCAGGGTGTACTCGAACCGAGTGGCCATGAACGCATGCGGACCGCCGCAATCCTCCGGGGGTGAGGCGCGCCGGCCCGCGATGCATACCGGGTACACCAGCTTGGGATCCAGCGGCAAGGTCGCCTCGATGCGCAGGTCGTGCACCCACAGATCGCCGAAGTCGTTTTCGTAGGTGAATCGCTCAAGGCGCCGCAGCTTCAGTTGTCCGATCAGGACTTCGTGTGCGTCGGTGTCGAAGAAGATACCGCCCTCCTGGTGGACTCCGTACTCGCGGCCTCGAATCTCGAAGCGATGAAGGTGCATGTCCTGCCAGCCGAACGCGACCTGCAGGATCTGGTGAAGCCGGGCGACGCTCGTATCGCCTCGCAGCAGAAGTCGCCGCCAGATCAGCGGGCTGATGCTGCGCAGCACTGCGCGCAGCTGCAGGACCTCCTGTCTAGAAGATGCTCCGGCTTCCATCTCCAAACTTACTTTGCTGCACCGCACACCCCCAGGATTGTGATGCTCTCCATGGACGACGCTTCGTCCGGGCACGGACTCGGAATTCCATCGGTTCCCGACCTTCGATCGTTTGATCTCAGCGATCGACCGCCATGAGGGCAACCGGCGGCTGAACGGTCGCTGAACGCCGCCAGCGATACGATCGCGGCCATGAACCAGCTGCGGCACATCTCGGTCTTCGTAGACGAGCCGGTGCCCGGCCACTTTCACTGGGTCCTGCACGAAGGCTCGCCTTCCTCAGTCTGGATCGACATCGTCGACAGCGAGCAGTCCTACACCTCGTGGACCGAGGCCTTCGAAGCGGGCATCGTGGCTCTCTACCGCATGGTGCCGGACGAGCGCGTCGGGCCGCGCGCCCCTGGCGAGGACGAGAATGCCGATCCGATCGGCTAGCGACTATGGCGAAGTGACGGGGGGCACTTGAGCCGGACGATCGGTGACTTATGTCCGCTAGCGCGGACTTGAGCGTGTCGCCAGCCGGTCGCAAAAGCGGGGGTGCCACGCAACAATGCAAACGAGGGACCTGACAGCCCTTTCTGACGACGAACTTTTCCGAAGCTGCCAAGAGCTTCGAGTGCAAGCGACACGAGGTGATCAGAATGCTATGCACGAAGCCCGTGTCTTGGAAGCGGCAGCCAGACGGCGATTTCACGCCGCCACCGCCATTGCCGCGCCAATGGCGGCACTGGCTATAGGCCGACGACCATGGGCGGTCTGGTAACTGGTGCGATCGACCCCGAGCTTGCCCATCACTTGCGGGAATTCGACCGGGGGCGGCCGTCCTCGTTCCCGGCTCGCTGTCTGGCGCCTCGCCGTTCAACCATGGGGGTTTCCATGCACTTTCGATGTCGCCCCGTCGACGCCTCTTCTTCGACCAAGCGCCGATGCTGTTCAGTAACGTCGTCGATCACAATGCGCCGCCGTCACCGCCATGAAGGGCCTTAACATTTCAGCCCTCATTGAAGCGGTTGCTGCCTTCCTGTCGCCCGGCGAACTCACACTGAAACGTGGATCCCGGTCATCCAACTGCCAAGGAGAGCTCACATCAGCGGCCGGTTCCCGAGGCATTCAGATCTCGCCGGAACTCCGCCCCTTCACGACTGCGCCAAGCCGTTTCGAAGCCTGATCAACCCGGCGCGCGTCGCCAAATCCTCTTCCTGCATCAAGTCGATGCGCGCTTGCACAGGTTTGGTCGCACGACGTGGCAACGGCGACATGATTTCCTGTGTGCATAACGGCGTGCGTCAACCGTTTCCCGTTTCCCGTTTTCCGTTCCTGTCGAGGCGGAATCCAACGACCGCTTCCGAGGGTCTTGGTGTCAGCTGAACGGCTCCTGCGGGCGGTCAGAGCCTGCTGTCAAACAATCCAGTAGAGCGCGGGGTCGTGGCCAGCTTGTCGCATCCTGGCGGCAATATGACTGGAGAAACTTCGTCTTCTCACGCCAGCTGGACCTAAAGCGCTTCCAGTTGCTGACTCCATCAAACCATAGTTGGATGGCGCGCGGGGGCGCACCCGCTCATCATTGCGGTCCGCCAGCCTCGACGCTTGGAGGAGCAACGAACTCGCAGCGATGCAAGCCGCCTTAGCCTACTATGACGCCCAACGGGAGTACACGCGCGCCGATCAAGATATGAACGGCGTGCCCGACTATGCGCAGAAGATCGCGCGCGGGCCATGAAGCGCTTCGATCCGGGCGCCTGGACAAAAGCGACCGTGCCCGGGGCCTGAAGGATCGGACTGCGCGTCAACCCACTCTCGTAGGCTAACCATGAAACCATTGCTGAGCGAAATCCGCCAAACCCCGCTGCTCTGGCTGCTGGCCTTTGTGCCAGTGGTCTTCATCGCCGCCAGGCTCAGGCCCGAAGCGCACACCTTGCTCTTCATGCTCTCCGTGCTCGCGATCGTGCCCTTGGCCGCGCTGTTAAGTCACGCCACGGAATCGGTTGCCGCCAAGACGGGCGATGCGGCGGGCGGACTGCTCAATGCAACGCTCGGAAACCTCACCGAACTTGTCATTGCGCTCACGGCCTTGAGAGCTGGGCAACTGATGCTGGTCAAGGCGTCCATTGCTGGCGCGATTGTGACAAACACGCTTTTCATGCTGGGCGCGTCGTTCTTTCTCGGTGGACTCAAGCATCATGTCCAGGAATTCAACCGGGTCAGCGCCCGCATGCAGGCGGGTCTGCTCTTTCTAGCCACAGTCGCATTGCTGATTCCTTCGGCGGTACTAACGGCCGATGCCGCGGCGGCGGAGTTCACGCAGACGCTGAGCGCTGGCTTGGCGGTGCTGCTCATCGTGGCCTACGGCCTGGGCATGCTGTTCTCTCTGAAGACTCACCGAGAATTGTTTGCCAGCGCGCAGCATGGCCATGACGGCGAAGCACCCTGGCCCATCGGGCTGGCGCTCGTCACCCTGGCCGGCGTCACGGTGCTCGTGGCGCTGGTGAGCGAGGTGTTCGTCGAGTCGGTCCAGAAGGCCGCCGAGACGTTCGGAATGACGCCCGCGTTCGTTGGTTTCATCGTGGTATCGCTGGTGGGCGGCGCGGCGGAAATGAGCTCCGCTCTCTCCGGCGCGCGCAAGAACCGGCTGGACTTGAGCGTCGGCATCGCATTGGGGAGCGCGTCGCAGATTGCCCTGTTTGTCGCACCGGCGTTGATACTGCTGAGTTACTTCATCGCCCCGACGCCGATGGATCTGCGATTCTGGCCGGGCGCCGTGGTGATGGTGATCATCGCCACCCTCACGGCGGTGTTGGTCACTAACAGCGGGCGCTCGGCGTGGTTCGTCGGTGTTCTGCTATTGATGGTGTATCTGATCTTCGCCATGACGCTGTATCTGATGCCGCCGCGGGCGATGGGATGAATCTGAAAATCTCCTGCAGGTGGATGGACCCCCGAACTGCAGGTGGGCGTCGCCCTTCTCTTCGGGCGGTCAAGCGTTTCGATGCGAAGTAGTAGCAGAGCATGGACGACCTGGTCAAAGGCCGGCACTTCGAGCGCAAGGTCATCGTCCTGTGCGTTCGGTGTTGACGGCCGAGCGTGGCTTGGCCTTGGCCCACACGATCATCATGCGTTCGGTGCAGCGCTTCGTGCCGGAGTTCGAGAAGCGCTTTAATGGGCGTCGAACTGATTCGTCGCATTCGCAAGGGCAAGGGCAAGTTAACTCTCAGCCGGCTGCGCCTCAAAAGTCGAACTGCTCCTGCCATTCAACGCAGTGCTTTCGGCCTTATCGCCGCGACACGTTTGCGACTTCGTTCGCCACCGCCGAAACGCGCCGCACGCCGACAACGTGCGATTCAGCTGTCTTCCTTGGCGCATTCATTCGTCGTCCATGCTGTCCAGGGCGATACGCAGCGCCTGCACACCAACGGCTACAACCAGCCCGGTCAGAAAGATTCCGCACAGTCCGATCAACATTGCTAACACCCGCGTGGAGGCCGCCTTGGGGACCAAGTCGCCATAGCCAATGGTCAGTCCGGTGACGAAGGAGAAGTACAGCCCGTCGCTCGGTGGCCAACCTTCCAGTTTTGCGACAATAACGCCCAGCAATGCCGTAAGCACGAGCAGCGCCGACAAGATGGGCCAGACGATGCCCAGCCCGCGCCGAACCTCACGAATGAAGCGACGCCTCAGAGTTTTTGAGTTTTTCATCTGGTACCTCGTTGGCAGTCGTAGGAAGTAACTTGGTAGCATTCGGTCAGGCCCACGGTTGCATCTGAATATCCACCGACCTGGCCTCAAACATCAATAGCGCGCCGTGAGAGGGATCAGACAACTTTGAGGACCCAAGCGACTCTCGACCCCGCGCCAGCCCGCCGGTACACCGAAGTGACCAGACTGCCAGTTTGAATCGCAAGCAAGATCACGCCAATGCTTGGCCTGTCGCGATAAGCCGGTCGAGGCTCGAATGAAGTCCGGCAGCTGTTGGGATCAACGCACAGCGAGACCGTAGATTTAGGTGAATTTGTGACGCGCGTCACAACAAGTCCCGCCGACAACGTCAAGGCGCATTTCCAACGAAGATCGTCCCTTCCGTGGACTGAGAGATCAGTCGATGCCACCAAGTCGGCCGCCCTTAACTTGGATGCGACTGCCCCGCGCGTCCCTGGTCAGGCCCCGCCAGTGTGTTGCAGTTCGTAGATCGCCGAGGTTGCATGTGAAAAGACCATGATCCTGAGCGTCAGCGGTCCAAGTACGCCCATCCCAGTGTGCGAAACATCTAAATGCCGTATGGAGCAGTTCGTATGTCCCTGACCGCTGCGGTGAGTTGCGCAACGGCACCCAAGGTCCCAGCTTGATTGGTTCATGTCGCATGGGGCAATCCTAACGCCCTCAGGAGGCGGACCTCTCCTGAGCGGTTTGCTCGAGTAAGAAAGCCCGATCCGTGTCGGCACCAGCCAACGCGGCCCGGGCGTCAGGGACCTCCAGCTCTTGGGTCGTTCTGATGTCCGTCGAGAATTCGAACCTCGACGCCTTGGCACTGCTCGGTTCCAATGGGGATTCGTCGCGAAGTTCCCACACCCCATCTGGACATCCAACGATGCGTTTGCCGCCGCACGCCCTGCTTTCTTCGGTTGCCTTGGTCGCTTCGGCGGACGTCGCCGCTCAGGCCTCGCCCGAACCACAGCGCGATGAGGGTGCGCTAGCTTCAGAGACCATGAAAGAGCCCGCGCCACGAGGTCGCGAACGGTTCTTCGATCCCGAGGATGGCGCCTTCGACCTGAGCAGCTTCCTCGAGAATCCCCGCGGTTTCCTGCCGATCCCGATCGTCGTGACGGAGCCGGCCGTCGGCTATGGAGGCGGCGCCGCCGGCATGTTCCTGCGGGCACGCAAGGAAGCGGGTGAGGAAGGTTGGGCGCGCCCCGACATCTCGGCCATCGGAGCATTCGCCACCGAGAACGGGACGAAAGGTGCGTTCGCGGGAGACGCCAGCCGCTGGATGGACGGGCGCCTGCGCACGCTGGTCGGCGCCGCGACCGGACAGGTCAACCTCGACTTCTACGGCCTGGGCCCCGGACTGCCATCGTTGGACCAGAAGGTGCGCTACTCGCTGCAGTTCGCAGGCGCCGTCGCACAGGTCAATTGGCAGCTCGCACCCAAGTCGCCGTGGGCGATCGGCATGCGCTACGTCTTTGCCGACGTCGACCCGAAGCTGCGCGAGGAGCCCCAGCCTGCCGGTCTCGCCGACAGTGCCCGCATCAAGATCTCCGCGCCGACCGCCATCCTCGAGTACGACACGCGGGACAACATCTTCACGCCCACGCGCGGCATCTATGCCGAAACGTCCTGGCTGGCGTCACGCGAGGCCTTGGGCTCGACCGATGATTTCGAGCGTTTCCAGCAGATCCTGATGGGCTGGCAGCCATTGGCACATGGCGTCACGTTGGGCGCGCGGGGAAGCTATGCCTGGTCGTCCGACGGCACCCCCTTCTTCTTGCGGCCGTTCGTCCAACTGCGTGGCGTCCCCGCGATGCGATTCCAGGGCGACCAGGTGGCCTCCCTCGAAGTGGAGGGGCGCTGGCGCTTCTCTGGCCGCTGGAGCGGTGTCTTGTTCGGCGGGGGTGGGACGACACGCACCACCGGCGAGAATTTTTCTGCCACGCAGAGCGTGGGCAGCGGCGGCTTCGGCTTTCGCTACGAGCTGGCACGCAAGTTCGGTCTGGATGTGGGCATCGACGTGGCCCACAGCCCGGGCACCACGGCGGTGTATCTGGTGGTAGGAAACAGCTGGTTCCGCCCTTGAGCGAGCATCGGGATCGAGCCGTCCGGGGGCGAATCAGAACTCGAGCTTGTTGACCTTGGTGCCGTCGAGACTGAGGTTGGCCATCAGGCCCGCGTTGCTCAGTGCATATCCCACGACGGGTTGCTGCATGGTCTGCGTATCGACTGCAGCCGAAGCGCCAATCTTCAGCATGGTGACCGAAGCATCCGCGCCCGCCGTCCAGCCCCTGCTGGCGCGGAACTTGTCCAGCGATTCCTGAGTCATGAAGAGCACGAACACCGCCTTGGAGTCGGCCCCGGCCAATAAGCCGACCGATGCCGCCGTGGTGCTGTAGTAGCTATCGGTCTTGCCACCTACGCGCAATGCGCCCTGCCCGTAGGAGCCGCCCACCCCCAGCCCGGCCGAAACCACCGCCGGAAACACCAGCACGCCCTTCGCCTTGCCCGTCATTTCGCGCGAGCCCGGCGCCTGAGCGTAGAGCTTGGAAAGTGCGGCATCGACCGACGCATCAATGCTGGCTCGCTTCGCCGCCGGGTCAGCCCCGGTCTTTGAGGTGGTAGTACACCCCGTTGCGAGAGCGGCCAGAAGTACCGTGGCCAGGAACGATCGCTTGTCCATGTTCACTACCTCTGCAGTTGCCTAGTCAAAGCATTGTGCACGCCGAAGTGCAATGGCTCAAGGGGTTGGACGGCTTCGTGACGCCGTCGATTCCATGGCGCCCGTTCAAGTCCGGTTCAGCTTTCGTGGTGATAGTTTCGCTGTCTTTTTGGGGCCGCGACCTTGGCTGAAGAGGGTCGGCCAGGTCCTTCGTGCGCGCTGAGTCGGAACCGAGCACTCAGATCCCATGGGGATGGTCTTCTTGCCGCGCATGCTCGTCGAAGTTGTGTTCCCTCATGTCGGAGACGTCTCGTGAATTCAGCCCTTCCTCTCCCCTCTCTTATGGGGGGGCCAGACACCGTGTCTTGCAGATATTCTCGGCGGATTCGATTTCATCCAATCCTGTGAAGCCACGCGCCGTCCCGGAAGCTCAGTTCCCTCGAGGCGGCGGACGCATGGGCGCCCTGATGCGCAGTCACGACTGGTCGGCCTCGCCTCTCGGGCGACCGGAACAGTGGCCCCAGGCGTTGCGCACGGTCGTCGACCTGCTTTTGCAGTCCCAGTTCCCCATGTTCGTCGCCTGGGGCGATGAACTTGGCTTCATCTACAACGATTCCTACGCCGAGATCCTGGGCGCGAAACATCCGGCGGCGCTGGGCCGGCGCTTCGAGGACATCTGGACAGAAATCTGGACGGACATCGCTCCGCTGATCGATGCGGCCATGAGCGGAAATGCCAGTTTTCACGAAGACCTGCCGCTGGTGATGAACCGCAAGGGCTACGACGAGCAGACCTGGTTCACCTTCTCCTATTCGCCCGTGCACGACGACAGCGGCAAGGTCGCCGGCATGTTCTGCGCCGTCTGCGAAAGCACCGGCCGGGTACTCGCCGAACGCGCACTTCGCGAACTCAACGAAACCCTCGAACGACGTGTGAGCGCATCGCTGGCCGAGCGCAAGCTCCTGGCTGACATCGTCGAAGGCATGGACGCCTTTGTTCAGGTGGCCGACCTCGAGTACCGTTGGCTTGCGATCAACCAGGCCGCGGCCAACGAGTTCGAGCGCATCTTCGGCGTACGTCCCTGTGTCGGAAGCAGCATGCTCGAGTTGCTCGCGTCGCAGCCGGAGCACCAGGCGGCACTCAAGGCCGTGTGGTCACGGGCCCTCGCAGGCGAGGAGTTCGTCGAAATCGCGGAATTCGGCGATCCTGCGCGGGATCGCAGGTCCTACGAGATGCGCTGCAACAACTTGCTGGGTCCCGACGGGCAACGGATAGGGGCGTACCAGTTTGTCTACGACGTCACGGAGCGCGTCCGGGACCAGGAGCGGCTGCGTCTGGCTCAGGAAATGCTTCGGCAGTCGCAAAAAATGGAATCGCTCGGCCAATTGACGGGCGGCGTCGCGCACGACTTCAACAACCTGCTTGCCGTCTTTGCCAATGGTCTTCAAGTGCTGGAGCGCGATGTATCCGCAGAGCAGCGGCAGCGGGTATATGCCAGCATGCGCCGTGCCGTCGCACGCGGAAGCGGATTGACGCGCCAGCTCCTGTCATTCTCACGCAGACGCACGCTCAATCTTGAGACGATCGACCTGGCTGCGCACCTGGCGCTCACGCGCGACCTGGTGACGAGATCTCTGCGCGGTGACATCGCAATCGAGATGGAACTCGCCCCTGACCTTTGGCCGGTCGAGGTCGATGCCGGAGAACTGGAGTTGGCCATACTGAACCTGTGCGTGAATGCGCGGGATGCCATGCCCGTTGGTGGCGCGATCAGGATCACCGCCAACAACGTATCCGAAGTGGGCGAGGACGGCGGTTTCGCAAATTTCGTTCGGCTATCTGTGGAGGACAAAGGCTGCGGCATGTCCCCCGAAGTCCAGTCCCATGTGTTCGAGCCCTTCTTCACGACGAAGGACGTCGGCAAAGGTTCGGGCTTGGGCTTGCCGCAGGTCTATGGATTCGTGCAGCAGTCAGGAGGCCGGCTCACCCTCGACAGCCGCGTCGGCGTGGGCACCGTCGTCACCTTGCTCTTGCCGCGCTCGCTGCAGCAACCTGTCGCTGCGGCCGATACCTCCAGTGGACCGGCCGATCCTGGGAAGGCGCTTGGCCGCGGCCATGTGCTGCTCGTGGAAGATGACGTCGAAGTAGCGGCGTTGACACGCGAGATGCTGAGCGAACTGGGCTTCACGATCGTCCATGCGGCCAGTTCGACTGCTGCACTGGGGGCGCTGGCCGACGCGCGATCCATCGACATCGTGCTGTCGGACGTGATGCTGCCGGGAGTCATGGGCGGCCTGGAACTGGCTCGCGAGATCAGGCGTCGGCGGCCTGAATTGCCTATCGTTCTGACGACAGGCAATCCGGAAGCGACCTCGGGAGCGGGGGGCGGTGAGTTCGCGGTGCTTGTGAAGCCTTACAGCCTTGATGAACTGTGGCAGGCGCTGAGCGTTGGTGAATCGTCGACTCGCGCTCGCGGTTGGCGCGCTGGCGAACTCTCGTGAGCAACGAGAACGTGCTTTGAGCTACATCAAAGCAGCGTCCAAGAGCTTGCGTAGCATTACTTCTCACAAAAGGAGACTTTCCATGCATGCAACTTCTGAGTCCTTGAAGTGCGATACGGACTCTTTCGACTCCTTGGCTCGTGAAGTGCCTCTCGTCAATTCCTATTTGAATCAGTTGCTGGCGCTCGCACCATGGCCCGCGGCCATGTGGGATTTCTGGCGGGGCCAGTCCTCGCGCTATTCAACCTTTCTCGCTGGCGGCGCCCCATTCGATGCCTGATAGCGCGATGCCTGGGTGGCGGGCAGCGCTCGAAACATCCGTGGGTACCGCCAGATCGAAGCGCTATATTTCATATCCCCCCTTGCGGCGGTGCCTGGTTCCCACGACGGCGATTGATCCAGCAAGCCGACAGGCATGCGCCCAACGATGCATGAAGCCGCAGACCGGAGGCAACCATGGCCATCAACATCGAAGCGCCGGACGAGATATTCAGGCGATGTGCAATGGCAGCGATGCTGATCAAGCCTGGGGACGCGCTGCCCATGCGCCTGCGTGAGTTCGGCATGCTCGTCACCGATGAATGCACCGAAGCCGTCAGGGGTTTCAAGGATGGCAGCCAGCGAGATGCGGGCGACGCGATCCGGGAAATCTTCGGTGAATAGCCTGGCATCCTATGGCGCCGACTGAGATTCCGTTCGAGGACCAGCTTCTGGCGTTCAATGCGCGCCTGACACAATGGGGACTTCCCGCCGCGCTGGAGCTTCTGAACGATCGAACGCAATTCCGATGCACAGCCCTGCATGCGTTCGCCAATCGCACGGTGCGCCAGCTATGTGGGTTTGACCGTTTCAGAGAGGATCGGGCGTATGTGCGGAGCGCTTTCCTCTTAGAGGCCCTGTGCCGCCTGACGGCCGAGAACGGCGAATTCGTGTGTGACGACTGCAGGATCGACCATCGGCTCCTCACCTTCGGCGCGCCAATCGTGT
>NZ_JBFTHX010000075.1:0-11261 GCF_056394465.1 Variovorax sp. 10N432
CGCGGCCTCCGCGGCCTCGTCGCGCCAAGGCCGTCAGCTCTCGTTGAACAGCGGCATCCAGTTCGATCTTCGGGGCAATGCGCATGGCTGCGACCTCCATCGAGGTCGGAGTGTGCCGCATCTATTAAGTTCCACTATTTCGAGCGCACTGCACTAGGCGGCCTTCTGGAATGTCGATTTTCAGCCTAGCCAGTCGCTCAGCCCGACCGTGGTGGGCACCACGCAGCGAATAGGGGGGACGTTCGCTTGATTCGGCGTAGGGAGTCCCTTGCGGCCAAGTACGCCGCGATCTCCTTCTCACTCATGACTCGCCTGGCGCGGGCGCTTGCGGATCCGCGGTACCGGCCCCCATCTCGTGACAGTGTGGAGCTCAATCCCGAAGACATGGTCAACTCCTTTCGTGAAACAGCGTTTTTATGATCCGTCGCGGCGACGTGATGGGCTAATCGCCCCACGCGCGCGCTCCGCCGCGATTTGCAGCCAGCTGACTCGGACGGGGTCTTTTTGCCGGCGTACCTCCGGATAGTGAAACCGAAGAAGCTCGGCTTTCCCCTTTTCAGTGATCGCAAGGACCCTGGCGCCCCGCTCCGGCGGCTCGTCGACCAGCGCGAGCACTAGACCGGCCTGGCGAAGAATCCTGACGGCGTTCACGTCGTCTGCCGCGGTAAACGACTTCGGCAGGGGCGAGGCAGCGATCTGCCTCAAGACTTCAATTGACATAGCGCCTCCTCATTGCTTTGGCGCAAAAAATATAGTGGTTCCACGACCGGTCTCAAGTCGGCAAATAGCAATCTCGCTGTCGGTTCCAGTCTGACAGAGGACCTCGCCCGCAGCCGCAAGAAATGCGAAAAATTGCCGGAGAGCGCCGAGGATCGAGCCTGGTCCCAGGAGGGTTGGACGTACCATCCTCTGGTGATCACCGAGACCGTCGCCTTTGTCTATGGGCCCGAGGACTTCGTCGTCAACGACGCTCGGATCCTGCGCGCCGTGCGCACACCCGGCGTGGAGGGAACGGCCGTCTTTGGGCGGACAGGCAAGGGCTGGGCGCGATTGGTCGTGACGATTACCGGCGAACCCGAGCCGATCCGCATCGCCCGCGCCAGCCTGCCGCTGGAAGCCCAAGCTCTGAGCGGCGATCCACCAAAAGCGATCAGGCCCCGACCGAAGATGTGAGCGTCAGTTCGAGATCATGCGGGAAGCTGCCTGAAGCCCGCTGAGGATTTGTTCGGCCAAAGATTCCGGAAAATCCTTCGGCAACTGCGCTCGCACCTGATGAATCACCTGCGGCGTGCGCTTCACCAAGTCGTCGATCACCAAAGCCGAGCCGCGTCCGTCCGGGGTCGTCACCCCGTGCCGCTCACCGACAGCCAGCCAGTGTCGGCGCAGGATTTCGCGCATCTTCCAGTGCGCATTCTTGGAGCGGATCGCCATAGCCATCTTGGCCTTGAAAGGGGACAGCTTCCCCGGTCCATCGCCGAGGATCGGGTAGGCCGACAGCACGTCGTACAGTGGCGTGAGCTGGTATCGGCCCCCAGGCCGCAGAAACAGGCTGAAGTTCTTCGCGTGCCCATCGGTGGCGCAGAGCATCCAGAAGAGCACTTGCGCCTGGAAAAAGATCCGCCTGTCATCTTCGCGGGACATCGACCCATCCAGCACCTCCATGATGCTGTCAATGCCCGGGCCACCGTCCGCCTCGTACTTTGCATACGGTGACACCCCCTTGGCCTGACACATATCCTCCTGAGGAAGTCGGATGAGCCGCATGTCGCCTGCGGGGCTTTTCCACGAGCTGCGGTCGAAGCGCTCCACCGCCAAGACCTTCACGTCCTCGAACTCCAGCGGCTCGCAAGCGGCCACCGGAAGGCCGTAGGCCTTCAGGATCAAGGAACAGAGCCACTCGTTTTCGACTGAGCCGCTCATGTCGTACTTCATCCCGCCAACCAGGCCCAGTGGGAGCTTGAAGATGTGCGTTGTGGGCGTGTCCCCGTGGGGCATGCACCATCTGCCATCGAAACGCAGGAGTGCAGTTTTCTCCTGGGCGCCCGCGATCGAAATCCGGAACGTGTCGTCATCGTCGCCAAGACTTTGGAGAGCAGGCGACACGGTGTTGCGCAACACCTGCGCGACCATGCTCTCATCCAAAGGTGAGGCCTGCACTGGCCCCACGCCTGCCGGGACTTCGCCGTTCGGAAGAATCTGCAATGCGCCTACACAGTCGCGTCCAATCTCGGCGAGCAGCCGGAAGGCCTCGGTCGACTTGGTCTGATACCGCCTCGCGATCCTGGCTCGAATGTCGTCGCTGTCGGGCAGCAGATTTTCGAAGTAGTTTCGAACTCGGTCGCCGCGATGGGGCGCACCACCCGGCATGAAGGGGAGGGACAGTGACAGGGGGCGGCCCTGCTTCGCAACGGCCCATTCCGCGTCGTACTCCAGGACGTCGCCTGTCTGAGGTTGGATGCGCCAGGTGCCTACGCGGGCCCCATTCATCCAGAGGCCGAGCGCTTGGGTATGAGAACGGCGACCCATGGGCTTACCAGATCGGAGTGGAGTCGCCGGCGCTGGCCGACTGGGGAGCTGCGGGTGCTTCGTCCTTGCGCAGTACCAGCTCAACACCCAAGATGTTCAGCAGCTTCATCATGCGGGCAGCGCTGACCTTCTCCGCGTTCCGCTCCAGTGCGGACATCGTCTGCTGGGTCACCCCCAGTCGAACGGCGGCCTCGGCCTGGGTCATGCCGGTCTGCTTGCGAAACGCCTGGAGGAGGCCGGGCAACTGCTCCGGCGTGCGAACGACGAAGTCAGGCATACAATTTTTGAGCTGTTTTTTGCGATTACAAACTATAGGCTGTTTTTCAGAAATACGCAACACAGTTTGTTTTTCGAGTTTACAGCCTCCAGTTTGTACTGCATCGCAAGTGGGTAGCGGCCCAAAGTGGGATGGCCGCGACTCACCGTGTCTTGCGCGATGCATTCGTAACATCCTGACCGACGAAGATTGCTTCGCCGATGCGCTCAACGCAGTCTTTCATGCCACAGTCGGTGGACGCGATCCGGCCCGCGGCGAGGGGTGCGTCAGAAGGGCACCTTTTCGGCCTCGCATCAAGCCGATCTCGCTCCCGCGCACGAGTTCGAAGTGCCGCACACCCAAGGGCATGCCCTTCATATCGGCTGCGGCCGCCGGTGCGACTGGAGTCGTGGAAGGCGGAGTGTCGCCCGTCAGGGGCGCAGCGAGATCTGGGGACGCAACGCGCAGAGAACGGTCATCAGCCCTCTTCGATGCATCTGGCGCGCTCGCCGCGGGCTACAGCGTGGTCACCTACGACCTGCAGACCGGGGGCGACATCAACAGCCATGGCTTGAGCATGTCTGCGAATGGCAGGTTCGCGCCGGCGGGTCCGACCAGTCCATCACATTCTGCAACAGGCAACGCGCTGGGTCGATGACCCTATTGGCAATGGTGAGGCCCTGTTGATCCTCGACGAAAACTTCTGACCAAGCCCAGTTCACCGCGAACGTTACGCCCGGGGGACAACATGGGGCAGGCGAGCAGCGTTCTGAGGTTGAAGCCGGGCCGAGCATCTCCCCAAGACATCCGCCAACGCACGGAATTGCCAGCCGTCGGCGTTGACGTGCATTGCCGAGCAGTCCGCCTGCGAGACGCCAGATTCTGCGGGCTCGCCCCCCGGCGAATGTCAAGCAAACTATGGACGCTATCTGGCGCTGCCCCGGCGGACCAGATTCACGATCGCCAGGAGGATGATGGCACCGATGAGGGAGGCCACCAGCCCCCGGACGCTGAAGTCGTTCTGATTGACGGTGCCGGATCCCAACAGGGGCGCAATCACCCAGCCGCCGATCATGGAGCCCACGACGCCAACCACAACGTTAAGAATCAAACCTTGCTGGGCGTCCGTTTTCATGATCAGGCTGGCCAACCAGCCAATGATCCCGCCGACGATGAGCCAGATAATGATGTTCATGTGCGACTCCTAGGAAAAAGCAGAGCGTCTGCTCTGCCGACTTGCTCTTCTATAGGACAACGCCGCCTGCCAGGGGCAGAGTGCATCTAAAGTGGCAGATCGCGGCCCCATCGGAGGGTTGAGGATGTCATGACAGCTTCGACTGACGTGCCTTCGCAGCTGAGGGCTTGACCGGCGGCTGAAATGGTCACGGAATCGCAGAGCCCTACGTTCGACCATCACAAAAACCAGAGCGATGGGCGCGGGACACGCCCTACATTCACGTGCGCGCCCCACGGATTGCACGGCACCCGAATGGAGGCTTTCATCGCGTGGATACCGCAGTCGCGGCGATCTCTCTTTCGTCAGGAGCCATCATGAAGACGCAGAACCAGCAGAACGGCATCGAGTCGGAACGGGAGGCCGTCAAGCGAAACATGGAGCGAGCCACCGAGACTGCGCCGGCAGAGTTTCGAGACGAGGCCAACGAAAGCAAGGTCGTGTCGATCGGCGAGGATGTGACGAACCGGCCAATCCATGGCATCGACCCGAAGGTTGATCCATCACGGTCAGGGGCGGCGCGCGTTGACGACGATCACGAAGCCCGTATCCGGGCTGCCGCATATGCCGCGTGGGAGCGGCGAGGCCGACAGGCTGGTCACGAGCTGGACGACTGGCTTGAGGCAGAGCGGTCGCTCGATCCGGGGTCCCATACATCGCGCACCGAATAGTCAACTCGCAGTGATTCCGAACCACCACTGTCAAACGTGGCCCGGCCAACCGGGTAGATGCGAGCTCTTTTTCGAACGGGCCAATGCCAGAGCTTGGCGCAGCGCCTTCTGGGGCGCATCGTCCATCAGCTTTCTCGGAATGGCGCCGCGAAAATGGTTGGCCCACAGGAATTCGAGGAAGGGCGCGTCGGACTTCGCAAAACCGCCGGCGTCGCGCACTTCACCCGCCAAGCTTCGATACGGGTCGTTCCTGAGTTCCTCGAAGTTGCTCGGAATCTTCTCGAACCCGCAACGCTTGCCATCTTCATCGTACGGATGCACCCAGCTGTAGTGGTCCATGAAGATCCAGAAGTCCTCGAGCTTCAGTCGTGACAAGTCCTTCACCACGCCGACCAGCACACTCTCGGATTTTTCTTTGACCAATGCGGCCGCAGTGTGATGGTGATCAATGATGTAGAACGACTTCTTCGGTCCCTTGAGCACGGGGAAGAGTTGGTGGCGCATGGCCATTCGCCTGCGTTTGGCATCGAGCTTGTTCCATGAATCGCGCTTCTTTTCGACCTCCTTGAAGCCGACGGTCATCTGTGTCGGTCGAAGCAGCCTGAGTTCAACTTCCTTGAGCTTGGAATCGATGCTGTACATGGAACGCGCCCCCCGTGAGAAGAGCCCGAAATGATCGCGCTGTGCACGGGCCCCACATCGTAGGAGATGGCCGTGTTCGAAATCATCCAATTGGTGTTCGGTGAAGGCACGGATCTCGCCTGGAGCACTGTCCTCGCCAAGGGATAGCCGTTTGCCCCGCTTGCTTCTGCCATCGGCAGAAAGGGTAGCCTGTTCAGGCGCCGCGCTGCAGGTCTTTCGCGAATCCAGCCTATCCGGGTGAGAGCTCCATGGTGAGGACAGCGCATCTGCGGCTGCCGGCTGCCAATTGACCGCGAGGTCCGGTGCCGAAGGCGGCCGCGGTGAGCACTTCTTGACTTCGGAATTGAGCACGCATGCAGGCCCGACAGGGCCGAATACAGTGGAGGAGAGCACCTGCCCCGTCACTGAGGCATTGGGTGCAGGGCCGCCGCCTTTCCTCCTTACGCCGGCCCGTGGCTGTCAAAGGTCGCGTTGACATTAGTCGCCAGCAGCTGCACCCATTCCCGATTTAACGAGGGGATGTCGTCCGGGTTTCGGCTCGTCTTCTCTTCTTGTCGGACAGTTCGGGTGGCCTGGGCTTCCGCCCACGCTGAGCGGCGCCGATCCGGGCTTAGCAGAGTGATCGCGGGCCAATACCCGGGCGGATCCCGGCCAATCCCAGGCGGATTGCATGGCCGATACTGAGCCTACGAGGCCGCGCACTCACGCAGGGCTGTTCGGCGCCGGCCGCAAGAATCAACTGGCCGAATGATGGACGTCACTCCGCTCCACCTCGAGCTGAAACTCCCGCGCGCTTAGGACTCGCCCATGAGGCGCGCCGTGCGGGGCTCGTCTGTAGGTGGACGCCGATTGCACACCGTCCTCCGTCAGAGGATGATTGTTCAGCGCCGTAGTCAAAGCCAAACCGCCACAACGCAGAGCGGCTGTAGGAGCTTGATGCCGCTCGTGATCGACCCCAACACTAATGATGGGACAGCCGTATGAACCTTCTGAGTGTCGACCTTTACCAGAGCGCCACCGATCCGGAGAAGTTTCTGGCGCTCCCGGCCGGAGTGGACCCCACTGAGGTCTTGGGTCCCATGGTCTTTGACAAGGATTACGCTGAAGTCGTGCGTTACCGCGAGGCCTTCGACCCGGCCCAGGCGTACGCGGGCGTCAACGCGGCCAAGATCGCTGCAGACATCTTGACCGCGAAATGGGCCATGTTTAGCCGCACCACCCCGGCCAGCGCACAGTCGCACTCCGTCACCGCGACCGGCGCGTGAGGACCATCAGGCGGCCAGCAGGATCACCGTCGATCGCCCCCATTTGCACGGCGCGCATGACGTCCTCATGGATATTCGGCGGCGCTGGACGTAGAGCTCTCCATCTGTGCCTTGACAGCCTGCACTCTATGGCCTGCCGTGTCGACAGCCTAGCGGGCGCGCGCCTTTGAAATCGGCCCCAAGGCGGCGACGGTCATGAAGTCGACACTTTCCGCAAGGCACCAAGCCGCACCTCGCCATGCTGGCTGGTGAACACCGGGGCTGCGTTGTTGCTGCTGCCCTGACTTTGCCGAACGCCGGAAATTGCATGGTCGCCGGTCTCATACTGCGCGACTTGGCCATCGCGTTCGACAACCAATCGGCGCTGCTCCGGAAAGTAGGCATAGCGCCATCCATGTTGCGAGCCGCTGCTTCCTGGCGACCCCAGTCCGGCGGGCCACCACCCCGAAGTCGGGGCCTTCATCGGCTCCATGGGCTCCATCGGTTTCATGGGTTTCATCGGCTTCAGCGGCTCCATCAAAGCCTCCCCAGCAGTTCGGTCTTCTTCGCCACGAATTCGGCCTCGGTGATCACGCCTCGCTCATGAAGCGCGGCGAGCTTTTCGATGGTGTCTAAGAGCTCATTGCGGGGCAGGACTGCCAGATTCGCGGCCGGCTCGGCGGCGAGAGCCTCAGGGGGCCTCGTTGCATGTGCAGGGGCCGGAGCATTGGCCGGCGTATCGACGCGCAGAAGATCCCCGAGGGAAACGGGCCCGCGCTGGCTGGCGAAGCTCAGGGACGTTGCGCGGTCCTGCTGCTGCGAGACGGCGCCGATCAGATGATCGCCCGTGTCGTAGAGCTCGACCCGCCCGTCCCGACGGATGGCGAGACGCCGCTGCCCGGGAAAGAAGGCGTAGCCGATGCCGTTCTGCGCCCCGCTGCTGGCAGGCGAGTGCAGCCCCTCGGGCCACCACTCCGTCGCAGCGGGCCCGCACCTGGGCGCCCTCGCCGCGTGCCATTCTGGATGTGCGTCGTAGAGGCGACTCAGGTCTTCGCAAAGGGCTGCAACCCGCCCCAGGAGGGCCGCGTTGAACATGTCTCCGATGATGAGCATTCCGCCCCGCATCCACTGCCCCGGACCACCGAATTCCGGGTGATCGAACTGGCCCCTCACGCCCTGACCCAGCGCCATGGCGCGCCACAGGGCCTGCGCGGCGTCGAGGCCGAATCCTTGGCGGGTGGCCGCGCCCTCCAGGGCGCCCAGGAGCGCCTCCGGGAGGGGCATGTCTGGTTCGACGCCGCGCAGCGAGAAGCTGGTGGCTTGAGACTGTTGAGACTGCATCTGCATGGGAGGGACCCTACCCAAACGCCATCGCTCGCTTGTCAGTCGAGCGCCCGGGTCGGGGTCGGAAGTCACTTGACCCGGCACACGTAGCCCAACCGGGTTCGCAAAGAAAGAGCAGCCCTTTCAGTCCGCTCGTCAAGTTGCGCCAGGCGTTCGCCCGACGCGATCCGAGTCGGCGGGTCGCTCAGACACTGCCGCCAGGCGTCGCGCGTCGGGCGTCGCGTGCCTCCTACATTCCCCGTCCAACCCGGACCCCCGCGCGCCGTGCGCCAGTCGCGGCCTAGCTCCGGTTCAACTTCGTCGAACGGGCGGTCGACGTTCTAGCCGCCGGCGCTGCGCTCTCGGTTCCCTCCTCCCTGCGCAGGCTTGGAACCCACCATTCAACCGCCGCCGATACCCGAGACGATCTTTCCGGTCCCGTCGCATTCGAAAGGGTGTGTGCTCTCCCATTCCGCCTGGTGCACGACGCAGTACTGTGCAGTGGCTGCACCAGGAGCCGGGCGAAGGGGATCGGCTGGTCGCATTGCTGGCAGATGCCGAAGCGGCCCTCGCGAATGCGGTCCCGTGCTCTGTCGATCTGGCGCAGTTCCTACTGATTGCGAAGCAGCTGCACGTGGTCCAGTCCTTCGATGAACCGCTGGTTTGCCATGTCGACGGAGTCGTAGACCTCTCGGTCCCGGGTGGTGGTCGATGCAATCCCGAGTCCTTGTTGCCGTGTACTTCAGCGCGCAACGCGGAATCGCGTCGCGAAAGCCGCCCCACTGGCGAGCCTACGGCTACCAGACGGTTCGCTTTCAGAAAATCAAGATGCCGGACGCTTCTCGGGACGGCGTTTGTGGGAGCGCATGCGCAGTTCGCGTAGGTGACGTCGCAATGGGCAGGTGCCGTGCCATGCCGCGAACGAAAAAGGTGCCTTAAGGCACCAGCGTGCTCGGCGCTGCAGGCTCGGGGGACGCTAGCGTCTTGATAAGCAGTCCGGCGAGCGTCGCCGCCACGAGCAGTCGCCAAGGCATGAGAAGCACTAGCAGCGCGCCCGTAACCGCGCCGCCCGCGACGAGACGGTCGGGGTGGACCTGGGCGTAGCGTTCTAACCATGGTGGCGCGAGCCGCAATCGGTATGGGGAACCTGCAGCTGTCGATAACGGCGTCAAAGGCTCGATGCGCTCCTCGACGGGGCCTTCGAGTACTTCCCTGTAGCCCATGGCAGCGAGCAATTCAGCGCGTGACAGCGCGAGTTTCATCTTGGCGGTCAGGGGTCCTTCATTGTCGGTCATTCGCTGCCTCCGTGCGAACATGGCGAAGCAGGTCGAGGTCGGCTTCGACTTGTTCCCGGACCTCCTCGGCTTTTGGCTGCACCGTCGCGCGGACGGCGGTTACCGCGCAGGCGATGAAGATGAGCCAGGCGAGGCCTGGCACCGCGATCAATGCCCAGTGAAATCGTTCAACCACGGCCAGCATGACCGCGGTGGCGCTAAGTCCCAGCGCCAGCAGGAGCGATACGCCTGCCCCCAACCCGGCCGCTGCCTTGCGCACCAGGGCGCGCTTTGCCTGCGCGAACTCCGCACCAATGAGTTCGGCATGGTTCGACAAGTGCCTCGCCAGCAGGTCAGGCCGCCGCAGGATTACCGAGAAGATCGGGTGAGCCATGTGCGAGAGGCTGTCGACTCGCGCGCCTATAGGTGGTGGTTTGTCTGCGCAAAGTGATGTAGGCAAAAGCAGCGGTGTAGCGCACGGCCTGCATGCCCGCTTCTATCGCGTTTTTCCCTGTTCGATAGCCGCGATCGAAGCCCGTCTTCCAGACTCTCCACGGAGGTGAATCCTATGACCAGCAAGACCCGGGAAGACCGGGTCGCCCCCGGGGGGGCGTCGCCCGGACAGTGAACTCGACGTCACCCGGGACCAACTCGAAGCCGCTGTGCGCGCGGTCAGAGACCGGGCCGCGGATGTCGAATTGCACCCGAAGCGCAGCCGAGTCTCGACGAAAGCGGACAAGACGCTCAGCTGGGAAACGAGGAACGCAATGAATGAGCGCTTGTGCGTAGCAGCCCCTCCTGCAGACTCACCGGGACAGCTCGGCGGCGCTTTGACCGCGCCTCGTCCGGCAGCGCTGCAACTGCGTAGCGCAAGAAGCAAAGTGATTCGGCGCGACCGGCGCATCTGAAAGAATGCATCGGTGTTCACCGGAGACGCCTGTCGCACTTGGATTGCGGAGGCATCAGCGGGGTCGGCCCCACCTCCACTGCGCGGGGCTGTCGTGGATTCCGAGGTATTTTTTGACCTGCGCTAGACCGGGGCCAGCGGCCGCCACTGCGGCGCGAAGGTGCCCTTCACCGACTTTGAGTTCGCGCAACCAGTACCGTAGTTCATAGACATCGTTCAGATCGACGCGCGCGAGGTCTTGAGGAACGAATTCGAATTCTTTCGTCATGGCCAGGGCTCCTGAGATTGCGGAGGGCCGCGCGCGAACCGCTGGACGCGCGCGGCCGGTGGGAAGAGCAAACGACGTGCCACTGCTGCTTGCGAGGGAAAGTCAGCGGCTCGACGGGGGAGGGCGGAAAAGCTTGCTGCAAATCCAGGCAAGCGACCGGTCAGTTTGAAAATCGGACTCGCCGAGATCACTGAGCCAGACAAAAGTCCCGCAGCGGGACAACTGCGCTATTTCCGTGTCAGCAACAACTGTCCCAGTTTCCCAAGTCGAGTCGCGCATTCACGCAAAGGTTCAGCACAGGACAGGAGCTGGCACGTCAATCCGCTTCCGCGTGCAACAGCACGACTGGCCACCATGCAGGCGGTGCAGGCCTACTTCGACGCCCACGCACCCAAGTTCATGAGCTCACCGGGCAAGACGTTCTTGCCTGACGACGCGCAGGGCGGGAATCCTCTGGGACCGCAGTTCGGCGGCGAGAAGCCGGGCGAGGGGTATCACGGCTATCACTACAAGATCCTGGCGGCCCAGGGCAAGGATGCACCGGGTACGTCATCGGCAACCGCATGCCCGCCGGCTTCGCCCTGGTCGCCTGGCCGATCCGGTACGGGGATATCGGCGTGACCACGGGATCGGGGAGCGGTGAATTCGCCTTGCCTCTCAAGCCCCACAGCCTCGATGAGCTGTAGGGGGCGGTGAGCGGCAAATGACCGAACGGGGTCCAGTGAGCCCTGCATAGCGAGACGCAATTCAAATTCGGTTCAGGTTTCCAGAGGATAGAGAGCCGGCCGCGCAAATCTGAACACGCCGCAAAGTGGATAGGCTGCTCCCATGGGCGAGGACAGAGCCCGGATGACAGGAGCAGACGACATGAGCAAAAGACCCCGCCGCAATCACTCAGCGGCATTCAAGGCCAAGG
>NZ_JBFTHX010000076.1:0-10921 GCF_056394465.1 Variovorax sp. 10N432
GCGTCGACGTTGGTCGCCTCGACGTGGTGCGGGCCATCGTTCAATTCCTTGCCCAGGTCGGGCGTGAAGCTCCACGAGCCGTCCGGGTTCACATCGGTCTCGCCGATCTTCACCCCGTTGTCGTAGATCACGACCTTCTCGCCCGAGTTGCCTCCGGTGCCGCTGATGGTCGGACGCTCGTCATTCGTCGAGCCACCGTTGACCACCGGACCTTCGATGTACGGCTTGTCGTCTTCGACGCCGCCAAGCACYGGCGCCCCAGGCGGCGTGTAGTCCGTGATCACCTTGAACTCGCCGGACTCGGCGCTGGTGTTGCCCGCAGCGTCCGTCGACTTCGCCGTGAAGACGTGTTCGCCTTCCACCAGCGGGGTGGTCGGCGTGAACACCCAGTTGCCCTGGGCGTCGGCATCGACCGAGCCCAGCACCTTGTCGCCGTCGTACACCGTCACCTTCGAGCCGGCTTCCGCCGTGCCTTTGAGCGTCGGCGACGGGTCGTTGGTGGTCTCGCCGTTGACCAGCGCGCGCGTGCCGCTTGCCTCGTCAACGTCGTCCAGCACTTCGCTGATCACCGGCGCCCCAGGCGCCACCGTGTCGATGCTGAAGTTGAACGGACCCGCCTTGCTCTTGTTGCCGGTGGTGTCCGTCTGCTCCACCGTGATGCTGTGGCCGTTCTGGCCCAGGTCCGCCGACGGCGTGAAGCTCCAGGTGCCGTCCGACTTCACCGTCGTCGTGCCCAGCGACTCGGCACCGTCGAACAGTTCGATCAGGCCACCGGCCTTGCCCCTGCCCTGGATTTCCGGGCGCAGGTCGTCCGTCACGCCGTTGGGCGCAACGTTGCCCGTGATGGGGCCGAAGTCGTCCACCACCGCGGTGATCGTCACCGGCAGTTTGGAGGTGTCCACCGTCACGTTGAGTTCTTCACCCGGGCCGCTCACGTTGCCCGCGGGATCGGTCACCGTCGTGGTGAAGTTGTGCGGTCCGTCCGGCAGGTCCTTGGGCAGTTCCAGGCTCCAGTTGCCGCCGCCGTCGACCTGGGCGCTGCCCAGCAGCGTCGGGCCGTCGTACACCTTCACGACGCTGCCAGGCTCCGCCTTGCCTGCGAAGCTCGGACGTGCGTCGTCGGTGGTGTCTCCGTTCTTGAGATCGCCGGTCTGGTCGCCGACGTCGTCCGTCACCACCAGGCCCTGCACCGGGTCCGGCGCCGTCGTGTCGACCACGAAGTTCCAGATGCCCGTGTGCAGGCTGGTCTGGCCCACCGCGTTGGTCGCCGTCGCCGTGATGTCGTGGCCGCCGTCGCTCAGCGACCCGGTCGTGAATTCCCAGGTGCCGTCGGCCTTCACCTGCGTGCTGCCCAGCAGCGTGCTGCCGTCGTACACCTTGATGATGTTGCCCGCCACGGACGTCCCGATGATCGTCGGCGTGTCGTCGTCGGTCACCTCGCCCTTTTGCAGGTTGTGCACTTCGCCCTCGTCGTCGCGGACGTTTTCGATCACGGGCACCGCCGGCACCGTCACGCTCACCACGATCTCGTAGCCCGCGCTCGGGTTGGTCTCGTTGCCCGCAGGGTCAGCTTCCACCGCCGTGAATTCATTCGAGCCGGAGGGCAGCGGCTTCGCCACCTGCAGTTCCCACTTGCCGCTCGCATCCACGGTCGCGCTGCCCAGCACGTACGTGCCCAGGCCGTTGGTCACGGACACGATCACTTTGTCGCCCGCCGTGCCGGTGCCGGAGATCAGCGGCGCGCTGTCGTCCGTGGTCACGCCAGGGGCCACGTTGCCCGTGACTTCACCCTGGTCGTCGTACACGCCGGTGATCGCCAGCTTCGTGAAGTCCGGCGGCGTGTAGTCGGTGATGACCTTGAACTCGTCGGACTTGTCGCTGGTGTTGCCCGCCGCGTCGGTGGCCGTGGTCGTGAAGACGTGTTCGCCTTCAGGAAGCCCCGTGGTCGGCGTGAAGGTCCAGTTGCCGCCCGGATCGGTCTGGACCGAGCCCAGCGGCTCGCCCTTGTCGTACACGGTGACGATGCTGCCCGGCTCGGCCGTTCCCTTGAGTGTCGGCGAGGGGTCGTCGGTGACGTCGCCGCTGTGCAGCGGATCCTGCTTGGGGCCGACGTCGTCCGTCACCGAACCGATGACCGGCGCGTTCGGTGCGAGCGTGTCCACGCTGAAGACGAACGCCGAGGTCGGATCGCTCGTGTTGCCCGCCGCATCCTTGGCCACGGCCGTGATGCTGTGCGCACCCTGGTCCAGGTCGCCCGTGGGCGTGAGGCTCCAGGTGCCGTCAGGGTTCACCTTCGTGGTGCCCAGCTCGTTCGTGCCGTCGTACACCGTGATGGTGCTGCCGGGCTTGCCCGTGCCCGTGATCTCCGGACGGGCGTCGTCGGTCACGCCGTTGGGCGTGATGTTGCCCGTGACTGCGCCCTGGTCATCGATCACCGCACCGATGGAGACGACCACGCCGGTGGTGTCCAGCGTCACGTTCAGCGGCGGGGTCGCCCCGCTCACGTTGCCCGCAGGGTCGGTCACCGTCGTGGTGAAGCTGTGCTCGCCGTCAGGCAGCGCCGTGCTCGGCGTGAAGCTCCAGTTGCCCTGGTCGTCCACCGGCGCTTCGCCCAGCTTGGTCGCGCCGTCGTACACCGTCACGGTGCTTTTCGGCTCGGCCTTGCCGCTGAAGGTCGGGCGGCTGTCGTCGGTGGTGTCGCCGTCCTTGAGGTCACCCTGCTGGTCGCCCACGTTGTCGACCACCTGGAGGTCGTCGACCGCGGCCGGGGGGGTGGTGTCGACCGTGAAGGCCCAGACGCCGGTCGGTGCGCTGACCTGGCCGGCAGCGTCGGTCGCGGTGGCCGTGATGCCGTGCGGGCCGTCCTTCAGCGAATCGGTGGTGAATTCCCACTTGCCGTTGTCACCGGCCTGCACGCTGCCCAGCAGCGTGCTGCCGTCGTAGATCTTGACCAGGCTCTTGGGCTGAGCGGTGCCGATGATGGTCGGCGTGTCGTCGTTGGTGGCCTCGCCCTTGTGGAGGAAGTGCACCTCGCCCACGTCGTCCCGGACGTTTTCGATCACCGGCGCATTCGGGCCGACGACGTCGACGGTCACGGTGTAGGGATTGCTCGGGTCGGTCATGTTGCCCGCCGGGTCCATCTCGATGGCCGTGAATGTGTTGTCGCCCGAAGCCAGGGATTGACCGCTCACCTGCAGCGACCAGTTGCCGTTGCTGTCGACCAACGCATTGCCCAGTACGTGCGTGCCGTTGACATCGATGACCGACACGATGATCGTGTCGCCCGCGGTGCCCGTGCCCTTGATGAGCGGCTGACTGTCATCGGTGGTTCCACCCGCCGGCACGATGCCGGTGACGGGCTCGACGTTGTCTTCGACACCCGTGATCGCGAGCTTGCTGACGTCGGGCGCGGTGTAGTCCGTGGTCAGCTTGAATTCGTCGGACTTGTCGCTGGTGTTGCCCGCCGCATCGGTCGCCGTGGCAGTGAAGACGTGCTCGCCCTCGCTGAGGTCAGCGATCGGCGTGAAGGTCCAGTTGCCGTTCGCATCAACTTGCGAGGCTCCCAGGAATTCGTCGCCGTCGTAGATCTTGACCGTGCTGCCGGGCTCCGCCTTGCCGGTCAGGGTAGGGGCCTTGTCGTCCGTCGTGTCGCCATTGTTCAGCGGCCCTTGCAGCACGCCTTGGTCATCGATCGCCTGGCCGAAGGTGGGCGCGCGGGGATCGACCGTGTCCACGTTCACCGGCAGTTCGACCGGGGCGCTGGGGTTGCCGGCCTTGTCGGTCTCGACCACGATGATCTTGCCGTCGCCCTCGGGCTGCTTGCTATCCGCAGTCACCGACCAGCTTCCGTCCGGACCCACCTCGGCGGTGCCCGTCGAGCCATCGGGGAACGTGACCGTGATCGTGTTGCCGGGTTCGCCATCCGTGCCGCTCACGATGGGGTTTTCGGTCTTGACCAGGCCGGTGTCGTCGATGGTGCCATCGACCTTGGCATGGGGCGGCGCCGGCGGCGTGGTGTCGACCTCGAACCCGAAGGGGTCCGACGGATCGCTCGTGTTGCCGTTCTTGTCGGTCTCGGTGACGGTGACCGAATGCGAGCCTTCCGTGAATGGCTTGTCGGGCGTGACGCTCCAGCTGCCATCCGGCGCGACGGTGGCCGTACCGATGACGGAACCATCCTTGTCGGTGATGGTGATCTTGTTGCCGGGCTCGCCCCTGCCGGTGAATTCGGGCTGGCTGTCGTCGGTCAAGCCGCCATTGGCGATCGGACCCTTGAATGGGCCCTGGTCGTCGATCACCTGCCCGATCCCGCTGGTGGTCGGCTTCTGCGCCGGCTCCGGCGGCTTGACGACGATGGGCTCCACGCCCTCCGACCCGCCTTCGCGCGCAATGGCCGTCACGACGCCGGCCAGCGCCGCGACACCCAGCCCACCCAGCAGCAGCGGCCAGAACGCGAAGTGGTTGTCCTCGCCCACCGGCCCTGGCGGTACCGGGTCGCCGGCCAGCGCGACGGGCGCCATCTGTCCATCGGCCAGCGAGAAGATGTCGCCGCCATCGGTGCGGCCATAGGCATAGAGCTGGCCATCCTCGGCCACCCCGTAGATGCCCGAAGGCTCGGCCAGGGCATAGAAGCCCTCCAGCACCAGGGCCGGGCTGGTCTCGCCCTCGAGCGTGACATGGAGGTCGTCGCCCACGCGCGTCAACGTGGCGTTTTCAGGTCCGACGTCGCCCTCGCCCTTCAAGAGGTACTTGACATTCGGCAAAGCCTTGATCTTGAGCGGCGCCGCACCGTCCAGGGCGATCGGATCACCCGCCTTCTTGCCGTTCTTGTTGATGACTACAGCCGTCTTTTTTTTAGCCACTGAATACCCCAGCCCTGTGAAGAGAATAGAAAAAACCGAACAAATAACTTGCGAATCGAGTTGCAGGCCAGCAGGGCCCGCAGCGGCCGAGGGGGCGCCGAATCGTTAGACGGCCCACCCCTACCAGCTTGAATCGCGGACTGTATTGAAGAGGGCGTGAATACAGAATGAGAACGGGGCGCGACTCGGCAATGAAAATTCCGAAAGACGGCCGGAAGCCCTCATGACCTCGGCTACCGCGTCATAAATCACGAAATCGGAAGCCCAAAGGGGCCGCCCCGCCGCTACCCGACAGCGCTCAGACGAGGCTCCCGTGTCTGCTCGCGAAGGCCTCGGCGCGCGACAGCGCCGCCACCAGTTCGCCGCGCGCCGCGGCACAGAGCCCCTGGGCGACCGCATCGGACCCCGCGCCCTCGGCCGTCCCCAGTGCCTCGACGGCCCGCAGCGCGGCGACAGCGCTTTCTTCGTCCAGCTGATGGCAAGCCGAGCAGAGCCGATGGGCCAGCTGGCGCAATCGCACGCGGTCACCGGCCTCGATGGCGGCGTCGAAGCCTTCCAGGTCCTGCCGGGTGGCGGTGATGAAGATGCCCAGCAGTTGCGCGACTTCGGCGGGATCGCCGCCGCACAGCGCGGCGAGCGCCGGATAGGCAGCGGCAGGCACGGGCTGGTCGACCGCTGGCGCGTCGGCCGGCGCAGCCGGGCGATCAAGGACGTCCGCCAGCGCGTCGCGAAGGTCCAGCAGCTGCAGCGGCTTGGACAGGTAGCCGTCCATGCCCAGTGCCCGGCAGCGCTCGGCTTCGCCCTGCAGGGCATTCGCGGTGAGGGCCACGATCGGCAGGCGGGCGAGACCGAGCTCGGCCTCGCGCGCGCGCACCCGGCGGGCGAGGTCGTAGCCATCGAGGCGCGGCATGTGGCAGTCGGTCAGCAGCAGGGCGTAGTCGGCACCGGGCGTCGTCAGCCGTTCCCAGGCCTGCTCGCCGTCCTCGGCGCAATCGCAGCTGAAGCCGAGCTTGGCGAGCTGCATCGTGATGACCTCGCGGTTGAGCTGATGGTCCTCGGCGAACAGCAGCTTGCGGCCCCGACCGATCGGCGTGACCGCCCCGCCGCCCGAGGCCGCACGCCCCAGCGGACGCAAGGTCGGCGCCGCATCGGCAGCCGATGTCCAGGCGCGCAGCGGCAGCGTGACGATGAAGCGGCTGCCCTGGCCCAGCTGGCTTTCGCAGCGGATGCTGCCGCCCATCAGGTCGACCAGCTGCCGCACGATGGTCAGCCCGAGGCCGGTGCCGCCATAGCGGCGCGTGGTGGCGACCTCGGCCTGCCGGAAGGGCTCGAACAGCGACTCGATGGCAGCCGGGTCGATGCCGATGCCGGTGTCAGCGACCGACAGCTCCAGCGAGGTCTCGGAGGGCCGACGCGCCGCCACCGTGACGCCGCCCTCCGTGGTGAACTTGAGCGCGTTGCCGATGAGGTTGGTCAGGATCTGCCTCAGGCGCACCGAATCGCTCACGATGAACTGGGGAATCCGCGGGTCGACATCGAATGTCAGGCCGATCGCCTTGCGCTGCGCGTCCGGGGCCACCGTGAGGCAGATGTCCTCGACCAGCCCGTGCAACGACAGCGGCCGGTTCTCGAGCTCGAGCTTGCCAGCCTCGATCTTGGAGAAGTCGAGGATGTCGTTGATGATCGTCAGCAAGGCGACCGATGATTCCCGGCTGCGCAGGAGCATCGCGCGCTGGTCATCCGTGAGCGGCGTGTCGATCACGAGGTCGATGGTCCCGAGCACGCCGGCGAGCGGGGTGCGCACCTCGTGGCTCATCATCGCCAGGAACTGCCGCTTGGCGTCGAGCGCCGCGCGCGCCTCCTCGGCCTTGGCGGTCAGGTCGGCCTTGAGCGCTTCTTCGCGCGTGATGTCCTTGACGATGCCCGTGAAGGTGACCCACGCCGGATCGGCGCCGTCCTCGACGCTGGACGTCACGCTGCCGCGCACGTCGAGCGTGCGCAGTTCGCCATCGCGGCCGCTGATTCGAAGGTGGTCCCGGTAGGCGCCATGGCCTCGCCGGTAAGCCTTGCGCATGGCGCGCCCGGCCCGATAGCGGTCCTCGGGAGGCAGCATCCTGAGCAGATCGCGATAGCAGATGTCGGCCTGGTCGGGCCGGCGGAAGATCTCCCGGATCTTGGGGTCGGCCGTGATGACCGTGTCGCCCAGGGCCATGTCGGCCGCGGCGGAATCCTTGTGGGCGCGGGTCACCGAGCGCCAGACGCCGAGGCCGCCGACCGTCAGCGCCAGCGCCAGGTTGGCCTGGGACTGCTCGAGTTCCGCCAGCACCCGCTCGGCCTCGCGCTTGGCGTCGCGGAGGGCCAGCTCGCCGAGGCGCCGGTCGGTGATGTCGCGGTTGATGCCGATCAGGAAATCGTGGTCGCCGCGACGCCGGTTCCGCGAGGAAAAGCCCTCGATCCAGCGCACCGCGCCCGAGTCGTCGACGATACGGCACTCGTACGCCATGACTTCGTCGGACTGCCGCGCGCTGGCCAGCCGCCGGTCGAGTTCAGCGGCGTCGTCCGGATGCACCCGGGAAAAAGCCGCGGAAAGGCCTGTTTCGCCGCGCTGCATGCCGAGAATCTTCAGCGCCCGCGCGTCGGCATGCACTTCGTCGGTGCTCAGGTTCAATTCCCAGGTGCCCATGCCCGCGGCGTCGAGTGCGATGCGCAGCCGGCCAAGGGCCACTTCGAGATCGCGCTGCAGCTGCTTCTGCTCGGTCACGTCGACCACCACGCCGACGATGCCGTGCAGCTCGCCGTGACGATCGCGGACCGGGCGCTTGCTCGCCAGGAAACTGCGCCGGACGCCGTCGACCACGATGTCTTCGTCGAAGCTGCGCGCCTGGCCTGAGGCGATGAGCTCGCGGTCCTGGGCGACGAAGCGATCGCGCAGCGCGGTGCCGAAAACGTCGAGATCATTCTTGCCGATGACCGCCGACGCGCGCAGGCCGAAGGCGCGCTCGAACTCGGCGTTCAAGACCTGGTAGCGCAAATTCGTGTCCTTGAAGAACAGGCCGTGCGGCACCGCATCGAGGATGGCATGGATCTGGTCGTCGAGGCGCTGGCGGGCACGGGTGCGCAGGTACTGCAGGATCACCAGCGCGACGATGCTGAACGATATCAACGCCATCCAGAACCAATGCAGCTCGATGGCCATCGGCTGGCCGAAGAAATAGCTCGCGACGCCGAGCACGCAAGCCAACGCCATCGTGACAGTGCCCGAGTCGACAGTCCGCCACAGGACATTCGCCTTGATCATGGAGACTCCGCTTCGATCTGAAGACCGCTCGGGCGGAGACTAGACGATCGGCGCAAGACGCGCCAGTCGACGGCACAGCCGGCGCCCGCTGGGCCGGGCTTGGCATGGGCGCTGCGCGCTCAGCCCAGGTCGGCCGCCGGCACCGCGCGGCGGGGTTTCGGGACGGCGGCCAGCGGTGCGCGCGCAAGAGTTGGCTGGCGCCTCTGCGGCGGCCTGTTCTCGAGCCGGTAGGCGGCGCCCGGCAAGGCCTCCAGGGCCCAGCCGTTCGAGCCGTCGAGCGCGAGCGCGACGCGCAGATCGTCGATGGTGCAGGCCAGGTTGTCGATGCGATGCCAGTTGGCACCGTGCTCGCCGGCCGGCAGCATGCGCGTCAGCCAGGCCCCGGCGACCGGGCGGCCGGCGCCATAGAACAATTCGAGCGCGATGTCGAAGTCCACCGCATCGAGTTTCAGTTTCTCATCGTTGAAGGTGACGATTCTTTCGGTCGGATGGAATGCGTAGCGGTCCCACGCGAGCTGGCGCGGCGTGCTGGCGAATCCGAGCGAATCGAGGAACGAGTGGATGACGCGATAGAGGTCGCTGAAGTAGCGCGGCGAGGTCGCGACCTTCCCGCCGCCCACCGCCCCGCGCTGGCGGACCGCGCGTCCCGGCTGCTGCATGGGCACGCGGAGCACCGGAACGGTGGACCCGATCAGGTCGTGCGCGCAGGCGGCCACGGCCCGGCCCTGGCTGTCGGTATCAGGCATATCGCCCAGCAGCAGCAGATCGAGGTGGGCAGCGCCCGGGCCCAATGCCAGGAATTCGTCGAGATTCGTGAAGACGAGCGGGGAGTGACCCAGTGCACGCAGCACGCGGCGGATGAGTTCGCGCGAACGGGGTGAGTACGCCAGCACCCCGGCGCGCCGGGCAGCGGCGCGGCTCATGACAAGACCCAGACCAGGGCCACGGCAGGCAAGGCGATCATGTTGGCTCCCTTCAGGCATTGCGGATCACGCATGCCGCGTTCTGTTGAGGATGGATGCCGACGCGAGGTCGGCGGATGTCGATCGGCCGTGATGGCGGCCTCCGGGATCGGCAGGAAGGCAGCAAAGAATCGTACGGACCGCATTGATCGCGGAACATCAGAAGGGTCTGAAAGGACCCAGCGAAACATCACACGAAGTACTACAGTGCCGTGCCTACCGTCGGTTAAATCCACGCTGGGCGATTGCACGAAAAAAAGGGACGTCATGCTCAGCGTGACGTCCCTTCTTCATTCAGCCGGAAGCCGACTTACCAGTGGAAGCCGATGCCTGCGCTCACGCCGGCGTTGCCGCGCGTGTTGACCGTGCCCGCAATCTTGGTGACCCAGCGGCTGTTCTCCGACACCTTCGACACGCCGATGGCGAGGGCCGACTCGCCGCCCATGTTGCTCAGCGCGGCCGATGCCATGCCCCGCCCCGGGATGATCGACTGCGGCAGGGTCGCCACCGCCATGGCCGACGCGGCTGCTGCGTTCGAATCGCGCTTGACGCTGGCGATGTCCGACTGGACCTGGTCCATGCGCTGGTCGGTGTAGGCCTTGGCGCTGTCCGCGACCGAGTCGAGCTGACGCTTGTTGACGGCATCGGTGTCCATGACGGCATCCGCCACGTTGGCGATCGCACGCTCGTTGCCTGCCGATCCGACGGACACGGTGTTCTCGCGATTGCCGGTCGTCGAGCCGGCGCCGATCGCCACGCTGTTGCCGGCCGAAGCCGTCGCGCCGGCGCCGATCGCCACCGCGTTGTCGCCGCTGGCCACGGCCGCCTGCGTCGCATCGCCGCTGGTGGCCACATGCGCATTGGCCTGCGAGGTGCTCGTGACCTTCTCGACCTGGGTGATGCGATTCTTCGCGGAGTCCATCGTACCGGCCAGGCCGTTGAGGGCATCCGCCACGCTGCCGTACGTGGCGTTGTTCACCGTGTAGCTCGGTGCCACCATCTTGCCGTTGGCATCGATCGTGGCGCCGCCACCCAGCGAGGAGGCGACATCGCGCAACTGCCCGACGTTGGCCGCATCGGTGTTCGCCCTGCCGGCGCCGACGTTCTGCAGCAGCACCGCAGCGCCACCCTGGTTGAAGGTCACCGTGCCGCGGTCGGAGCCCGCGTCGTAGGTCACTGCGTCGAGCGTGTTGCCGCCGGCGTCGACCAGGCCGGCCTTCTTGAGTTGGCCGACGTTGACCGCATCGGTTTCGGCCTTGCCCGCGGCCACGCCGCTCAGCACGCGATCGCCTTCGGTGCCCGCGAAGTTCACTGAGGTGCCGGCCTTGTCGCCAGCCACCGTGATGGCATGGGTCGTCGCGTCCTGCTTCACCAGGCCCACCGTGCCGTTGTCGAGCTTGTTCGAGATGTTGGTGATCTCGTTCGTGTTGCCCTCGATCTTGGTCTCGGCCGTGCCCAGGCGTCCGTTCGTCGCGTTCAGCTGCGACATGTTCACCGCGTCSTTRTCGGCGACGCCGGCCGTGACGTTCTTCAGCGTGCGGGTGTTGCCGTCCTTGTCGGCGAAGTCCACCGCCACGCCGTCRGTGGCCTTGCCCACCGTCAGGTCGGCACCGGCTGCAGCTTGCTGCACCAGGCCTGCCGTGCCGTTGGTCACGCTGTTCTTGAGCGTGTTGATCTCGCCCGTGTTGCCGGCGATGTCGGTCGTGTTCTGCGTCACGCGGTCGCCCAGGGCGCCGATCGCGTTCGTATTGCCGGCCACGCTCTGGTTGGTCGCGTTCAGCTGCGACATGTTCACCGCG
>NZ_JBFTHX010000077.1:0-10511 GCF_056394465.1 Variovorax sp. 10N432
GCAGCAATGTCGATACGGTCATCATTGGCGGGCGCCTGCGCAAACGGCGTGGTGTCGTGCTGGGCGTGGATCAGGCAAAGCTGCGCTCCGCGATCGACGAGTCCCTCGCTTATCTGTTCAATGCGGCTGGGTACAGGCCGGATCCGTTTTCCGAATCGTTCAAACTGAACTGACCCGTGTAGGCAGCGCCTGATGGATGCCCTGCTGTCACCCATCGCTTGTGCACTTTGTGTGGAGCGCTGCCGGTCGACCTCGCGGTACATCTCGGCCGGGTCAGGGCAGGTGCGAGAAGCATCGCGCGACTGCTGCACGGTCTGCGCCCGCAGACAACAGCAGCGACAGCAGTAGCCGGGCCTTGGCAGCCGGCAGGCTGGCGCCGGGGATCAGGCCCCGCGACTGCAGATCCATTTCGGAGCCTGGGAAGCCATAGGTGCCGGTGAACACGGGGCCCGCGCGCACGCGCGTGCAGAGGATCACGGGCATTTCCGCGGCGAGTTTCTCCAGGTTCTGGACGCAGGCTGCGGGCACATGGCCCGCGCCCATCCCTTCGATCACCGCGCCTACGTAGCCAAGAGAAGCGAGCGCGGGCAGCATGCGTCCGTCCTCTCCCAGGCCCAGTGCGATCTGTGCGATCGCTGCTGGCGGCGCATCGCAGCCCACCGCCTCAACGGGCAGCGTGATGTGGCCCTCCGGCCGGGCGAAGAGGTGCACGTGCCCTTCCACCACGGCGCCGATAGCGCCAGTGCCCGGCGACGCGAAGGCGCTTGTCAGCGCAGTGTGCGTCTTCTGGACCCAGCGCGCCGCATGGATCTCGTCGTTGAGCACCACTACCGTGCCCATACCTTGCAGGCGAGCGTCGGCTGCCGTGGCGACCGCCGCGAGCAGGTTGGCCGGCCCATCCGCACCGGCCGCTTGCGGCCCGCGCATCGCCCCTGTGACGACGATGGTTGCTTCGTTCCGCGCCGCGAGCAGATCCAGTACGAAGGCCGTTTCCTCAATGGTGTCCGTGCCCTGCACCACGACCGCGCCGACGGGCGAGCTCGGTGCACCATCAAGATGCGCGCGCAGCAGCGCGGCCACTTCCCGCAGGTGCTGCAGCGTCAGCGATGCGCCCGGCAAGCTCATGGGAGTGACCGCGTCCAGTTGCGCGACCTGCGCAAGGCGCGGCTCGGCCGCGAGCAGTTGGTCCGCGGTGAGCGTCGGACGGATGCCGTGGACGCCTGATGCGGCCATCATGGTGATGGTGCCGCCCAACGACACGACCAGCACGCGCGGCGGGGGGATGCGTGCGTCTGAGCGCGACGGGTTAGCGCTCACGGGTGGGCCTTGGGCTGACCCGCGGTCTGTTCCAGGAACCAGTCGAGAATCTGCTCGCCCGACCACACGACCACACCCGTGTGGCCCAACACGTAGTCGTACAGCTCCTCGACGAAACCGATGCGGTGCGGCACGCCGCTCAGGTACGGGTGCACGGAGATCGCCATGACGCGCGGCTGCGTCGCGCCGTCCTTGTAGAGGCGGTCGAAGTGCGCCTTGCCGCGGCGCAGCATCTCGTCGGATGGCTGCTGCTGCACTGCGCTGACCACGACGTCGTTGAGATCGACCGTATAGGGTACGGACGTGATGCGGCCCTGGGGCGAATGCAAGGCCACCGGCTGGTCATCCAGCACCCAGTCGGCCACGTACTCGATGCCGGACTCGGCCAGGAAGTCCAGCGTGTCGTCGGTCTCGGTGAGTCCTGGGCTTTCCCAGCCGCGCGGCGCCTTGCCCGTGAACCGCTGGATCGCGTCGATGGTTTGGCGGATCGCGGCGCGTTGGTCTTCCACCTTGTGCATGGGGCGCTGCACGTGCCCGTGGCCCATGAACTCCCAGCCGGCCTCATGCGCCGCGCGGCATGCCTCTTCATAGACGCTGATCGCGCTGCCATTGAGCGCGAGGGTCGCCGGCATGCCGCGGCTCGTGATCGCGTCGAGGATACGCCAGAAGCCTACGCGCATGCCGTATTCGTGCCAGGCCCAGTTCGGCACGTCCGGCAGCAGCGGCGCACCCATGGGAGGGGACAGCACCGCGCGCGGCATGGCGCCGGTGGGCTCCCATACTTCCACGTTGACGATGTTCCAGAGCACCACGCGCGCGTCGTCGGGCAGGCGCAGACGGGGGCGGCTCACGATGGACTGGTAGGGCGCGCGGGCTCGTACGCTGGCGCCGATGTCGAAAGTCATGGGTATCTCCAAGGAGGGGGAAGTAGCTACGCTCAGGATTGCACCTGCGACATCTCGCTGCTGCTTGGCCAGTTCAACAGACCGTATTCAGGCTTTGAACACGTTCTCGGGCCGACCAGGCCGAAGGGCGCATCCCGAATCGGTCGCACAGCCAATCGAGCATGAGTTCCTGACCGAGGGTGGGGTTGTCATGCTGGCAATGTTCCGCGCCCGTTTCCTCGGTGTCTGTCACGCGCAGCGTGACGTCGACGCCATTGCTGCGTGCATGCTCGAACACCATCTTTGCGTCTTCCACGCCCAAGGTGTCGTGTCCGCCATGCAGGATGAGGTAGGGACAGCGCATCTGCGACAGCACGCCTTCGAGCTTGAAGGGTGTAGCTCGCGACACCACCTCCTTCATGCTGCCGGCGCCGAACACCCATTTCATGTGCATGGCGAGGCCGTGGTCCTCCCCGCGCGGGCTGTAGCGCTGCTGGATGTTCCAGATCGCGCCATGCGAGATGCAGGCGGCGATGCGGTGGTCGCACGACGCGGCGCGCGCGGAATAGTAGCCACCCAGGCTGGAGCCGCTCAGCGCGATACGGCCCGGGTCGATGTCGCCGCGCGCCAGCAGCCAGTCCACGCAGCGGCCCACAGGCACCTCGTAGTCGAAGCGGGACACGAGCCCTTGGCGCCTCAGCGCGCCGCCCTGGCCGGGGCCATCGACTAGCAGGATAGAAAAGCCACGCTGCAACGCACCCCGACCGGTCATGAACCACAGTTCGTCCTTGTACGAGTCGAGCCCGCCGAAGGATATCAGCACGGGCTGCTTCGCGCCGCCGTGGGGCGAGCGAACAAAGTACGCCGGCAGGGTCGTGCCGTTCTCGTAAGGGATCTCGAGCACCTCGCCGGGAATGTCGAGGAACCCCAAGTGCTTGTGGGACGCCTGCTCGCACAGCGTGAATGTCGCCAAGCGTCGCGGGTCTTCCGGTGGCAGCCAAAATTCGGCCATGCGGAAATAGTTGGCCGCCCTGAGCCAGCAGTTCATGGCGGTACGGCGGTGGCCGGCCAGCGCCGCCGCGTCTCCACGCTCCATGTTCCGCTTGGCGATCCGCTCCCATTCGGCGAACCAGCTTTCATCGTCGCCCGGCACGATCCGGCTGGCGACTTGGAAGCATTCGCTGATCGCACCGCCGCCTTCCTGCGTCTCGCCCAGGCCACGCCGGAACTGGTACGAATGCCAGAAATGGTCGGGCCATTGTTGCCAGCCGAACGCCTCGAAGCGGGGGGAAGTGGTCTCTTGCATCTTGTTGTCCATGAAGGGTCCTTACTGCGGCACGAAGCCGATGTTTTTCACGACCTGACCCCAGAGCTCGTAAGACTTGAGGAAGGTCTGGTTGAACTGGTCCGGCGTACCGGCCACGGGCTCGTATCCCACGTTGCGCAGGCTGGCCTGTACGTCCGGTTCCTGCAAGGAGTAGTTCACCGCTGCGTTCAGGACGTTGACGATCTGCGATGACGTGCCGGCCGGCGCGAAGAGGCCGAACCAGCCGTAGACCTCGTAATCCGGCACGCCGGATTCGCGGAAGGTAGACAGGTCGGGCGAGGCATCGATGCGTTTGCCGGCCGAGGAGGCCAGGGCCTTGAGCCGGCCGTCCTTGGCGTAGGCGATCATCCCCGCGTAGGAGTCGAGCGCCAGGTCGATCTGGCCGGACAACACGTCGGTGGAAATCTGGCCGACACCCTTGTAGGGCACGTGGACCCATTTGACGCCCGTCTTGGCCATCAGCAGCTCCATCATCAGGTGCGGCAGGCCGCCTTCCCCGTTGGTACCGTAGGTAAATCGGTCAGGCTGCTTCCTGGACAGTGCGATCAGTTCCTGCAGGTTGTTCGCCGGCACCTTGCCATTGGCGTACAGCACCAGAGAGTTGGACGACACCTGTGCCACCGGCACGAAGTCCTTGCGGACGTCGTAGGGCAGGTTCTTGAAGGTGTGCGGCGCCACCGCGAAGGCGCTCACCTGGCCCATCACCAGCGTGTAGCCGTCCGGCGCCGAGCGCGCCACGGCGCTGATGCCGATCTGCCCGGTAGCGCCAGCGCGATTGTCGACGACCACCGGCTGGTCCAGGTGGGTCGCAAGCTTCTGAGCGATCAGCCGGGCCTGGATGTCCGCCGCATTGCCCGCAGGATAGGGCACGATCAGCCGTATAGGCCGGTCAGGGTATGCCTGTGCCTGTGCCGTGAGCGGTACCAGGGACGCCAGCAGCCCCAGGGCCGTCAGGCGGCGCAGCGTGCTCCTCAACTTCGGTTCGCTCGTCATCGAATACTCCTAGGCAGCCATGGACAGAATCTGGTGGATGTCGGCGGGTCCGCTGATGGGTCGGGGGTTGGTGTGCACCCACCGGTCGAGCATCGACTTCTCGGCGATTTCGTCAAAGCGCTCGGGCCCCAGGCCCACGCCGCGCAGAGTGGCGGGCAGGCCCAGATCCGCGATCAACTGCGCGATGGCATCTGCCGCCGCAGCGCCGGGCTGGCCCAGGGCCTTGCTCAACTCCGCCTGCCGCGCACCGCCCGTGGCGGCGTTGAAGCGCAGCACGCTGGGCAGCGTCACGCAGGAGCAATAGCCGTGCGGCACGCCCATGGCGCCGCCCAGCACATGGCCGATGCCATGACTGGCTCCCATCGGAACGCCGGACCACATCGCGATCTGCGCCAGCCACATGCCGTTCTGGCATGCAGCGCGCGCCTCCACGCTGCCGGGGTCCGCTTTGCAGTCGCGTAAGCCCTGAGCCAGCAACGGCATTGCCAGCAGCGAGCAGGCATCGGACATGGCATTGCCCTGCAGCGAGCAATAGCCTTCCACCGCATGGTCCACGCAGCGGATGCCTGTAGAGAGCCAGGTATCCAGAGGCGTGTGCCGCACAAGCCATGGGTCCAGCACCACGACATACGGAATGAGTCCCGGGTGGCGGATGCCCTGCTTGAGCTTGCGCAGCGGGTCGGTGGAGCCGGCCGTGGGCGCAAACTCGCCGCCGGAGAGTGTGGTTGGCACCGCGATGTGGCGGATGACGGGTGGGCGGAAGCTTGGCGCAGTCAGGGCGCCCGTCTTCGGGTCCGAACGCAGCAGGAAGGGCTCGAAAGCGTCCAAGGTGCGCAGGTCGTGCTCCAGGCACAAGCGAACGGTCTTGGTCGCGTCGGTGACGGAGCCGCCGCCTACGCTGACCAGCAGATCCGCGCCTGCCGCGCGGGCCGCATCCGCCGCGCGTAGCACGGCGTCGCGCGGCACGTGCTGGGGTATGACATCGAACTGCCCCACGAAGCGCGAACCGAGCCGGGCGCGCAACTGCTCGATGGCGTCGGTCCGCCGATTGAGCGACCCACTCACCACCAGGAAGATGCGCTGCACGCCCGCCCGCTCGACTTCCATTGCCACGGTCTCCACGAAAGGCTTGCCAAAGCTAATGCGTTCCATGGCCGGTATCAGCAACTGGCCCGCGCGCAACGCGGGCGACTCCGTCGGTTTCATGGCCTTGCCCTTTGCTGAAAGAAAGAACCAGGGGAAAGTCCCCTGGCAGGCCCCTAGTCTAAGAACGGGAGCCATGCATTCTTAGAATATGTTCCATGTAACTACGTTATGGACGATCCGAGTCATGGACATACGGCAGATGCGTTCTTTCGTCACTGTGGCACAGCGGGGCAGCTTCACCACCGCGGGGCGCGTTCTGCAGGTGTCGCAGCCGGCGCTGAGCAACCAGATCCGCGCACTGGAAGAGGAGTTCGGCACCCTGCTGCTGCTGCGGCATGCCAGGGGCATCACGCTCACTACGGCGGGCGAGAAGTTGCTGGTGGAGGCCCGTTCCATCGTGCGGCAGGTGGACCGCTTGCAGGCCACTCTGGCGGCCGAGAGCCCGCAACCGCGCGGCGAACTAGCCTTCGGAGGGCCTCCCTCGTTCACCGAATCACTCTTCCCCTCCGTCGTACGGCAGTTCCATTCCCGCTATCCGGGCGTGCTACTGAAGATGACAGTGGAGCTGACTGGCGAGCTGGAGGTGCTGCTGCTGCGCGCCGAAATGGACTTGTGCATCCTCACCAACCCGGCGTCGAACAAGAAACTTTCTTTCACCCCGTTGGTAACCGAAGACCTGTTCCTGGTCGGCCCGCCCGACAGCCCGCTGTTCAGACGGCGCGAGCTGGAGATCGCCGACTTGACGGACATCCCGCTCATCGTGGCGGGCAGCGGCAATTTCGTGCGCGTCCAACTGGACCGGCTCGCTCGCGAGGAAGGCGTGTCACTGCGCATCGTGGCCGAGGTGACGAACTTGGGCGTGCCGCTCATCGGGCGCTTCGTGCGCGACGGCTTGGGCTATGCCGTACTGACGAAGCGGGCTGTGCAGGACGAGTTCCGCCCCAAGGAGGTCGGATTCTCGCGCCTGCTCGGCCTCGCCATGAACCGGGTGCTAGCGCGCCGCGCGGACGTGCCGCTGTCGGCGGCAGGTCTGGAGATGGCCAACCTGATACGGCAGGAGGCAAAGTCATTCGTCAAATGATGCGGTGAATCGCCCAGGGTTTCCTTGTTGCCGGCGGTCGGGATCCGCCTCTATTCGGCGGTGAGGACGCGGTAGTGCCGCACGTGCGGATCTGTGCGGGGGGCGGGGAGCCATCTCCGTTCCTACGTGAATGTCCGATATACCCCGTCATTGCGTGATGCGGCGTCATCGGTGATCGTCAGATCTCCTTGCAATGGAGAGCTCGATGACGGATCAGGCAGATGCAGTAGAAGTCGCGGGAGCGGGGCGAGTACGCGTGGACTGGCGAATAGGCCACGCGATGGTGCAGCAAATACCAAGCCTTCTGGCGCGACCATGAACAGCGCCGCCTCGAGCAGGGTCTGAGCGTGCGACCTTATTGCGCGGCCAATGCCCTGGCGCTGTCGACTTACCCGCTGTCGTGCCACGAAATTGCTTGTGGGTAGGGTCTTCGCGACCGCAAGATTGCCGCGCTTGGCGAGTTGAATGAGAGGCAGCGATGGGTCAATCGATTCATGTTTCCGATGCTCGGAAATCTTAAATTGCACCTTGGGTGTTTCTCTGAAATTCTCCAGGCTGTAAATTCCGTCGCATGGGCCAGTGAAGGCAAATGCCCATACCCATCCAGCCTATCCACTCATGAGGAAAATATGAGTTCGCCTATTACGCGCCGTTCTGCGCTGACGTTCGCTGCAGCCACATGCCTGGCTGGAACCGTTTCTGCCCAGGAGAAATCAACAATGTCCGATCTAGGCGGTCAACTCGTCACGCCGCCGGCAAGAGCGCCTCGCAAGATTCTGGTTCGAGGCGCCACGATCGTCAGCATGGATGCCAAAGTCGGCAATTTGACCAAGGGCGATATCCTGATTGCCGACGGCACCATTGCCGCCCTCGGCACGAATCTGGAAGATGGTGGCGCCGAAGTGATAGACGCCGCAGAGATGATCGCCATTCCGGGTATGGTCGATACGCATCGCCATTGCTGGGAAGGCCAGGTGAGGTCAGGTGCGAGAAGCATCGCGCGACCGCTGTACGGCCTGCGCCCGCAGACAACAGCAGCGACAGCAGTAACCGGACGTTGGCAGCCGGCAGGCTGCGCCGGGGATCAGGCCCCGCGACAGCAGATTCAGTTCGGAGCACGAGAGGGCCGTGCAGGACGATGCCACGTTCCAGCAGCCAGTGCATGGCTTCGAGCAGGCGCAGGCGGGCGATGCCATCCGGGATGCCCGCCGCGGGCGCCAGGGACTGCCGCGCCGCCTTGAAGGCACGCTAGGTCGTCGCCGGGATGCGCAAGCCTCTTCGACGGCGCGGGCGCTGGCCTGGTATGGGTCGCCGCGATTTGCTCGGCGCGCCCGCGGTAGGAGCATCTTCCAGCAACGCGGCATCGAAGACCAGCCAGGCTCGAGGGCGCGTTCATCTACGGTGCGCGAAACGGGCCTCAGTTCATTGTGAGGCCGAGGGATCGCCGTCGCTTCTGTAGGCAGCGATGCCGATGAGGCATGGCGAGAAAAGTAGTTTCACTAAATGGGGCATCCGCGCATGCGCCACGCCTTGAACTCCCCATGCTGATCGGCGTAAAAGATGGGCTTAGACCTTCGGGCATGTGGCTTGCGGGCAAACGCGTGTCGCCTGCGTTCAGGCCTCTCCCGTGCCGATTGGGCGGACCCGTACTGGACCATTGGCAGCTCTAGCAGCGAGACCAGCATGAAGCCTGCGTTGCCGCGCGGAAGAAAGGATCTTCAGCGCTTCGCCTTCTTCGCTCCCCATCGGTATTTAAAATTTTCAGATATCGAAGATGCCATGCTTGAACAGCATAAAGGCGATAACTCATCAGTCTTTGTCTGCGATGTGGAAACCCGTTAGTCTGCGAAGCTCCATGTCACAGCGGAAGGTTCAAGTTTTCAATTGCAACGCCATATGAGAAAAAGAAACTCGCCCGGTTGATGCAGATACTCCCCGTCTTGATCTTCGAGGACTGTATTGATTTGTCAAGTGGAACAGTTGGTTCTACGTCTAGCTTTGACGCGTAGTTGTAGCGCGAATGAGCTTTTTCTCGATCCTGTCTCGTAGGATCGCGATTCGCCTTGAGTGCAAAGTACTAATGATCTCGATAAACGGCGCTATTCTTGAGACACGCCAGCTCACCAAGGAATTCAAGGGTTTCACCGCGGTCAGCAAGGTCGATCTCTCGGTCGTTCGCGGCTCCATCCATGCGCTGATCGGACCCAACGGCGCGGGCAAGACGACCTGCTTCAATCTGCTCACCAAGTTCCTCGAGCCGACCTCCGGCACCATTCTCTTCAACGGGATGGACATCACGAACGAGCGCCCGGCGCAGATCGCGCGGCGGGGCATCATCCGCTCGTTCCAGATCTCGGCGGTGTTCCCGCACCTGACTCTGCTCGAGAACGTGCGTTTGGGTCTGCAGCGCGCGCTGGGCACCAGCTACCATTTCTGGAAGAGCGAGAAGTCGCTGAAGCCGCTCGATGCCCGAGCCCGCGTGCTGCTGGCCGAAGTCGGCCTCGAGGACCTGGCCGACGAGCTGACCGTGAACCTGCCCTACGGCCGCAAGCGTGCGCTCGAGATCGCGACCACGCTGGCGATGGAGCCGGAGCTGATGCTGCTCGACGAGCCCACCCAGGGCATGGGTCACGAGGACGTGCACCGCGTGGCCGAACTCATCAAGCGCGTGTCGGCGGGTCGCACCATCCTGATGGTGGAGCACAACATGAGCGTGGTCTCGACCATCGCCGACACCATCACGGTGCTGCAGCGCGGCGCCGTGCTGGCCGAGGGGCCGTATGCCGAGGTGTCGCGCAATCCACAGGTGATGGAAGCCTACATGGGCACCACCGACGGTCAGCTGCAAGGGGCGCATTGATGGCCACCCCAGCGTTGGAGATCAAGGGCCTGCAGGCCTGGTACGGCGAATCGCACGTGCTGCATGGCGTCGACATGGTGGTGCAGCCCGGCGAGGTGGTCACGCTGCTGGGGCGCAACGGCGCCGGCCGCACCACGACGATGCGCGCGGTGCTCGGCCTGACCGGCACCCGCAAGGGCAGCATCAAGGTCAACGGCACCGAAACCATCCACATGCCGACGCACCGCATAGCCCACCAGGGCATCGGCTACTGCCCCGAGGAGCGCGGCATCTTCGCCAGTCTCTCGTGCGAAGAGAACCTGCTGCTGCCCCCGGTGCTCAAGAGCGCCGACAAGGGCATGTCGGTCGACGAGATCTACGCGATGTTCCCGAACCTGGCCGAGCGCCGCCACAGCCAGGGCACGCGGCTGTCGGGCGGCGAGCAGCAGATGCTGGCGGTGGGCCGCATCCTGCGCACCGGCGCCCGATTGCTGCTGCTCGACGAGATCTCCGAAGGCCTGGCGCCGGTGATCGTGCAGGCGCTGGCCCGCATGATCCACACGCTGCGCGGCAAGGGCTACACGATCGTGATGGTCGAGCAGAACTTCCGCTTCGCGGCGCCGCTGGCCGACCGCTTCTACGTGATGGAGCATGGCCGCATCGTCGAGAAGTTCGGCGCTGCCGAACTCGAGGCCAAGATGCCGGTGCTCAACGAACTGCTTGGCGTATGACGATACTTGGTCTTCCTGTTTCCGCTCTGTTGAGCCAACTCCTCCTGGGGCTGGTCAACGGGTCGTTCTACGCGATCCTGAGCCTCGGGCTCGCAGTGATCTTCGGCCTGCTCAACGTCATCAACTTCGCGCACGGCGCGCTGTTCATGCTGGGCGCGGTGCTGACCTGGATGGCGATGAACTATTTCGACGT
>NZ_JBFTHX010000078.1:0-10445 GCF_056394465.1 Variovorax sp. 10N432
CGCGGCCTCGGCCTCGTCGCGCCAAGGCCGTCAGCTCTCGTTGAACAGCGGCATCCAGTTCGATCTTCGGGGCAATGCGCATGGCTGCGACCTCCATCGAGGTCGGAGTGTGCCGCATCTATTAAGTTCCACTATTTCGAGCGCACTGCACTAGCAGTAGCGTCGCAAGAGCCATGATGGCCTTATGTTCCCATGACACGAGCACGCAGCCGTCGAGCAATTCGAGCCGGCGGCTCAGCTTTTTCTCCTCGCCCACCGCGAATTCCAGTGAGATCGCAAGACCCAAAACGTCGGCCAGCGGCTGCAGCGTTCGCAACGGTCGCGCACTCGGTTCGTCAGCCGTTGGTCGCGCGGCGAACAGGTGGCGCGGCTGCTCGAGACCGCTTTTCGCCAACCTGTTCGCATTGCCCAGCAGAGCGGCAAGCGCGCCCGCGCGCTGCCAACCGAGCACGCTCAGTTCATGTGGGCTAGGCCGGCCGAATTCGTCCACCGCCCGGACGACATCGTCCGGTGTCGACTTTTCCGCATGACGTATGACAAAAATGCTCATCTCGTTGAGGTACGCGAAAGCGCTGCCCCCGCAGTGGCAGCGGTTCGATCAGGATCAAATAGGTTCCGCGTCTGGGCGCCGGCGCAGCGTGAACGAAGTTCGTCGGCCCATGTCAGCGTGAATCTCATCCCCTCACTTTCCTTTCGATGACGGTGATCTTCCCGTCGCGCTCGAGGATAGCCAAGGCGACACCCGAGAAATCTGAACTGCCGAGCTTCTGCCTCACCGCCTCATAGAGATTGCGCTCTGTCAGAAGCGCATTGAGCATGGCCCGTCGATCGAGAAAGCCGTCGCGGATGATCACCACCTCCCGGCCGCTCACCATGTCTTCAAAGCGCGGCCAGCGAGCCGTCGCGATCGACATCGCCCGGTGGATCAGGACGAGCGCCGCGCCGGCCGCAACGGTCGCCAAGAACGGAGACGCCCCAACCACCGCCCGGCTCAGTACTGCGCCCAACAGTACGGTGACGCAGGCATCGAACGGCGTGTGCTGCCCGAAGGAGCGCCGACCCGAGGCCCGGATTAAAAGCAGCGCGATAAAAAACATCACCATCGCCCGCGCTGCCATCTGCCAGATTTCGAGATCCGAGCCTTCACCGAAAAGCCAAGCAACCCACTCCATGGCCTAGTTTGAACTCGTGTTCACAACAGTCACGTGTCCTCGCCAGAACCTGGCGCCGCCTGTTTTCGATGTTGTTCGGCCATCAGCTGGGAGGGTAGGACCTTTGCCATCGCCACCTGGTGCTTTGTTCTTCAGGCCCGCCACCATTCCCATTCGTCCCTTGGCGATCGTCACAGGCGCCTCCTCAGGCATCGGCTACAACTTGGCCAAGTGTCCATCGAATGCTCCTTGGGTGCCCGGCGGAAATCACGCGGACGGCAGATAACTTATGGTGACTTTTCAGAAGCCCTAATCGGCGTCGCACCGATTCCGAAGTCGGAGGCCTCCTACCCAATCGCTCACCCAAGGCCGACAGTCGTGGCGCCTCGTGCTCCGGAAGCTGCCGGCTCGAAGGAGACCTGCATGCAAGCACTCCCCTATCGGGCTCCAAGAACGTTCGGGTCAAAGGCGTGCCTGATCCCGTGCTGGTCGCCAATGACCATTCCTGCTGCGTCAGATCGGGCAGGGCATGCAGGCTCACACAAGTGCCGCTTGAAGAACGGAGCGCGCCGCACGTGAACCAGAAACACGCCCCGCCTTCGAGGGCAGGCTAAGGTGATTCGAACCAAGCCTCAGCCGCAGAAAAGCCGACTTTGCCAGGAGGCCAGAACCATGCCGACAGACTCCAGCACTCCCATTTCCGATGGTCACTCGCTTGAATACCGCGGCTTCCGCTTTGAGCTGCGCGTAGAGCCCGTCCGCGGCGGCTATCAGCCGAACGTCGTTCTTGTTCGAACTCCCACAGACGAGGAAGAGATGCACCTGCCCAACGACACCGAGGAAGTTGTGTATGGGACCGAGGCGGAAGCAACCCGTCACGCCGAGCAGCAGGCCATGCGCTGGGTTCATGACCGCACCGGTGATGGGCAGGGGCAGTTCTAGCGACCTCCGTAAGGCGCGGCGGCACTCCACTTGGCTGTTGGAATCGCCAATGGAAGTCCGGAGAACGTCGCTTCAGGTCGCAGAATACAACGAGTTGGCATATCCGCGTCAAGCGAGGAGTCGTGCGCGCGGTCATTTCTTTCGCCTGGAGAGGCGATCGTTTCCTGTCGCGTGGGCATGAGGCATTTTGCGCGTCCCGCCGACAGCCATTTTCTCAATTTGGCCCCTATGGACCTCGCGCACTATTTGCCGATGCTGCTCGATGACCGGCCCCTGCCGTTGACTGCTCCGGGGTGGATCTTTGAGATCATGTACGACGGCTACCGGCTCACGGCAATGTTTGGGGACGGGGAGTGCAGGCTACGCACGCGCGGTGGCGCTAACGCGACGGCATGGTTCCCGGAAATCGCCAAGTCACTTGCATCGGTCCGCGGTGGGCCGTATGTGGTCGACGGCGAGATCGATCTCGGCCGCTCGGACTTCAATCGGCTGCATGCCCGCGCGCGCCGGCGCCGTTGGTTTGAGGGCTGCGATCCGGTTGGCTACGCGGTATTCGACCTGATGGTTGACCATGGGATTGACATCACTCAGAACACGCTGCTGCAGCGCAAGGCGCTTCTCGCGAACTATTGGACCCTAGCCCCGACAATGTGCTGGCCGTAGGCCATTTTGAGGAGGACATTCCGCGCATCTTTAACGACGCTGTGCTGGGCCTGAAGTTGGAGGGTCTGGTGGCCAAGCGGGATGACAGCATCTACGTACCAGGCAGCCGCAGCCGGGACTGGATCAAGGTGAAGCGGAAGGGCGCCGTGCCGGCGAAGCGAGCTTAGCTGCAAAGAACACAGCAAACGATTTCCGCCGCTCACGAAAAAGCCCGCCGAGGCGGGCAAGACCAGCTGATGGTCGGAGGAAAAGCCGATGGTGCGACGGTTCTCTGAACAACTGCTGAACAGCATTATTCGGCTTGGGGCCGTTGGGGGCCGCCCCTGCGGGTTGGCCACTCTCCGGATTGACTGCGGAGATGACGGGTCGGCTTCATAGCCAAAGTAGCAAAGTAGCCAAACCTTTCGATGGCGGGTTTTGGCGGTGGATCTCACGCGCCCTTCTTGGAACCGGCCGCCTGGGCGCAAGTCGGTCGCCGGGCAAGCGGCGATCTCGAGCGGCGGTGCGCCATTCGCCAGGATGACTTGCAGCCCTTCTGGCCATCGACTAGCGCGTGGTAGCCCAGCGCCTCCATCTCCCACAGGCGTCGGCGTCGGAGGACCGATTGCAAAGACGGACTTGTGCGGCCGTGCCGGGCCGCGTGCGTCAGGGATTGGTGCCCGGCAGGGGCGAGATCGGCACGAACTCGATGCGCAGCACTGAAAGCCCGGGACCGGCCAGCCCGGTCGACGCTCGACTCGCTGCACTCCCCCTCGCTACAGAAAGGCTACGCGCAGGAGTTAACGTTGCTGAAGGCAGAAATCGAAAAATTCTTCGAGCTGCGTCGATTTGTCGAAGAAAGCATCGGCGCCTGCCTCGATGCACGCTTCCCGCATCGAGTCTGTCGGGTAGTTGGTGAGCACAGCGACCCTCTGATGGCGGTCACGCCCTCGACACCAACGGACAACGCCAAGCCCCGATCCTTGCGCCAAAAAGAGATCCACAACGGCGAGATCCCACTGCCCCTTATGATGGGCAAGCCAATTGACGGCCTCGTCTTCAGTTTGGGCAACTGCCAGCACGCTTGCAGACCCCAGATCGGCGAGCGCGGGAATCAGGTGCTCCCTGATTTGCTCGTTGTCCTCGACGAGAAATACCGATATTCCTGCCATTCAGTATGGTGGACACCAAGTTGAATCCTTTGGGAGTGAGCGCTCTGGAAATTTTCGGGTAGGAATGAACTGCCAAGGCCGATTTCAAGTCATAGCTGTGAAAAAGACCCATTGAATCGGGCTGCTGACATGCAAGCATCTCCTCTGCTTGCTTTCGGATCCGCTGCAAGCAGTTGACTTGCGTTGGTTTCAAAGTAGTACTTGGAGAAAAAAAATGAATCTGGACAAGCTCAGTGCGCGAACGACGTTGGCGCCTCTGGCGCCGGCTGAGTGGAGCATGGCGGTCGAAAGAGACGGGAAGCAATTCACCGCGGTCGTGAAACGCTCATCAGCTGTCATGTGCCGACTTTCCCTTGTTCGGCCAGATGACAACGAAGAGGCTGCTAGGTCCGCCCTTGCCGACAAAGCACGCTTCTGGATCCACGATTACATCGAAAGAGCCGCCAGTCAGCAGATGCAGGACGCTCAACCCAATGGGGTTGGCCCGGTGGATTTGCGCTCATGACAGAAGGAACCGCGCAACAATGCCTGATGGCCCGACAGGCGTTCAGGCTTGCCGTCTCTCGATCCAATGGGTCCCGGGCCCATACAGGCGATTGCCCAATTCAACCTTCCGGTTGAGCCTTTCCCTGGTGGCGGGATTGTCTGGAATCCACAGGTGATCGCAGCCGACATCAAGCTGGCTGCCAGGCGGCAGCGCGTACTCTGAGTGGCGAAGTCTGATCTCGGTGAGTGCTCGCAACGTAGTCTTCACTGAAGAACTCCTCAGTGGTGCGCATCAGATCCAATGCCTCTGTGGCACCTACGATTTGTTGGGATTGCAATCGCAGCCTGAACTGCGGATGAATACGATAGCCGCAAGGTTTCGCGATGAACTACAGAAACCAAAGTATTTACATGCAATTTACATTCTATTACGCGATCCCTCCGACGACTGACTTGGGCCGAGCCAAGGGAATGTTTCAGTTAGCGCGTGCAGCGCGCCTTGCCGACCTGCTGGGCTCCGCGGACAGCGCGTAACGTGCTAGGAAGCATGACGTCGCACTGCCTTTGCGAGCTGCAGGCTAGACAGCCACCAGCCAAGCACGCCAGGGGTGACGAGCGGGCCACTAGGGCTTGGTGGTCGGATCTTGAAAAGCTATTTCGCTGACCCTAATTCGGGAACGGAAGCGCTGGAAGGACGCCTCCGGCGCTCTATTCAACCCGAATGGAGGTATTCGCTATGTATCGATCCCTGTTTCCGCGCGACATGTTCGCCGAGATGGATCGCCTGCAGCGCGAAATGCAGCAGGCTTTCGATCTGTCGCCCACCATCCGCGGCTTTGGGCGAAGCGGTTTCCCGGCGCTCAACGTCGGGGGCACACCTCAGACCATGGAAATCTATGCCTTCGCCCCAGGTGTGGAACCAAACGCATTGGACATCTCCCTCGATCGAGGGGTCTTGACGATCGCCGGGCAGCGCGCCTCGCGCCTTCCAACGTCCGATCGGGCGGCCACCGCCAATCAGGCGGCCGTCCACATCAACGAGCGGTTCGCGGGGGATTTTCGGCGCGTCATCAGCCTGCCCGAAGACGCCGATCCGGAGGCCGTCCAGGCCAAGTACCAAGATGGCGTGCTTCAGATCACCGTCCAGCGACGAGCCTCGGCACAGCCGCGTCGCATTGCCCTTCAGTGAAGAAAGGAGGTCAGAAATGAACGAACTTCGTAGCCAGGAGAGCGTGTCTACCGCTCCGGCGAAAGCCGAATCCTCCGGAATGCGCTACAGCGATGCCGCCTTGACGCCTCCCGTGGATGTCCTCGAGGATGCCAACGGCATCACGCTCTATGCAGACTTGCCCGGGGTGCCGCGCGATAAGCTGAACCTGCAGGTGGAGGCGGGGACGCTCACCATCGACGCCGAAATCGCCCTCGCCCTGCCGGAAGGCCTCCGGTCGAGCCATACCGAAGTAGGATCGGCTCGCTTCCACAGGACCTTCACGCTCAGCGCCGAGCTGGATACGGAAAAGGTTCGTGCGGAGCTCGTCAACGGCGTGCTCACGTTAAACATTCCCAAGGCGGAGCATGCGAAGCCACGTCGCATCGAGATCAGCACCGATTGAGCGTCATCCGGGCGGCTCGCGCCGCCCGGCCGAAGTCGGCGCCTCCCCAGGAACATACTTTCCCGTTCAATCCGTTGGAGAGCGCGATGGCAATGGAAAGTCTTCAATTTGAACTGCTCCGGTTCCTTAAAACTGAGGGCGCGACGGAGACTGTGATCGAAGACTGGGTAATTGCTTGGCACAGAGCGCTCTCGTTTCCTGATGAGCCGCTGCCGTGCCCGGCGTGCTTCCTCGATGGGCGCCTTGAGCGACTGATGCCCTCACCCGTCGACAGCCAACTTGCGGTCCGTTGCGAGGCATGTGAAACCAGGTTCGAGTTTCCCGCGTGACGAGGCCATCGGCGCAGAGAAGAGGGATGGAACTTTGCTTTACCCACGTGCCGGGCGCACATACCTCTGCACTTCAAAGCTGACGTTCCGCGGAAGTTGATACGCTCGAAATGCACTGGCGTCAGGCGTCTTCGACGACCATGGGCGCGGTGGACTGATGATGCGGCCTCACTTGGACAGCCTCCTGTAGGCGCTGTAGTGCCTGATGGCTCGTTGCTGGTGGCCTAGTTCGTCATGCAGGCGCCCAGCGTTGAAATGTGCATCGGCAAGCTCGGGATCGAGTTGCAGAGCCAAGTCGTAGCTTTCTAGGGCCTCCCCGAACCGCTTTAAATCTTCAAGAGCCACTGCACGGTTGAAGTACAGCAAAGCTTCGAGAGGCTGGTGCTCGATGGCCTTGGTAAAAAGTCGGACAGCATCGTCGCAATCGCCGCTCTCGCAGAGGAGAGCGCCCAGATTCAAGTAGGCATTCGTGAACCCGGGCGCCGTGGCGATTGCTTTTGCATAGATTCGTTTGGCTGCTGCAATGTCAATGTCCTCCAGCGCCTGAGCTTGCGCGAAAAGCTCATCCGGCGAGCCGTGTGCGACTGGAACCGCTTTACGAGCGGCTTCCAGCGGACGGATGACCGCTTCCGAACCGCGCTGAGCTTGGACCCCCACATCGAAGTCCATGAGAAGCTGGCCAGTGTCTGCAGCCCACTGGGAATCGCGATTGCGAACGACGATATCGTTGCCGACGGCGGTAATCCTCAGCCCGGATAGAGGTGCATCGGCGGGAAGCTCGTCTTTGAGCCTGCGCAGCGCTCGAAGGATCTTGGCGGTCGGAATGCTTGCCGAGCGAAGCTCATGGGCGGTTCGCAACAGTACGACATCCTGGAACGAGAACTCGTAGGCGCGACGCGCCCCTCTTTCAGGCTTGACGAAACCCAGTTTGACTAACTGAACAATGGCGCTGCGGGAGAGCCCGAGCAACTCCTGAACGCCCCGAAGCGTGTGCGATCCCATGGGCCTTGAGCCAGCGTGACGCCGGCTTATTTCCTGGCGCGGCTACCGACTGGGACCTGTTCGGACTCTTCAGCTTTCGCAGCACGCTTGACGCCTTTGCGCTTGGCGCCGGTCTCGGCTTCAACTGGTTTGCCCGGCACCTTGACCGCTGCGGCGGTGGCGGGCTTGCGTTTCAGACTCGCCAGAAGCGCCTCGGTCAGATCGATCACCTTGCCGCCGGTGTCATCGCGTGCGTGCGGCGCCGCGACGACTTCCTTGCCCGCGATCTTCGCGTCGATCGCCGCGAGAATGCGCGCCTTTTCTTCATCCTCGAACATGGTTGGATCGTAGGTATCTTGCGAAATCTGATCGATGAGCTGTAGGGCAAGCTTCAGTTCGGCAGGTGTGGGCTGCGTGTTTTCGATGTTGAGGTCTGCCAGCGAACGCACCTCGTTCGCATAGAGCAGCTGTTGCAGCACCAAGCCATCTTCAGCTGCCCTGACCTGGACCACATACTGCTTGCCCTTCCAAGCCCATTTCGCAAGCGCACACCGCCCGCTTTCCCGCATGGCCGCCCGCAGCAGGCTATAGGGCTTGCCCCCGCGCTTGTCCGGTGCGAGGAAGTAGGCCTTGTCGTAGTAGATAGGGTCGACTTCCTTCTCGGGGATGAATGCGACGATGTCGATCACATGGCTTGAGCCCTCCTCAAGAGCCTTCAGCTCCTCGGGTTGAAAAAGGACGTACTGGTCCTTTTCGATTCGTAGCCTTTGATCATCTCGCTCCGAGCGACGACGGTTTTCATGTCCTTTTCCGACACGTACTGCTGCTTCACGCGGCTGCCGTCTTTTGCCAGCAGCAAGCAGGAAGGAATCGTCTCGGAGGACTCCGTAGCCGAGTAGAGCTTGACCGGGATTGAGACCAGGCCGAAGCTGAGCGAGAGAGATGCAATCGAGCGTGCTGCCATAGTGACCTCAAGTGCGACCTAGGTAGGGCACCTTGCCACTTTTCCCCCCAATGTGGAAGAGGCGCGCGCCTCACATTGCCAGCTGTCCGACATCCGGCCGCGCCTTCGGTTCGATTCAATCGGGTTGCCCCCGCTCGGTCCACCGGAGCCTCGCGGCGAGCGAACAGCCGGACAGGCAAAGGCGCTGTCGTTCGTGCATTTCGGGCGATAGAACCGCCAAAGGCCCTAATACAGCCGCGCGTGATTCCAGGGAGTGGCCGCCGCTTGCTGCCCGACCCTCGTCGTCGCCGCTCCTAATTCGCCAGACCCACGTACCGTGCGAAGGCCGTGTTCAGTGCTTCAAGCTTTTCGTGCCACACCGCCGCATCTACGCGCGAACCTCGTCGCTGGTCCTCCAGCATGCGTTCCCACTCGTCAATGGCAGCGGCGTATTCGTCGCTGGCGCTGATGATCCTCTCCAACAAATCTTCAAAGCCAGTGGCCTCCGTCATACGCTTTGTCAATTCATCGGGCGTTACGTACGTGGGCCTGTTCATTGAAATCCTTGATTGACGGAGTAACGGAACGTTGGTCCTCCCGCCATGGCGCTGTGCTGGAGAAGTCCGCTATTTCCAGCGTAATGGGTTCCCGAGGTCGACGCAAATGCCGCGCGACGGTGGTTTCTTCAATGATCTTGAAGTTCGCTTGGCAGGCCTCCAACAGGCTGTCCGGCCCTCCACGGGCACCGAATACATCCCGCAGCGCATCCTCTGAAACTTCAGCGAGGACACGAGGGCCATCAAAGCCTTCTGGATAGATAGCGAATCTCACCGTTCCTCGGTCGAAACAGTGGACAGCTTCACATGTACTCGTCATGGGCGTCTCCTTTTTGTCCCCTGCACGCTGCGCCTTTCTCCGCAAAAGAAAGCAGGCGACGCGCGTAAGTCTTTGTGAGTATCCGCTGGCGATGCAGGTCTTGGAATCCCGCTTCTATTAGCGCAAGCCAAGGGGTGCTGACGCCAGGACCAACGGATCGGCGACTTTCGTTGCTTCACGCGGCTGCCATCTTTCGCCAGCAGGGTTGAAGCGGATGGTTTCCGAGGCTTCCGTCTCACGAGTAGCGTTCGTCGCGTGCCGCATTGCCAAATGTCCGACAGTCGGCTGCGTATTCGACGGTCGACGCCACCAGATTGCCGCCGTAGATTCCGCTCATGCCAGAAGCAAGAAGCCCCAGCCTTGACCCGCTGGAAAAATATTGGGCCAAACGGGATTTCTCGGTCACCTCGGAGCCCCGCGGCGAGCGAGCCGCCAGCCAGTCAAAGGCGCTGTCATTCGTGATCCAGAAGCATGCCGCCAGCCGGCTGCACTATGACTTCCGGCTCGAGCTCGACGGCGTGCTGCTGTCGTGGGCCGTGCCCAAGGGGCCCAGCTATGACCCGACGGACAAGCGCATGGCGATTCATGTCGAGGACCACCCGCTCTCTTATGGGTCGTTCGAAGGGACCATCCCGCCGAAGCAATACGGCGCTGGCACAGTGATCGTCTGGGACAACGGCACGTGGGAGCCGGTGGGCGACCCGCGGGAGGGACTGCAAAAGGGCAAGCTCCTTTTCCACTTGCACGGTCAAAAGATGGCGGGACTGTGGGAACTGGTCAAGATCGCCAAAGGCGGGGAAAAGCAGGAGCCGTGGATCCTGTTCAAGAAGCGCGACGAATTCGCCAGGTCGAAGGCCGACTACGACGTCGTTTCCGCCCTCCCAGACAGCGTGATCGCGAAGCCTCTTCTGCCCACCTCCGGAACGGGCAAGGACGCGGCCCATCCGGCACCGACGAAGAAGGCGGGGGTGAAAAGGAAAGCTGCAGCGGAAAGCGGCGTCCCGGGCGCCGTCAAGGCTCCTCTCCCCGCCAAGATCGGGCCGCAACTCGCCACCCTGGCCACGGGCGTCCCTGCGCAAGGGAAGTGGATCTTCGAGATCAAGTTCGATGGCTACCGAATCATGACCCGCCTTCAAGGCGGCAAAGCCAGCCTCATGACCCGAGGGGTGAACCGCCCCGGATTTTGAGGAGGCTCCTTCGATTGAGAATGGAGCCAAGATGAGAAAGTCACCGAAGTTTTCCCCTGAGGTCATGGAGCGCGCGGTGCGCATGGTCTTTGACGCCAAGGACCAGTACCCGTCGCAGTGGGC
>NZ_JBFTHX010000079.1:0-10361 GCF_056394465.1 Variovorax sp. 10N432
TCCTGGCGCCGATGCTGGGCGAGGTGGCCTTCCTGTTCGGGCCCGCCGACTACGTCGCCATGATGCTGGTCGGCTTCGTGTGCGTGAGCTTCGTCACCACCGGCAGCCTGCTCAACGGGCTGGCCATGTGCATGATCGGCGTGCTGCTCGGAACCGTCGGCACCGACGTCAACAGCGGCGCGCAGCGCTTCACGATGGACCTGCCCTTCCTGGTCGACGGCGTCGGCATCGTCAGCATCGCGCTGGGCTGCTTCGGCATCGCCGAGATCACCAAGAACCTCGACTCGGGGGAAGAGCGTTCGCCCTTCAACGGCAAGATCAACCTGATCCCGACCTGGTCGGAGTTCAAGCGGATCATCCCGAGCGCCCTGCGTGGCAGCGTGGTCGGCTCCTTCCTCGGCATCCTGCCGGGCGGCGGGCCGACCATCGCGCAGTTCGCGGCCTACGCCATCGACAAGAAGGTCAGCAAGTACAAGGACGAGATCGGCACCGGCTGCATCGAAGGCGTGGCCGGCCAGGCCGCGGCCGACGAAGCGGCTGCGCGCACCAGCTTCATCCCGCTGATGAGCATCGGCATCCCCGAGAACGCTGTCATGGCGCTGATGCTGGCCGCCTTCATCATCAAGGGCATTCAGCCGGGCCCGAACATGATCGCCAGCCACCCTGAACTGTTCTGGGGCCTGGTGGCCAGCATGTGGATCGGCAACGTCTTCCTGCTGGTGCTGAACGTGCCGCTGGTGCGCTACTGGCTGTCGGTGTTCAAGATTCCGTACGCCGTGCTGTTCCCGTCGATCCTGTTCTTCTGCTGCATCGGCACCTACAGCGTCAACAACAACCTCGAGGACATCTACATCACGGCGGCCTTCGGCTTCCTGGGCTACATGTTCATGCGGCTGGAACTCGATGCCGCACCGCTGATGCTCGGCTTCATCCTCGGGCCCATGCTGGAAGAGAACTTCCGCCGCACGATGCTGCTGAGCCGCGGCAGTTTCGGCATCTTTGTCTCCCGGCCGATCAGCGGCACCTTGCTGGGCCTGATCGGGGTCTTCGTCGTGTGGCAGCTCGTGGCGTTCCTCCTGCGGGTGCGCAAGAGGAACGGTGTGCCGATCCCGGCCCCGGTCGGGCTGGAGCCGCAGGAGTAGCGGGCCGCGCAGGCCAGGAACCCATCATGACCTACGGACGCTGCCCTCGGACTCACCAGATCGGCATCGCCGTCGCGACTTATTCGATTGCCTTTGGCTCGTTCGCGCAAGGAGCGCACAACGCGTACGGCGTGGCCATGTCACAGGCCAACGGACGCAGGGCGAATGCGCCACTGGCGCAGAGTCTGCTGCAGCAGGGACTAACGAGCGAAAGCGTGCTTGCGGCCTTGGTCCAGGACGACGAGCACGAAAGCTACCGTCGGATCGCGGTGATCACGCGCAACGGCTTGGGCGTCGTTCACACGGGCGCACGCGTTCGGGGGTGGGCCGGTGCCAAGATCGGCGCCGACTACACGATCTTTGCGCCCAACCAATCGAAACACCAAGCCATTCTGTCTTCATGAATTTCACCGGCAACCTCGGGCACCCAACGATGAAAGCTGGGCCAACCGCCCGGCTGCTATGAGCGGACGACCCAAGCGACCGCCAATGACGCCATGACGGTCCCCCTTCTGGCTGGCGCCGCGTTTTTTAGCGCGGCCGCCCTGCGCATCTGCGACGCGATGCTGCCGCGCCTGGCCATGGACTTCAGCGTGACGCCGGGCGCGGCCGGGCAGGTCATCATCTGGTTTGCCGTCGCCTACGGCCTGGTGCAGCTGCTGTTCGGGCCGATGGGCGACCGCTACGGCAAGGCACGTATGGTGCGTCTGTCGCTCGCCGGCTGTGCGGTGGCATCGCTGGCGTCGGCGCTCGCGCCCGACTTCGAGATGCTGGTCTGGACCCGCGTCGCATGGGGCATCGCCGCCGCTGGCGTGATTCCGCTGGCGATGGCCTGGATCGGCGACACCGTCCCCTATCACCAGCGCCAGGCCACGCTGGCGCGTTTGCTCACAGGCACCATCTCGGGAATGATGGCAGGCCAGCTGGCCGGCGGATTGTTTGCCGAATCAGCCGCCGGATGGCGCGCCGCCTTCGTCAGCTTGAGCGTGGGATATTCCGTGGTGGCGGTCCTGCTGACGGTACACGCGCGCCGGGCACATGTCTCGATTGCCGCGCCCGCCGAGGCTGCGTCTCGGGTGCCGATGGCGCAGCAGTTGTTGGCCGTGCTGGGACTGCCCTGGGCCCGTGTCGTCCTGCTGGCGGTACTGGCAGAGGGGTTCTTCCTGCTGGGGCCGCTGAGCTATCTGCCCACATATTTGCACGTACACCACAAACTGCCGCTGTCCATGGCTTCTGCCCTGGCGGCTCTCAATGCAGTCGGCGGCCTGGCATACGCCTTCACCGCCAGTCACATCGTGGCCCGCTTCGGGGAATGGCGCATGGCGCTGGCAGGCGGCTGGCTGATGGGGTGCGGCTTCTTGGCTTGGTGGATTTCGGTGCTGCCTTTGCTGGCCGGCCCCATCGCCTTGGTGGTGGGCTTCGGCACCTTCCTGTACCACAACACCTTGCAGACCCATGCGACCCAGATGTTGCCCGCGGCACGGGGGACGTCCGTGGCGGTGTTTGCGTCTTTTTTATTTACCGGGCAGGCGCTGGGCGTGACCGCCACCGGGTATGTCGTGGACCACTTCGGCTTTACCCCGGTCCTGCTGTCGGCGGCTGTCGCCTTGCCAGTCGCGGGCTGGGGTTTTGCGCGTGCGCTTCGGCGCCGCTCGGCTGGCGATTGAGTGTGCCCGGCCTCACTGGTGCGCACGGTGCAGCGTTCCATTTTTCCAGAATTCGGAAATATCATTTCCAGTTCACTGGCTTTCCATATAAGTATTGAAAATCTAAAGTTGGGTCACCCGCCGGACAACGGGCTATTTCGAACCATGCGAAACCTCAATCAAGACAACATTACACAGGCGGTGATCGCCAGCTTCACAGATGCCGAGACGCCTCGTCTCCAATACATCATGACGAGCCTGGTACAGCATCTGCATGCCTTTGCACGTGACGTGAAGCTGACCGACGAAGAGTGGTTCCAGGGAATCGACTTCCTCACGCAGTGCGGACACATCACGGACTCGAAGCGACAGGAGTTCATCCTGCTCTCCGACGTGTTGGGGTTGTCTATGCTCACTGTGGCCATGAATACCGAGAAGCCGCGAGGCTGTACGGAGTCGACTGTCTTCGGTCCCTTCCATGTCCAAGGTGCGCCCAAGTATGAGCTCGGAGAGGATATCGCCAATGGAGCGAACGGCACGCCGTGCCTGGTGCAGGGAACTGTCCGCGACATCGCCGGTAACCCCATTCCGCACGCCGTGCTCGACGTGTGGCAATCCGATGAAGACGGGCTGTATGACGTACAGCACGAAGGCCTGGATCAGGCCCAGGCGAGGGGTATCTTGACGGCGGATGGCGACGGGACGTTCTACTTCCGATCCATCCTCGCCGTTCCATACGCAATCCCTCACGACGGCCCCGTGGGCCGGTTGCTGAAAGCCACGGGACGACATCCCTGGCGCCCGGCGCACCTTCATTTCATGATCAAGGCGCCCGGTTATGAGACGCTGGTCACGCATGTCTTTCGCGACAAGAGCGACTACCTCGATTCCGACGCCGTATTCGGCGTGCGCGAGTCGCTGGTATGTGAGTGGAAGGAGCAGGCGAATGGCAGCTACCTGCTGGAATTTGACTTTGTGCTCAACCCGGTTCGTGGGCACTCCGGTTGATGGGCATGAAAGATTTCGTCTATACCGCCCATGCCCCGCGAGTGGTCTTCGGTGCCGGAAGCCTGTCGCACCTTGAGCGGGAGATTGATCTGCTGGGCGCCGAGCGAGCCATTGTGCTGTCGACGCCCGAGCAGGCTGAACAGGCCCGCGCGATCGCCGATCGCATCGGCAACCGCACTGTGGGGGTGTTCGCACGTGCGGTAATGCATGTGCCAATCGAAACCGCACGGGAAGCTCGTGAGTTCGCGCGTCAGCGCAAGGCCGATTGCGCCATCGCGATCGGCGGCGGATCGACGACCGGTCTCGGCAAGGCGATCGCCCTGGAATCCTCCCTCCCGGTGCTTGCGATCCCGACGACCTACGCGGGAAGCGAGATGACGCCGATCTATGGCATCACGGAATCCGGGCTCAAAAAGACCGGTAAAGACCCGCGCGTGTTGCCTCGCACGGTGATCTACGACCCCGAACTCACCCTAACGCTTCCAGTTGGCATGAGCGTAACCAGTGCGATGAACGCCATCGCGCATGCCGCGGAGGGTTTGTACGCGCGAGACAGCAACCCAGTCATGGATTTGATGGCCGAGGAAGGGATTCGTGCCCTCGCGCGGGCGCTGCCCCGGATCCGGGCAGACGCTACTGAGCCCGAGGCCAGGAGTGACGCGCTGTACGGAGCTTGGCTGTGCGGCACTGTGCTGGGAACGGTCGGCATGGCGTTGCACCACAAGCTTTGCCACACGCTTGGCGGTGCATTCAACTTGCCTCACGCCGAGGTCCATACCGTCGTGCTGCCCCATGCGATAGCGTTCAACTCAACTGCGGCCCCACAAGCTGCCAGTCGCATCGAGCATGCGCTTGGAAGAAGTGGGGTGAGTGCGGCAGCTGGCCTTTTCGACCTCGCGCTGCAAAGCGATGCCCCCGTCGCATTAAAGGATATTGGCATGCGCTACGAGGATCTCGACAAGGCAGCTGCCCTCGCGGTTGCAAACCCGTACTGGAACCCGCGCCCCATCGGCAGCGCCCAGCGCGCCGAAATCCGCGAGCTCCTACAGCACGCCTATGAGGGCGTGAGGCCGAATTCGATTGGCGCGCAAGTGCCTTAACCGCCTCTCGGGGCAAACCTTACCAACCTTCGGAGATCACATGAAGAGAAGCGTCATCCACACGAACAAAGTCCCGCCTGTGAAGGTACCGCTGTCACAAGGCATCAAGGTGGGCGACTGGATCTACACGTCCGGCATGCTCGGCATGGATCCCGCCACGGGGCAACTTGCGACAGGCGGCATGGAGGCGGAAACGCGCCAGGTCTGTGAGAACCTGAAAGCTGTTCTCGAGGCGGGTGGCTCGTCTCTCGAAGATGTTCACAAGGTCGTCATCTATGTTGCCGACCTCGCGGAGATGCTGCCGATGAACAAGGTCTTCAGTGAGTATTTCCCCAATGATCCACCGGCGCGCACGACGTTCCAGGCGGCCGCGCTGGTCATGGGCGCGCGAGTCGAAATCGAGGCGATCGCGACCCTCAAGGACTGACGAAGAAGATCCAAGACCCACCGACTGCAGCCGTGAGGCTTCAGTCGGTGTTGAATGGAGATGCCGACATGCTGCAAGCCCTCTCAAGGTCCAGGATGGATGTCCTCGACTACAGGGGGCTGGACAATTCGCCGCAAACAAAGCTGATTGCCAGCGCCGTCGCTCCGCGACCGATCGCCCTTGTTTGCACCGAAGGGCCGGCAAGGTCGAACGCCGCGCCATTCTTCAACATTGCGAGCGTCACCGCCAATTGTGAAGTTGCCTTTCGGCGGCGCTTGCAAGCAAGTGAAACTCAAAAATGCTCTACACGTTCTTCCTGATCGATAAACCCGGCGCGACGGAGCTGCGCCTGCAACTTCGACCCGCTCACAAAGCCTATTTGGCCCAAGTAGCTGACCGGATCGCCTTCGCCGGCCCCCTTCTCGCGGACGACGGAACGTCGATGATCGGTAGCCTGCTATCGATCGACTTCGCCTCCCGGGAGGATGCGCAAGCATGGCTCACCAACGAGCCGTTTACCCGCGCTGGTGTCTACGCGTCAAGCAGCGTTCATGCCTTCCAGAATCTATGGCCTCAGAAGGCCGGCTTTCCGCCCTCGGACTGAGCGCCATGGAGAACAATGTGATTAAACACATCGTCATGTGGAAGCTGAGGGGGGAGACGCCAGAGCAGCGTCGCCAGAACGCTGGCCAGCTCGCGGAGAGCTTCCACAGCCTTCGCGGGCGAGTGCCCGGCCTCTTGCATCTGGAAATCGGCATCGACACGAGCGGCGCGGACTACGCGTGCGACGTCGTGCTGTATAGCGAGTTCGCCTCCCAAGCGGCACTGGAGGCCTACGCGAGCCATCCTGAGCACATGCGTGTAAAGCGCGAGCTTGGCAACCTGCGTATTGCCCGGCACCAGGTGGACTACTTCACTTCGACACACGCGGCTTAGCCCCGCGGACTTCGCTCACGTTCAATTGGAAACTCGATGAATATTCTTGGCCTGTCCGGCAGCCTCCGCGCCGGTTCTTACAACACGCTGGCACTCAAAGCAGCTCAGAAGCTAGCGCCTGCAGGAATCATGATTGAGATCGCAGGCATCGGTGATATTCCCATGTACAACGACGATCAGCGCGCTCAGGGGGAACCCGCCGCAGTTGCAGCGCTGAAGGAAAAAGTGCGGCAAGCGGATGGAGTGCTGATCGCCACACCGGAATACAACTTCTCCATCCCCGGAGTGCTTAAGAACACTCTGGATTGGATGTCGCGCCCCCCGGGGCCGCCGTTCACCGGCAAAGTCGTCGGCATCATGGGCGCAAGCCCAGGGCCAGTCGGCACAGCGCGCGTGCAGTACGACCTGCGGAAGGTCATGGTATTCATGGATGCGTTCACGTTGAACAAGCCTGAGGTGTTCATCAATCATTGCGCGGGCAAGTTCGACGCGCAGGGGCAGTTCACCGATGAGGCTGGCAGCAAGTTCATCGTTGACTTGCTACTCGCCATGCAGGACCTGAAGCAGCGGCTTGGCTAAGCGATGATCGGCAAAATGGCCTCTTGCGTCGGCGAGTCGCTCGCCGGAGTCCGTGGCGGAGTTGCCGTGCTGATTGGCGTTTTCAGAACGGTGGGAATCCCTGTTGGGCGTGTCGATGGCCTTGTCGAGCAGGGAGTTCGCGAACTCATTCGTTACGCCGCTCGCGCACCGTCCATCTGCTACGGCAGCGCTCGTCTCGCAAATGGTTAGGACATCCAACTGAAACACATGAACATGGACCCAAGCATCGCAAGTGATCCAATACGGCTGCTCTCCATCCTCTGCGGATTGATGTTTATCCCGCACAGCGTCGCGAAGTTCACTTCGCGCCAGGCCGTCGACAAGGTCTTTGAGTCCGCAGGGTTGCGTCCGGTAGCCTTCTTCGTCATCTTGTCGCTGATCATCGAAATCATTGCAGCCATTGGTCTCGTGTTCAACGTGCTGCAACCATACGCTTCGTGGCTGGGTGCAATGTTCATGCTTGCTGCGGGAGCGGCCTCATACAAGATTTCAGGCGGCAAATGGAACTGGAGCCTGGGGGGCTGCGAACTGCATGTCTTCTGGGCGCTCTGCATGGTGATCGTCGCTGTCCATAGCTAAGGAAATCTGAACAACTCGAAACCGCTGCCTGCCCAAGGGCGCAGATCCATCGGTCTACAGCAAGGCAGATCTGGACGCAATCTCCTCGGCTGTGCCAATCCAACACCGCCACCAGGTACACCCAGGCGCGCGCCATCTGGACGCAGGTAATGTCGAGCGCCCAGACCTGGTCGGCCCTCTCGTTGGCCTGCCCGCGCAGCAGGTGCGCGAACACCGGGTGCGCCGGGTGCCGCTTGCTCGTGTTGGGCTTGCGGTACAGCGCCTGGATGCCCATGCGCCGCATCAGCGTGCCTACATGCCGGCGCCCGACCTCCACGCCTTGCAGCCGCAGCAGATCGCGCAGCATCCGGCTGCCCGCGAACGCGCGAACGGGTGCTCCAGGTGCAATTCGTCGATGCTGCGGATCAACGCCAGCCCGGCCTCGACAATCGGCTTGGGGTGGTAGTACGCCGTGCCCCGGCTGATGCCCAGCAACTGGGCCAGCCTGCCGCTTGATGGACGATTCGCCATCACGGTCGAATCATCGCTTTGCGCTCAGCAATCCCGCTTTCGTGAGGGCGCCCTCCAAAGAATCGTTCTCCAGCGTCAACTGTCCGATCTTGGCGTGTAGCGCCTTCAGGTCCACTGCCGGAGCCTCCGGCGCCGCTGCGCCGCTGAACACGCCCGCGGCGCGTTCCAGCAGTTGCCTGCGCCACTCCGTGACCTGGTTGGGATGCACGTCGTGCTTTTGCGCCACCTCGGCAATCGTCTTGCCGTCGGCCAGCGCCTCGATCGCCACCTTGGCCTTGAATGCCGCTGAGCGGTTACGGCTGGGTCTTCTGCTCATCTCGTCTGCTTCTGTCATATCGGGCTCTGTCCCCTCGGCCATGGAGGCAGCCTATCCACTTCGCAGCGTGTTCAGACTTGCGCGGCCGGCTCCATCGGTGATGGCCCCGGGTGCTTGCCTGGATTGCGCAGCAATGTCTTCGCAACGCACATTGGTCGCCATCCTGCAAGGCCATGCCTATTTATCACCGATGACTGCGACTGCAGATACCTCGATCATCATGCCGACGAAGGGCAGGCTGTGCACTGTGATGGAGGTGCTCGCGGGGAAGTTGCCTTCTGGCCAGAACTCATGGCGTATGGGAATGAGTGGCTCGAGCAGCCGAGGGTCGGTCAGGTAGACGGTGATGTTGACAACATCCTTCATGCTGCCGCCAGCGCGCTTAGCCGCAGCTTCGATGGCTCGGAAGATCACACGAGCTTGTCCCTCGAAATCGCCAGCCATCGACTTGCCTTGCTCATCCCTGATGCCGACTTGGCCGGATATCCAAACAGTCTTTCCGCCTTCCGTAGCAACAGCCGTGGAGTAGCCACGGGGCTGGCCGGCTTCCGATTTCAGGTAGTCACGGGCGTTCGCGGCCGGTGCGACCAGGATTGCGCTGCATACGCTTGCGGCCAACACACATCGAAATCTCATATCAACTCCATCGTTAAGTGACAGCATTCAAAAGCAATTGGCGTGCCACAAAATTCTTGCGGGTTGGGGCCATCGCGACTGCAAGATTCCCGCGCTTGGCGACTTGAATGAAGGGCGGGCGCTCGGTAAATCGATCCATCTTTCCGATTTGCGGAAATCTTAATTCCGCACTTAGTGCTATTCGTCAGCACGGCGAAGTCATAAATTTCATGGGGCCAGTTAAGGCACATTCCCATTCCCCTCCAACCCCATACGATTATGAGGACAGCATGAGTTCTACCATTACGCGCCGTTCTGCGCTTGGATTAGCTGCCGCAACATGCCTGACTGGTGCCTTTGCGGGCTACAAGGACGCTGAAGCCTCCGACCTTGACGTGGTGGCGCCGCTGCCACCAGTCCATCGAAGGATTCTGATTCGAGGCGCCACGATCATCAGCATGGATGCCAAGGTCGGCAATTTGACCAAGGGCGATATCCTGATTGCCGATGCCACCATTGTCGCCATCGGCCCGCAGCTGGATGCTCGTGGTGCCGAAGTGATCGATGCCGCTGACATGATCGCCGTTCCGGGCATGGTGGACACCCATCGCCACTGCTGGGAAGGCCAGCTGCGCCGCATCAATCCCAATGCGGCATCGCTGGGGGACTACAGCAATGCCACCCACCTCTCATTTGCCAAGTACTACCGCCCGCGCGACATGTATGTCGGCAACATGATTTCCGCGCTGGGTTGCATCGACGCCGGCATCACCACCGTGGTCGACGATTCTCACAACAGCCGCACGGCCGCGCACTCCGACGCGGCGGTTGACGCACTGCTCGATGCAGGCATCCGGGCAGTGCACGTGACCGGAGCGCCGGTCGCGGGAACCTGGGATACGGCGAACTGGCCAGGTAATCTGGCACGTCTGAATGCCAAGTACATCGCCAACAAGCCTGCAGGCTTGTTGACGCTGGGCGTGATGGACGCGTTTCCGAAGTTCGAAGTCAACCAGTGGGCCGTTGCACGACAGCTGGGCGCTGTCATCGTGACCGAGTTCATTGGGATCGAATTGGCAAACCAGCTCCCATCTCTGCACCAGCAAGGGCTGCTGCGCAGCGACAACATCTTCAACCACTGCACGAACATGCCGGAAGCCACATGGAACATCATCCGCGAGGCAGGGGTGCGCGTGAGTGTGACCCCAAGATCGGATGCCCATTACGGTATCGACGATGGCATCAATGCGTGGCAGAAGGCGCTCGACCACGGCATTCGTCCTGGCCTCAGTGTCGATAACGAGACCTCGTACAGCAGCGACATGTTCATGGAGATGCGCACGGCCTTCTACGTTCGAAGGATCCTGGGACCCGCTGGCGGTCCCGAAACGGCGGCACAAACCAAGGCCTCCCGGTTGCTGCAAGCCGCCACGATCGATGGCGCCGCAACCGCGGGACTCCAGCAACGCACGGGTAGCCTGA
>NZ_JBFTHX010000080.1:0-10021 GCF_056394465.1 Variovorax sp. 10N432
CCGGCAAGCAGGCCGACCCGGCAAGCAGGCCGACCTCGTGATGTTCGACTGCCGCGGCATGAACATCTTCCCCGCGCTGCCGGGCGGCAATGCCGCCCACATCGTCGTCATGTACGCCGAGACCTCGGACATCGAGAATGTCATCGTGGCAGGCAGGTTCGCCAAGCGCGAGGGCAAGCTCGTGTTCGATGCGCAGCGCCTGGCCGGCCTGCAGGACGAACTTCTCGCCTCGCGCCTGCGCATGTTCGAGGAAGGCAAGTTCAAGTCCCGGCCGGTCGAGCGCGGACCGCAACCCGAGGCCTTCTTCCTGTGAAGCGCCGCGAACTCCTGCTGGGCGCCATGGGTGCGCCATGGCTGGGTGCCTCGCCGGTGCAGGCCCAGGGCACGGCGAGCTGGCCGACCCGGCCCGTCAAGATCGTCCACGGCTTCGGCCCCGGCGGCCCGGTGGACCTGCTCGCGCGCCTGGTGGCGGCGCAGTTCGCCGACAGCTTCGGCCAGCAGGCGGTGGTGGAAGGCAAGCCGGGCGCCGGCGGCACCATCGGCGCCAACTTCGTTGCCAAGGCCGAGCCCGACGGCTACACGCTGTTCCTGATGGCCTCGGGCCATGCGGCGGCACCCGGCCTCTATGCCTCGCTGCCCTTCGACGCCGCCTCCGACTTCACGATGATCTCGATGATCGCGCGCAGCCCCTTCGCGATCGTCGCGGCGACCGACGCACCGTTCAAGACCGTGCAGGAGCTGATGCAGCAGGCCAAGGCCACGCCGGGCAAGCTCAACTACGGCTCGGGCGGGCAGGGCACCGGCATGCACCTCACGGCCGTGCTGCTGCAGGCGCGTTCGGGCATCACGCTCACGCACGTGCCCTACCGCGGCGGCGGCGCGCTCAACACCGCGGTGATCGGTGGCGAGGTCCCGTTCATGTTCACCTCGCTGGCCGGCATGACGCCGCTGATCGAGGCCGGCCGCCTGCGTCCGCTGGCCGTGACCTCGAAGGACCGCTACCCGGGCCTGCCCGAGGTGCCGACCGTGGCCGAGACCGTGCTGCCCGGCTTCGACGTCTCGGCCTGGTACGCGCTCGCCGGTCCCAAGGGCCTGCCGATCGGCATCGTCGCGCGCCTCAACCAGATGGTGCGCGCCACGCTCGCGCGGCCCGAGATCATCGAGACCCTGCGCGTGCAGGCGGCCGAGCCCTGGTCGACCACGCCGCAGGAAGCCCAGGCCTTCCTGACGCGCGATGTCGCGCACTGGACCCGCGTGATCCGCGAAGAAAAGATCAGCGCGCCGAGTTGAAGCGCGCTTCTTCGCCGCCCCGTGCCCTTGCCCTTTTCCGTTTTTCAAAGAGGAGTCGAGATGAACAGCCGGATCCGCATGTCCTGGCGCCGCGTGCCGCAATTCGCAGCCGCCGCCGCGTTGACCGTCGCCTGCCTGCCCGCCCTCGCCCAACCCGCCGGCACGCTGCGCTTCGGCAGCAACCAGGGGCTGGACGACTGGGAGACCCTGACCAAGCCCAACAGCATCTACACCTCGCTGGTCTACGAAGGACTGGCCGAGGTCTCGCCGGACGGGCTGTCGCTGCTGCCCAAGCTGGCCACCGGCTGGAAGGAAAGCCCGCGCAAGGTCGAGATCACGCTGCGTCCCGATGTGACTTTCCACGACGGCACGCCCTTCGACGCCGCGGCCGTGGTGAAGAACCTCGAGCGCATCCGCGACACACCAGGCCAGTGGCGCGGCGTGCTCAGCGCGGTCGACAAGTTCACGGTGGTCTCGCCCACGCGGCTGGACATCTCGCTCAAGATGCCGGCGCCCAACCTGATGCCCAACCTGGCGCGGCGCGGCGCCTTCATGGTCTCGCCCAAGGCGCTGGAGGACGGCTCGTACAAGCTCGTGCCGGTCGGCACCGGCCCCTGGAAGTACGAGGCCAAGGACACGGTGAAGGGACTGCGCACCGTCGTGACTTCCTACGACAAGTACTACGCGCCCAAGACGGTCGGCCCGGCGCGGGTGGAGGTCACGCACATCAACGACCCCGACAGCCTCTACAACGCGCTGCGCACCGGCCAGCTCGACATCGTCTGGACCAATCCCTCGATCGCCAAGCGGGCCGAGCGCGAAGGCCTCAAGACCACTTGGTTCCCTTCGGTGATGTGGCACCTGCAGATGATGGACACGGCCAAGGTCTTCAACAGCGCCAAGCTGCGCCAGGCGATCTGCCACGCGATCAACCCGCAGGACTTCATCGACGCCGCGCTCGGCGGCCACGGCAAGGTGCACACGCAGCGCCTGCGCGAGGGCATGAACGGCTTCAACCCCGCGGTCAAGGGCTATCCGCACGACCTCGCCAAGGCCAGGAAGCTGATGGCCGAGCTCGGCAACCCCAAGCTCGAGTTCACGCTGGCCACCTTCGACAACCAGCGCACCATCGCGGAGCTGTTCAAGAGCCAGATGGCGCCGATCGGCATCGACGTGAAGCTCGACTTCATGACCTTCGGCCAGTTCTTCAGCACCTTCCGCAGCGGCAAGTACCCGGCGGCCATCCTGACCGATTCGCAGGACACCGGCGCCTACGACTACTACCTCTACCACTACGCGCCGGCCGGCGCGGGCAACCCCCTGAAGACGGTCTTCCCCGGCGTCGAAGCGGCCGTGAAGGAGGCGCTGGCCGCGGACGACCTGGCGGGCCAGAACGCGGGCTGGCAGCAGATGGCCAAGGTGGTCGACGAGGAGGCGCTGGACTGCGGCTTCTTCGACTACGCCGCCTACTGGGCCTACAACCCGAAGCGCGTGAACAACATCGTCTCCACCGTCGGCGACGTGGCCGTGTTCCGCTACATCGACGCCAAGGTCTCGCCCTGAGAGCGGCCGGAAAAGCACCCCACGAACCCACGATGGCACAGTACATGTCCGACGACACACCACGCACACTGCTGATCCAGGGCGCCCTCGTCCTGACCATGGACCCCGCGCTGGGCGATCTCGAATCGGGCGATGTCCTGGTCGAGGGCCGCCGCATCGCGCAGGTCGGCACCGCGCTCGAGGCGCCGGCCGGCGCCCAGCGCATCGACGGCCGCGGCATGATCCTGATCCCGGGCCTGATCGACTCGCACACCCACATGTGGCAGGCGCCGCTCAAGGGCCTGGGCGCCGGGCTCTGGGGCACGCCCGACTACCAGAAGCACGTGTTCCCGCTGCGCGAGAAGTTCGACGCGGTCGACATGCACGACGCCTGCTTCGCGGCCGGCACCGAGATGCTCGACAACGGCATCACCACGGTGCTGGACTTCTGCCACAACACCATGACGCCGGCGCATGCCGAGCAGTCGATCGCCGCGCACCGCCGCACCGGCCAGCGCGTGCTGTTCTCCTACGGCATGCTGGGCGGCTTCTCGACGCTGGCGGCCGACCATCCGTGGCGCCTGGCCCAGGTGCGCGAGTTGGCGCGCGAGTTCGGCAGCGGCGGTGGCGATTCGCTGGTGCGCCTGGGCATGGCGCTGGGCTCGCTCGAATACTCGGGCCTGGAGCTGGTGAAGACCGAGATCGAGCTCGGCCGCGCGCTGGGCCTGCCGATGACCTTCCACCAGAACCCGCCGGCGCAGATCCGCCAGCTGGGCGAAGCGGGGCTGCTGGGCGGCGACCTGCTGCCGGTGCATGCCAACCTCGCGGCCGACGACGAACTCGAGATGCTCGCGGCCTGCGGCGCCGGCATCTCCTTCACGGTCGAGGGCGAGTTCGGCGGCGGCCGGGCCATGAACATCATCGGCCGCGCGCACCGCGCCGGCGTCACGCCCAGCCTGGGCGTGGACATTCCCTCGCGCGTGGCGCTCGACCTCTTCGCCCAGATGCGGCTCACCTTCCAGGTGATGCGCGCCGAAGAGGCGCTGGCCGAGCGCATCACCGGCCGCTGGCCGCTGGCGCGCCATCCCGGCACGCCGCACGCGCAGCCGCGCCACATGCTCGAGTACGTGACGGTCAACGCCGCGCGCGCGGTCGGCCGCGGCGACGAGCTGGGGCGCATCGCGCCCGGCCTGCTGGCCGACCTGGTGCTGCTGTCGACCGGCCCCTACAGCATGTCGCTGGGCGATCCGGCGGCGCACGTGGCCTTCCAGAGCACGCCGGCCGACGTCGACACCGTGATCGTCGACGGCCAGGTGCGCAAGCGCGGCGGCCGGCTGGTGGACCTGGACCGCGCGGACGCGGCCGAGGCCACCCGGCGGGTGCGCGAGCGCGTGCTCGGCAAGGGCGTCCAGGCGGCGCGCGCAGCGGCATGAGACAGCTGTTCCTGAGCCGGCTGCTGTCGGTGGCGCCGATCCTGTTCGCGGTGTCGCTGTTCACCTTCCTGCTGACGCGCATGACCGCCACCGATCCGGTGGTGCAGATCCTCGGCCCGGGCGCCTCGGCCGCCGACCGCGCCGAGTACGCGCACAAGCTCGGGCTCGACCGGCCGCTGGGCGAGCAGTTCTTCCGCTGGCTGGCCGACGCGCTGCGCGGCGACCTCGGCAGCTCGCTCTACACCGCGCTGCCGGTCGCGCCCACGCTCGCCGACGGTGTCAGCGTGACCCTGACGCTGGCGATCGCGGGCATGCTCCTGGCCTTGCTGATCGGCATTCCGCTGGGGATCTGGGGCGCGGTGCGCCATGGCTCCTGGGCCGACCGGCTGCTCTCGACCATCGTCTCGCTGGGCCTGGCGGTGCCGAGCATCTGGCTCGCGCTGCTGCTGTCGCTGGCTTTCGCGGTCGAACTGCAGTGGTTCCAGGTGGTCGGCTACACGCCCTTCGCGCAGGACCCGCTCGAATGGGCGCGCGGCCTGGTGCTGCCCGCGGTCGCACTGTCGGTTCACACCGCCTCGGTGATCGCGCGCCAGATGCGCAGCGCGATGATCGACGTGCTGCGCTCGCCCTACGTGCATGCGCTGCGCGCGCGCGGGCTGCCGCAACGCCTGATCATCTCGCGCTATGCGATCCGCAACGCGATGGTGCCGGTGCTCAGCGTGATGGCGATCCAGATGTCGGTGCTGGTCGGCGCCAGCATCGCGGTCGAGCGCATCTTCGCGATCCCGGCGCTCGGCACCCTGCTGGTCGACAGCGTGGTGCGCGGCGATTTCCCGGTGCTGCAGGGCGCGGTGGTGGTGATCGCCTCCATCGTGCTCGCGGTCAATCTCGCCACGGACATCGGCTACGGGCTGATCAATCCGAAGGTGCGGGCGCATTGAGGCGCCCGGTCCCACCATGAGCGAAGTCGCCACCTTCCCCCCCGTCCATGCCGCGGCGCCGGACGACGGCGCGCGCATCCCGCGCAAGTCGCCCTGGCGCCTGCTGTCTCGGCCTTTCGCGCTGCTGCCCGCGGCCTTCCTGCTGCTGGTGCTCGCCTGCGCCATCGGCGCGCCGTGGATCGCGCCGCACGATCCCTTCACGCCGGCCATCCGCCATCGCCTGGAGGCGCCCGGCGCCACCTACTGGCTGGGCACCGACGACCTCGGCCGCGACATGCTCTCGCGGCTGATCTTCGGCGCCCGCACCGCGCTGCTGGCCTCGCTCGAGAGCGTGGGCATCGGCCTCGCGGCCGGCGTCAGCCTGGGCCTGCTGGCCGGCTACGTGGGCGGCTGGCTGGACCGCCTCGCGATGCGCCTGGCCGACGTGATGCAGTCCATTCCCGCGGTGCTGCTGGCGCTGGCGCTGATCGGCGTGCTCGGCAAGGGCCTGGGCAATGCGATGCTGGCGGTCGGACTGATCTTCGCGGTCAGCTTCATGCGCATCACGCGCGCCGTGGTGCTGGCCGAGCGCGAGCAGCTCTACGTCGATGCGGCGCGGGTGCTGGGCCTGCGGCCGGTGGCGATCATGCTGCGGCAGATCCTGCCCAACGTCTCGGGCCCGCTGATCGTGCAGGCTTCGATCTCGCTGGGCACCGCGCTGCTGATCGAGGCCATGCTGAGCTTCCTCGGCGTCGGCGCCGACAGCACCCAGGTCAGCTGGGGCTCGATGCTCGAGACCGCGCGCCAGTTCCAGAGCGAGCAGCCCTTGCTGCCGATGGTGCCGGGGCTGGCGATCACGCTCACGGTGCTGTCCTTCAACCTGCTGGGCGACAGCCTGCGCGACGCCCTGCTGCCCGGCGGCGCGGCGCCGGCACGGCCCGCGGCCCGCGAAGCCACCCCAGGCGCGGCCACGGCCGCCGCCGACGCCGAGACCCCCACGCCGGCCGACACGCTGCTCGAGCTGCGCCAGCTCTGCGTGCGCGCCACGGTCGGCGGCGGCGAGGCCGAACTGCTGAGCCAGGTCTCGCTGCATCTGCGGCGCGGCGAGGTGCTGGGCCTGGTGGGCGAATCGGGCTGCGGCAAGTCGATGACCGCCAGCGCCATCCTGGGCCTGCTGCCGCGCGGCGCGCACATTGCCGGCGGCTCGGTGCGGCTGGGCGGCACCGAACTGGTCGGCCTGCCCGAGGAAGCGCTGCGCCACATCCGCGGCCGCCGCATCGGCATGGTGTTCCAGGACCCGAACGCGGCGCTGTCGCCGGTCCACACCATCGGCACCCAGCTCTGCGACATCCTGCGCGCCCACTCGAGGATGAGCCGCGCGCAGGCCCTGGCGCGTGCGGTCGAGCTGCTCGACCTGGTGGGGGTGCCCGACCCGGCGCGCCGGCTGCAGGACTATCCGCACCAGTTCTCCGGCGGCATGGCGCAGCGCGTGGTGATCGCCGGCGCACTGGCCTGCGAGCCCGAGCTGCTGATCGCCGACGAACCCACCACCGCCCTGGACGTGACGATCCAGGCCCAGGTGCTGGACCTGCTGGCCGACCTGCGCCGGCGGCTCGGCATGTCGGTGCTGCTGATCACGCACGACCTGGGCGTGGTGGCCGACCTGTGCGACCGGGTGGCCGTGATGTACGCCGGGCAGATCGTCGAGACCGGCAGCGTGCGGGACACCCTGGCCGCGCCGCGCCATCCCTACACCGCCGCCCTGCTCGACGCCATGCCGCGCGGCCGGGGCGATGCCCGGCTGTCCACCATCGCCGGCCGCGTGCCGCCGGCCTGGGCCTGGCCGCAGGGCTGCCGCTTCCACCCGCGCTGCGCCCATGCGCGCGCCGCCTGCACCCAGCAACCCGTGGCGCTGCAGGAAGGCGTTCGCTGCATCCGCAGCGACATCCAGGAGCGCGCCGCATGACCGCGAAACCCCTGCTGTCGGTCGAACATCTGTCGGTCGACTTCAAGCTCAAGAGCGGTCTGTTCGGCAGCCGCACGCTGTCGGCGGTGCGCGATGTCAGCTTCGACATCGAGCGCGGCAAGACCTTCGGCCTGGTCGGCGAGTCCGGCTCGGGCAAGAGCACCATCGGCCGCGCGGTGCTGCGCCTGGTGCAGGCATCGGCCGGCCGCATCGAATTCGACGGCCAGGACGTGACCGCCTTCGGCCGTGCCACGCCGCTGGCCTTCCGCCGCGATGTGCAGGTGGTGTTCCAGGACCCGATGTCCTCGCTCAACCCGCGCCAGACCGTCGGCACCACGCTGGGCCAGGCGATCGACCGCCACCGGCCGATGACCGCGCAGCAGCGCGAAAAGGAAATCGCCAAGCTGGTCGACAGCGTGGGCCTGGCGGCCTACCAGGCGCAGCGCCATCCGCACGAGCTGTCGGGCGGGCAGCGCCAGCGGGTGGCGATCGCGCGCGCCCTCGCGGTGCAGCCGCGCCTGATCGTCTGCGACGAGCCGGTCAGCGCGCTCGACGTCAGCACCCAGGCGCAGGTGATCAACCTGCTGGTGGACCTGCAGCGCGAGTTCGGCCTGTCCTACCTGTTCATCGCGCACAACCTGGACGTGGTGCGCCATGTCAGCCACCGCATCGGCGTGCTCTATCTCGGACGGCTGGTGGAGGTCGGCCCCGCCGCGCAGGTGCACGAGGCGCCGCGCCATCCCTACACCCGCATGCTGATGGCCTCGACCCTGGTGGCCGACCCCCGGGCGCAGGCGCTGCGCACGCAGGAGCGGCGCCTGCAGATCCGCGCCGAGCTGCCGAGCCCGCTGTCGCCGCCGCCGGGCTGCGCCTTCAACACCCGCTGCGCCTGGGCCGACGCGCGCTGCCGCGGCGAGATGCCGCAGCTGGCGGCTGCCGGCGGTGGCGTCGAGGCCGCCTGCCTGCGGCTGCCCGCGGTGGCCGCGACGCCACAAGGGCAGTTGCCGGTACGTACGGACGCCGGCGCGCGACAGATCGAGGAGCTGGCCCTATGAGCATCCTGCTGCGCGGCGCCACCGTGCTGACCATGGACCCGGCGCTCGGCGACCTGCCCGCGGGCGACGTGCGCATCGAGGACGGCCGCATCGCCGCCGTGGGCGCGGGCCTCGAACGCATGCCGGGCGACGAATTGATCGATGCCCACGGCATGCTGCTGCTGCCGGGCCTGATCGACACCCATACCCACATGTGGCAAGGACCGCTCAAGGGCCTGGGCGCAGCGCAGTGGGGCATGGCCGACTACCACCGGACCATCTTCTCGCTGCGCGAACGGCTCACGGCCGAAGACATGCACGACGCCGCCTTCGCCACCGGCGTGGAGATGCTGGACAACGGCATCACCACGGTGCTGGACTTCTGCCACAACGTGATGTCGCCGGCGCATGCGGCCCGCTCGCTCGACGCCCATCGGCGCACCGGCCAGCGGGTGCTGTTCTGCTACGGCATGCTCGGCAGCTTTGAGACCCTGGCGGCCGACCATGCCTGGCGCCTCGCGCAGGTGCGCGGCCTGGCGCGCGAGATGGCGGGCGCGGGCGACGACGCGCGCGTGCGGCTGGGCATGGCGCTGGGCTCGCTCGAGTACGCCGGGATGGCGCTGTTCGAGGCCGAGGTGGCCACCGGGCGCGAGCTCGGCCTGCCGATGAGCTTCCACCAGAACGTGGCGGGCCAGCTGCATGAGATCGAGGCCGCCGGCCTGCTCGGGCCCGACCTGCTGCCGGTGCATTGCAACGCGGCACTCGACGCCGAACTCGCGCTGCTGGCGCGCCATGGCTGCGGCATCTCGTTCACGCCCGAGAGCGAGGTCGGCGACGGCCGCTCCACCCGCGTGATCGCGCGCGCCCACCATGCGGGCGTGACGCCGAGCCTGGGCGTGGACGTGCCTTCGCGGGTGGCGCTCGACCTGTTCTCGCAGATGCGCATCACCTTCTGGCTGATGCGCAACGAAGAGGCCGATGCCGAGCGCAGCGCCGGCCGCTGGCCGCTCGCGCGCTTTCCAGGCGTGCCCTTCATCCAGCCGCGGCACCTGCTGGAATACGTCACGGTGAATGCCGCCCGCGCGGTCGGGCTGGGCGATGCGCTGGGCCGCATCGCGCCCGGCTGCATCGCCGACCTGGTTCTGCTGCGCGCGGGCGCCTACAGCCCCTCGCTGGGAGATCCGGCCGCGCACGTGGTGCTGCAGGCCACGGTCGGCGACGTCGACACCGTGATCGTCGGCGGCCAGGTGCACAAGCGCGCCGGCCGGCTGACCGAAGTCGACCGCGCCGACGCGGTCGCCGCCACGCGCCGCATGCGCGAGCGACTGTTTCACTGAGCGAAGACCCGCGCTTCGCCGCCTCAAATTTCAAGACCGAAGGAGCCTCATGCCTCGAATGCTGATCAAGAACGCGAACATCCTGTCGATGGACCCCGAGGTCGGCGACTTCGACGACGCCGACATCCTGATCGAGGACAACAAGATCGCCGCGGTCGGCCCGAACATCGAGGCCGGCGACGCCGAGGTGGTCGACGGCCGCGGCCGCATCGTCACGCCGGGGCTGGTCAACGCCCACATCCACACCTGGGAGTACCAGCTGCGCGGCATCGGCGCCGACTGGGTCAGCAGCCGCGACTACCACGCCAACATGCACAAAAAGCTGGCGACCCACTACGAGGCGCGCGACGTCTACCTGGGCAACCTGCTGGGCTCGCTGAACCAGCTGCGCAACGGCACCACCACCATCGTCGACTGGTGCCACATCCTGCGCGATGCCGAGATGACCGACACCGCCATCGATGCCCTCGAGGAGTCCGGCGTGCGCGCCGTCTTCGCC
>NZ_JBFTHX010000081.1:0-9819 GCF_056394465.1 Variovorax sp. 10N432
CCGCCACGGGTGCGCGACTGATGGACGTGCCCTACAAGGGCGCGGCGCCGGTCGTCCAGGCGCTGCTCAGCCGGGAGATCGACATGGCCTTCGTGCCGCTGGCGCCCAACGTGCTGGAGCTGGTTCGCACGGGCAAGATCAAGGCGATCGGCGTGGCGAACACCAAGCGCAACCCCTTCCTGGCGCAGGTGCCCACGTTGAGCGAGGGCAAGTACCTCAAGAACTTCGTGTACAGCGCATGGGCGGCCGTCTTCATCCCGGCCTCGGCGCCTCCCGCGGCGGCGGCCCGCCTCAGCAAGGACTTGGCGGAGATCGTGAAGGGCGACGAATTCCAGCGCTTTCTTCGCGACTCGGCCGCGCTGCCCGTCGAACCCATGACGCTCGACCAGTCTGCTGCCTTCTACCAGCAGGAAGTCGAGAAGTTCCGCCGCATCGCCAAGCTCGTCAAGCTCGAACCACAGTAGCAGGAGTTTCCATGACCAACCCTTCCCAATTGACAGACATCTCGGTGACGACCTCCGTCCTTGCCTTGGACCACGTGAGGATCAACACGCCGAAACCCTATGCCGAGGTCAAGACCGCGCTCGAATCCAGGCTGGGCCGGCTCGACGACTCGATCCGGGACCTGTTGAAGAAGAACGAAATCGAAGCCGTGCGCGTCGCCCTGCAGAAGGCGGCGGGCGAAGACGGGCTCGCCATCCATTACGTCGGCCCGCACGGAGACTGGCTGGCGCTGAAAGGCAAACGCMGGAAAGCGACCGCGTACCTGATCGGCAATGTGCTGTACGCCGTGCAGATGACRAGCGTCGACCTTGCGGCCGGCCTTTATGCGCCGCTGCGGGTGGTTCTCTATGAAAACGCGGAAGGCGGCTCGACGTTCGAGTACGACAAGCCGTCCACGCAGTTCGGCCAGTTCGGCCAACCAGAGATCGACCGGATCGCGGCGATCCTCGACGAGCGGCTCCACGCGGTCCTGCTCAAGGTCGGCACGCCATGACGAGCAGTTGCCTGAAGACGCTGGCCTGGATCGCAGCCGCGAGCGTGCTGGCACTGGGCTCGCCGATCGCGTCCGCACAAGGCTATCCTTCGCGGCCCGTCAAGATCGTCGTGCCGTATACCGCCGGCGGGCCAGTCGACCAGCTGGCGCGGGGCCTCGCGGAGCGGCTAGGCAAATCGACGGGGCAGCCGTTCATCGTCGAGAACAAGCCGGGCGGCAACACCATCGTGGCCGCATCGATGGTCGCCAAGGCGCCGGCGGATGGCTATACGCTGTTCATGGCTTCGTCCGCGAGCCTGGCCGTGAATCCGCTGGTCTACAGCAAGCTCGCCTACGACCCGGATCGCGACTTCGCCCCCGTGTCCCTGGTCGCGTCGGCACCGCTGGTGATGGTGGTCGGAAACGCCACGCCGGCGACCCGATTGAAGGACCTGATCCCCTACATCCGCAGCCGCGAAGGCAGCTTTGCCTATGCCTCCAACGGCAACGGCAATCCGCTGCACCTGGCCTGTGCGCTCTTCGCATCGATGGCCAACGTGGACATGCTGCACGTGCCCTACAACGGCACCGCGCCCGCCCTTGCGAGCGTGCTTGCCGGCGACACGCAGATGACCTGCGACATCGTGCTGAACTCGATGCCGCAGATCAAGGCAGGAAAGCTCCGTCCGATCGGCATCGTGGGCTCCCGGCGCGTCGCAGCGCTTCCCGACGTGCCGACCTTGGCGGAAGAAGGGCTGCTCGGGGTCGATGCTGCAGTCTGGTTCGCACTGGTGGCACCCGCGAACACGCCTGCTGAGGTGGTGGCCAGGCTGAACAAGGAGGTCGTCAAGGCCATCGACGATGCGGCCATCAAGGCGCGGTTCAGCGCCATGGCAATGGAGCTCGGCAGCAGCTCGCCGCAGGACGTCGTTGACCTGACGAATCGGGAACGCAGTAAGTGGGCGGCAGTCGTGCGCAAGTACGACATCAAGGTCGACTGAGGCTCGCGCCAATGATCCCCACTGCGCTTAAGGTCGAACCGGTGGAGGAGTGCGTGATCGTCGGCGGATGCGGCGGTCTGTACTGGATTCCGGTGGCACAGCAGGCCGACTACTACTGCGCGCAGAGATACATGACGATGCTTGGCCTCGTCTGCCTGCCCATACTACTGTTCTTCCTGAACTGTTGATTCGTTCTCGGCGGGCGTGATGGGCCGAACGCTACAGTACGTGGCGCTGATGCGGGCATCGCGCGCGGTGAAGCTCCAGCGAGATGGTTTCGCCGTGCGGCGCCCAACGATACCCGCCTACTGCAAAGACTGTGCCATCGCCGACGCTCTTTTGATGATCTGAGGCGGTTGGCCAAATGCCCGCAAAAAGGCTTGACGCATCCGCTCTCTATCGCCGAACCCCGCCTCCCGGGCAATCACTTCAATTGGGTGACGACTGGTTTCGATCATAAGACGCGCAGCTTCCACACGGAGGCGCTCGATGGCCTTGGCTGGCGTCTGCCCGGTTTCCTCTCGAAATACTCGACTGAACTGTCTCGGACTAAGTCGGGCGGCGTCGGCAAGCGACTCAACGGATAACTCCGCAGCCAAGTTCTCCTGTGCAAACTTGAGAGCCATTTGCACGCGATCGGACTTGGGGTCCAGCTCCAACATTGCCGAGAATTGCGACTGACCACCTCCCCGCCGCTGGTAGAGGACAAGCTTCCTCGCGACGGAGCGCGCCACTTCGACGCCGAGATCAGATTCGACGATTGCAAGCGCCAAGTCCACCCCAGCACTCATTCCGGCTGAAGTCCAGATCTGTCCATCGACCACGAATATTCTGTCCTCCTCAAGCTTGACTTTCGGGTATCGCTTTCGAAAAGCATGGGCGTGGTACCAATGTGTCGTAGCGAACTTGTTGTCGAGTAGACCCGCTTCAGCAAGCACAAAGGCTCCGGTGCACACGGAGGTGACCCGCCTGCAACTATTCGGTGCGCTGGCAACGTAATCCAAAAGGCCTTCAGCCGGGAGAGCGCACTCATTGTCACCGGTGACCATGAGAGTGTCATACGCTTGGTCATGCAACGACATGGTGCTCACCGAAAACGCTTGCGAACACTGCACTGCACCACCGTGCTCCGAAACGATCGTGAACTTGTAGGGATTGCTCCCTTGAGCCAAGTTCGCATACTCGAACACGGTCCCGACAGCCAAGCTGATTGCTTGAAAGTTCGGATATACGACCAATCCAATCGTGTGCATAAGTGACAGGTGATGACTTGAAACATTGAATGTATCGTTTTTCTGCCTCCCTTGCTTGTCTTGATGAGCGGCACAGTCACGAGTGTCCTAGATCATTGCATACATGACATTGAGGAAATGCGTGATCCGCTCCAACATCGGACTGGCCCTCAACGCTGGCTGTGTTCGGGGCCACCTGGTAATGACTCTGAACACAGCAAGTCCCATACTGGAGCGACTAGGCGAACTCTCGTCGCCTGATTTCTCGACACCGTACCCAACCCAACCATGAAAAACCTCTTACACGCCCTCGTCTTTGCCGCTTCCGCGTTCGTGATTCAACCCTCGTCCGCGACTATCCCCGCAACACTTGAAACAGCTCCGACCAAGTTCGTCGAGGCCAGCGGGATCCGATTTGCCTACAGGACGCTCGGGACAAGTTCGGGCACGCCGCTGATCATGCTGCAGCACTTCACGGGCACGATGGATTACTGGGACCCAGCTCTAGTCAATGCGCTGGCCAGCCAGCGTCAAGTCATCGTCTTCGACAACGCCGGTGTGGGTGGCTCAGGCGGGAGAGTATCCGACAGCGTTGAGCAGATGACCACCGACGCGGTGGCGTTCGTTCGCGCGCTCGGATTCAAGAAAGTAGATATTCTGGGATATTCGCTCGGAGGCATGGTCGCTCAAGACTTTGCGGCTCGCTTCCCCGAATTGGTGGGCAAGGTGGTCTTGGCCCACACGGTACATAGAGGCGGTGGCAACAACCTCATGAAAGTGCTTGGCGAGGCCAAATCACAAACGATCTACCCCGATCCGCGGATGGTCTTGTTTTTTACGAACAGCAAGAGCGGCATCGAGGCCGGTCAAGCGTTCCTGAAGCGCTCGAGCGCTCGGCAACAAGATCGTGATCCAGAATCCAGTCCTGAAGTTGCTAACGCGCATGCTAAGGCGATAATTGTGTGGTCTACGACGCCGGACGACTCTAATAAAACGCTAAACGCGATCACTCAGCCAGTATTGATCGCTACTGGAAGCAAGGACATGATGCTACCTAGCCCTGGGTCGTACGAGATGTTCCGGATCTTGAAGAACGCCAAGCTGGTCATGTATCCAGACTCGAACCACGGCGCTATCTTCCAATACCACGACCAGTTCGCCTCGGAGGTCAACAGCTTTCTCGATCGCTGATTGGGCTTTAAGCTGCAACCCGAACACTCGCCGTACGGCATCAGCCTTGACAAGGGCTGGGGCCGTACGGCGAGTTCGGGTTTATGCCTACTCATACAGAGGACGCAGTGGAGCCGCGCAGCGGTGACTTGGCGACGATTTTCGCTGTGGCTACTTCGCAATAGTCCGACGAAGGGCTGTTGACGCGCTCACTCAATGGCGTGTAGCGAGTTGATTTGTCCAAGGCACGCGGTTAAGGGAAGTGCCGATCATCCATTCCTTCCGCGCCAGTCAGCAGATCCAGTGAGTTGAGTGGCACCAATAAGCGGAGATGCACCTTCGGCCGCATCGAGTTCGACGCCTGCCCGGCGCGCAGGTCTTGGTTTCGTCTCATTTGAGCCCTGCGCGGTGCCGCAATTCAGAGGCCGCCTTGACGCGGTTGCAATCGCAAGCACGCCTCGCTATGTCTGCCGGGCCAGCTTGGCAGGCAAAGACCATTGATCTGGCAATTTGCGTCGAGCAAAGGCCGGCCGTCCAAACTAAGCTGACAGCTCAATGTAGGAATTTTCGATATGCAAACCCTCGCTAACTCAACCTCTTCATCTCTACACGAACTTTCGATCACTGCCGCGGCAGCCGCGATCCGCTCGAGACAGATTTCTTCGACGGACTATGCCACTGCTCTCCTGGAGCGCGCACATGATCTTGCCGACCTGCGTGCCTTCATTACGCTCGATGACGATCTCATCCTGGAGGCTGCGAAGCGGGCTGACCTTAAGCAAGCTGCGGGAGAGCAACTGGGCCCGCTCCACGGCGTGCCCATCGCGATCAAAGACAGTATGAATACTCGTGACATGCCAACGTCGATCGGCACCAAAATTCTGGGGAGCAATAGGCCCTCCGAGGACGCTGCGGTTGTTAAGTTGATGCGAGACGCCGGCGCGATTCTTTTTGGAAAGAACAATCTCGTGGAGATGTCGTACGGACTCACCGGCCTCAATGCGCACTATGGGCAGGTTAAAAATCCGTATGACCTCACTCGTGTCACGGGCGGGTCGTCAAGCGGTGCCGGAGCTTCCGTCGCCGCCAGGATTGTCCCAGCTGCGCTCGGTGGCGACACAGTGGGCTCCATCCGCGTTCCCTCCTCCCTTTGCGGGGTTGTAGGGTTCCGGCCGTCCACAGGCCGTTGGCCGGGCCAGGGCATTGCTCCCATCTCGCACACGCTTGATACCCCCGGTCCGATGGCCCGGTCGACAGCAGACTGTGCATTGCTGGACGCGATCGCTACCGGTCGTGCACCAGACAGCAAAGCCCCGATTCAAGACCTGAAAGGAGTTCGACTTGGATTCGCTCCCAAGCAACATTTGGACCTTGTCGATCCTGAGGTTGAAGCATGCTTTCTTAAAACCATTGACAGACTTCGCGACGCCGGCGCAGAAATTATTGAGATCGATCTCGGCGAAGAATTTGCAACCCTGGCGTATCAAGCCAATTGGCCGATATTTTTTGCGGAAACGATGCCCCATGTCACCGAGTATCTTCGCGAACAAAAATTTCCCGTGTCGTTTAGTGAAATCTACGACGGGCTCGGCGAGAATGTCAAGGTTTTCTGGAGAGACAGTGTCGTCGCAGATGGCCCTAATTTCATCTCTAAAGAGATGTATCGCACGTCCTTAGGTATTCACCGTGCAAATCTCCAACGGCAGTATGCAAGGGCATACAGTGCAGATCGGATCGATGCATTGCTTTTTCCAACGACCCCCACAGTTGCTCCACTCATTGATGAGCGAGTGCCTTTCGTCATTGCTGGCCAAGTAGTAGACCGCTTGCTTCTGGCCAAGAATGTCTTTCCTTCGAGCTGCGCCGGGCTACCGGGGATGAGCCTTCCCATCGGACTATCCTCCGCCGGCCTGCCGATCGGGATGGAGATCGACGGTCCATTGGGCGGTGATCAGGCCGTCCTTGATATTGCAACTCGAGTTTCGGCAGTTGTCGGTCAGATTCCCGGACCGAGCTCGATTTAATCGAGGAAACTGAGGTCAGGACGAGAGGGCAAGAGAGGCTCATGTCACTCTCGAAGGCTCGTGACTAGTCAAGATATTTTCAAGATGAAAAGGAATACACATGTCTATTAAATCAACCGGTGTGGAAAATGTTCCAGTGTTTGGAGGTGCGTTGTCCGAGGGTCCGCCAGCCGTTGGAAGGGGCATTCTTGCAATGCACTCGCAATCGATTGAGGTGGAACATCAAATCATTGATTTTCACATCGAGTTCGACGTATTTAATCAAAATTTGACAGGATTATTGGGTCGTTTTGATTCGAATGACGTTGCGATTGCGGCATCGAATTTGAAAGACTCCCTCGAACGCCTCAAGGAGGCGCAGGGGCAATATGGGTTGGTGCTTTTTGGCGAAGGCCTCGACCATGGGGCCTTATTTCCGCTGATTGAGTTGCCGGTTCGTAAGTCTATTCGGTATCATATTGGCAATCCTCTGATTGCGATCAAGATGGAGCGGATGAATATGGGAGTCGCACTTTACGCTCCGCTTACCGTCTTGGTATATGCGCTGTCGCCGGGCGTGGTTCGCGTCGAGTACGACCTGCCTTCATCGACATTCGGGCAGTTCAGAAATGCAGAGATCAATCAAGTCGCCGCAATGTTGAACACCAAGCTCTATACCCTTCTTCTCACAGCTGCTGAAGCGGCAAGCTAAGTTTCCGCTGGCGCGCAGTTGAACAGTGTGGCACTTTCGATGACCGACACCGCGCGAGATGGCATGGGCGGTTGGAGAGACGACTGTGGACTTGCGCCCCGGCGGCTCGCAGCGCGTCAACGCGCTGGACGCCGGGGCGGGGTGTGATCAGCAGATGAGTGCACTCCGACACGGCTGCTGTGGGTAGACGAGAAGCGGCAATTTCATATTGCCGCGACTTGCCAGTGCCAGACGCCTGCGACCTAAACTTAGCGTGGTCAAGCTCGAACTTGAAATGCGGATGCGTCACTCCATCTGGGAGCAGAGCCAGAAACTGCGGGCGGCAGTGGCTGGCCACGCGCACTCAGCGTGCCGTGCAACGGCTCGGCTGATGTCATTTCGCTTGCAGGCCGCTTGGCTGTGGCGCCGGACGACGTTGTGCCGCTGCAGCCAGTGCCATGGGTAACCAATCCTCGAATGAGAGTTTGAGCGACCGTCGAGACACACTGCTCTGCACCCTGGTCACTGCCAGCGTTTCGTGCCTTTGAGACGCTGCAGGGCGACGCAGAACATACTTGCATCTTTGATTGGCAAACGGTCATGAGAATTGGATCTTCCGATGGCAATCGGTCGGATCTGGCGTTCCACCCAATTGTTGTCCGCCGGCAGATCACCGTCGTCGATGTAGCGCGTGAGCGCGTGCCAGCGTTTCAGGCTGTAGATCGCCTTGGCCGCGGCCGAGCCAACCGGCACCCTCAGCCGTTGCCCGGCAAGTTCCTGCCGCGGGGCATCGGCCACTTCGCGTGATCTCTCCTGTCGTGTTCGTTCTCAGCGAAGGACGGACTTGAAGGGCTAACTCCGATGCGGCCAGGACCACGAAGACAGCGGAACGCCGACGCCGATGATGCTTCGAGCGAGCCACGCGACGACAGTGCGCGTACCAGAGATGACTTGTTGGAAGAACTTCGGCATCTCCGTATGGAGGTCGCCTACCTAAAAAAAGCGAGGGCCTTGGTTCGCAGCAAGTCGCCATCACCGTCGAAGAACGGACGCGGATCGTGCTCGAGCTGAGGCCTCAGTTTCCCCTGGCTGGGCTGCCTAAGATCGCAGGCCTGGCGCGAAGTACCTTCTACTACCAGCGCAAGGCTCTGAGCCGCGAGGACAAGCATCTGCGCTTGCGAGATGCCATTCGCGAGATCTTCGATCGGCATAGGGGGTGGTACGGCTATCGTCGCGTGACGCAAGCATTGCGCCTCCAAGGGCGCACGGTGAATCACAAAACGGTGCAGCGCCTGATGGGCGAACTACAACTCCGTTCGAGAGTGCGAGTCAAGAGCTTCCGCAGATTCTCTGGAACGGGATCGGTGCTAGCCCCTGACCTCATCCGTCGCAACTTCCGGGCTGAGCGCATGAACCAGAAGTGGGTCACGGACATGACCGAGTTCAAGGTGGGGACGAAGAAGCTGTACCTATCTCCGATCATGGACTTGTACAACGGCGAGATCGTCTCTTACGAGAAAAGCGAGTCGCCCACGCCACGAATGTTCCGGAGCATGCTGAGCACTGCCTTTGCCCCTCTGGAGCCCAACGAGCGTCCAGTGCTGCACTCGGATCAGGGTTGGCAGTATCGAATGCCTACATATCGCGAGCAGCTGGATCGACGTTCAGTTCTGCAGAGCATGTCTCGAAAGGGGAACTGCCTAGACAATGCGGCTATGGAAAGCTTCTTCGGCACGTTAAAGTCAGAGCTCTTTCACATCAACAAGTTTGAAAGTATCGAGGAACTCAAGCACGGCATCGATGCCTACATTCGCTACTACAACGAAGAGCGAATAAAGCTGAAGCTTGGCATGAGTCCGATTGCATTCCGCAGGCAACAAGAGATCAGATAGATCAGTTCAACAGCCGTCCAACTTCCGGGGGTCAGTTCAACCCTTGGTGGACTCTATCGTCATGGACATAAGCCCGCAACTCAAGACGGGATCACCGCGCTTACCGAGTATCTGCACCTCTGCACGTCCCTCCGAACCGGCGTCTGATCGTTACGACCCAGGAGTCGTACGCGTTGGTCCCGCACGTCCGGACCTGTGGAGGGAGTGCTGTGTGAGTGGCATTCCTACTTCGACAGGATGGCACTCGTAGTCACTGGAGTTTCATTCATGAAGTACCCGCCGCGAAATGCGATTGCACAGACGCTGACGAGTCCGTAGACCACCATGCCCGTGGCGCTGGCTATGAACAGCGAGTTGAGTGAGCCGCCCGAGTGGAGAAGCGCCCAGCCTCCGCCCCCGGCGACGAGCAAGCGTGCCGCACCGGCTACCAATGGCCACTTCATGCGGCCTGCGCCCTGCGCAGCGAAATAGAGGGTGAAACCAGCGCCGAAGAAGCCCAGGAAAGGTCCAACGTTGCGAAGGAATGCCGAGCCGGCCTCCAGCGTGGCCTCGTCGGCGCTGAACAGATTCATCCATGCGTTAGGCCAAGCGGCGGCGGTCAAGCCAATGGCTTCCGACAGGACGAATGCAAGTGCAGCACCTATCGTGGCGATACGCACCGCGCGCCGCGGCTGACCTGCACCGATGTTCGAGCCAACCATCGCGACTAGTGCAGTGCGCCACGTAAATATGTACTTATCTTGTGCTCCGTGCCAGCGCCGCCTTGGCGCGCGTGACCTTGGCCAAGATGTCGGTCGCGCTCTTGGTCCAGATGAAGGGTTTGGGGTTGGCGTTGTGGTGGGCCACGTACAGAT
>NZ_JBFTHX010000082.1:0-9345 GCF_056394465.1 Variovorax sp. 10N432
GAGATCGCCCAGGGCCGCCTGGGCCCGGGACGCATCCACCATTGCATGCGCTCGATCGGCGCCGCCGAGCGCGCGCTGGAACTGATGTGCGACCGGCTTCGTTCGCGCATCGCCTTCGGAAAGCCCTTGGCCGAGCAATCGGTCTGGCACGAGCGCATCGCCGAGTCGCGCTGCCTGATCGACCAGGCGCGCCTGCTGACGCTGAACGCCGCCTACAAGATGGACACGGTCGGCAACAAGGAAGCGCGTGCCGAGATCGCCATGATCAAGGTGGTGGCCCCCAACATGTCGTGCAAGGTGGTCGACTGGGCGATCCAGGCGCATGGCGCGGCCGGCGTCAGCCAGGACTTCTGGCTGGCCGAGGCCTATGCGCACCAGCGCACCGTTCGCATCGTCGACGGACCGGACGAAGTGCACCGCAATGCCATCGCCAAGCTTGAGCTGGCGAAGCGGCCTGCGGCGGCGTAGGGCCTCGCGCGGGGAGGGCGGCCGCAGCCGCACCTCGTCGTCGAAGCCCTAGGCTGCGCCTTGCCCGGCGCGAAGCATCCCGGCGAGAACGCGGTGCTTCGATTGCTCGATGTGCGCCATCATCTGCGCCAGCGCGCCTTCGCTGTCCCCGGCCTCCAGCGCGTGCAGGAACGCGAGGTGCTCGCGCATCGCTGGCACGACCTGGACCGGACGCATCGAGTCCGCGTCGTAGCGGATCAAGCGCACGTGGAGGCTGTTGACCCGATAGATCTCGGACAGGATTTCGTTGCCGATGGCGTCGACCATCTGGTCGTGCAGTCCCCAGTCCACGGCCTGGGCATCCTTCTCGAGGTGCTCGTCGGGGTGCGGCTGCATCGCGCGCTCAAGAATCGCCTCGTGCTGCTTGATCAGCCGGGCAATGGTCTCGGGGCTCGCGACACGCGCGAAGTTCACGACCGCCTCGCGCTCCACCATCGCCCGCACCTGCCACGCATTTCGGATCAGCTTCATGTCGACGGACGCGATCTGCAGCCCGCGCTGCGGCACGGTCTTGATCAATCCGGCAGCCTCGAGGCGGGGGATCAGTTCGCGCACCGCGGCCAGGGGCATCTCCAGCAGTTCCATCAGTTCCCGCTGTGAAACGAACTGGCCCGGCCGGATCCTGGCGTCGATGATCTGTTGCCGGAAACCCTGGTAGGCGCGGCTGCGCTGGTTGACGTGTTCGCCTTCGTTGGCTCCCGCAGTGGCGGATTTCACGGCCGCGGTTCGGACGATGGCGCTGGTGTTCATGGGGTGAGATGTTAAGCCGCGCCGAGCGCGCGGACCTCATGGCGAGGAACTAGGGTTAATACTGAACTATGACTGACATGTCAGTTGGAGTATAGTTCGATACCAGCGCAGCACTCAGCGTCCACAGCCATCCCTCACCACCACTGGAGTCGTTCTCATGGGTCTCGATCTCACCGGCGTCATTCCGCCGCTCGTCACACCGTTCACCGCGGACGGAAGCATCGACGAAGCCGCCTTCCGCAAGGTCATTCGTTTCAACCTGGACAAGAAGGTCCATGGTGTCTGCCCGGGCGGCAGCACGGGGGAGGGCCACACCTTCACGGTCGACGAGTTCAAGCGCGTCATGGAAATCACCGCAGCGGAAGTCGCGGGCGCCGTGCCGATCGTGGCCGGCATCATCTCGAACAGCACACGCGATGCCATCAACCGCGCCAAGGCGATCTCGCACCTGCCCATCGCCGCGCTGCAGGTCACGCCGGTCCACTACCTGTTCAAGCCGGACGAGGAAGCGACCCACAACCATTTCAAGGCGCTCACCGAAGCCACGGATGTCCCCGTCGTGATCTACAACGTCGTGCCCTGGAACTACCTGAACCCGGCCCAGATGATTCGCCTCATGCAGGAGCTGCCCGGTGTGCAGGGCATCAAGCAGAGCCAGGGCGACCTCAAGCTCATGGCCGATCTGCTGCTCGGCGTGCCGGCAGGCTGCAAGGTGTTCTCCGCCGTCGATGCGTTGCTGTATTCGTCATTCGCGCTGGGCGCGCACGGCACGATCGCGGCAACGCCGGCCGCACTCCCGGGTGTGTGCGTCACCCTGTGGGACACCGTGCAGGCGGGTGACCATGTGAAGGGGCTGGAAATCCACAAGGCGATGCTCGCGTTCTGGAACGCCTTGGTCGGCGACAACCTGCCGGCCAACATCAAGACCTCCATCACGCTGCAGGGCTGCGACGCGGGCTTGCCGCGCGCCCCGATGCCGGCGACCCAGCCGGCTCAGCTGGCCCGCATCAAGGCCGCCATGGACAACGTGCTGCGCTTCGACAACTGAAGCCCGGGCAATCAACGACTACGGAGACAAGGAAATGACCATCCAACGCAGACAACTACTCAAGCTCGGCGCGGTCGCCGCCGCCAGCGGCGCACTGGGTTCGCATGCCTGGGCGCAAGCCTTCCCGAGCAGGCCCGTCACGCTCGTCGTGCCGTTCGCCCCGGGCGGCAACACCGACATCGTGGCCCGGACCGTCGCGGTCGCACTGGGCAAGGTGCTCGGCCAGTCGGTGATCGTGGACAACCGCGCCGGCGCGGGCGGCTCGATCGGCGCTGCACAAGTCGCACGCGCCGCGCCGGACGGCTACACCTTGCTGCTGTGCGGCGCCGGCGTGGTGGTGACCGTTCCCGAGATGGTCAAGACCAGCTACGGGCGCACCAACTTCGCGCCGTTGGGGCTCGTCAACAAGAGCTCCATGGTGTTGCTCGCCCGCAAGGACGAGACGCGCTTCAAGAACTTCAAGGAGTTCGCCGCCTATGCACGCTCCGGCGAAGGGAAGCTGACCGCGGCGCATTCCGGCCCGGGCACGCCCAACCACCTGGCCCTGCTGCAGCTGGAAAGCTTGCTCAAGACCAAGTTCACGATCGTCAGCTACAAGGGTTCCGGTCCCGCGCTGATCGACCTGATCGGTGGCCAGATCGACGTCCACTTCGACCAGGTTCCGAGTGCGCTGCAGCACATCAAGGGCGGCGCGCTGCAGGCGCTGGCGGTCCTGGGGCCCACCCAGGACCCGCTGCTGCCCGGCGTGCAGACGGTCTCGGAGCTCGGCTTCGGCAGCATCGACGGCACGACCTATGTCGGCGTCCTGGCGCCGAGCGGAACCCCGAAGGACGTCCAGGACAAGCTCGCGGCCGCTCTGGCGCAGGCGGTGAAAGACCCGCAGACGGTGAACAGCGCCCGCGAGCTCGGCAGCGTGGCGCTCTCCAGCACGCCGCAGGAATTCGGACGGATCCTCGAAGCCGAGTACGCACTCGCCGCCCAGGCCACCAAGGACGGCCGCCTCAAGGTCGACTGACAAGTGAAGAAGATCCTCAACGACCCGAACGCCTACGTCGACGAAATGCTCGACGGACTCTGCATGGCCCATCCCGAACTGCAGCGCCGCGGCGACGGCGGGCGCGTGGTGTGCCGCGCGGGCGGGGCGGTGTCCGGCAAGGTCGGCATCGTCACCGGCGGCGGCTCGGGCCATCTGCCGGTGTTTCTGGGCTATGTCGGGGAAGGCCTGCTCGACAGCTGCGCCGTGGGCAACGTCTTTGCCGGACCTCGGATGGACGACTGCATGGAAGCCATGCGCGCGGCCGATGGCGGTGCCGGCGTGCTGCAGCTGTATGGCAACTACGGCGGCGACCGCATGAACTTCGAGATGGCCGCCGAGATGCTGGCGCTCGACGGCATGGACATCGCATCGGTGCGGGTGTCCGACGACGTCGCGAGCGCGCCCATGGCGCAGCGCGAGAAGCGCCGCGGCGTGGCCGGACTCGTGCTGGTCTACAAGGCCGCGGGCGCGAGCGCGGCAGCGGGCGCAACGCTGGCGCAGGTCGCCGCGGTGGCGCGCAAGGCCAACGATGCATGCCGATCGATCGGGGTGGCGCTGTCGCCCTGCGTGGTGCCCGAATCCGGGCAGGCTTCGTTCAGCATCGACGCCGGAGATGTCGAGTTCGGCATGGGCATCCATGGCGAACCGGGCATCTGGCGCGGACCGCTCAAGAAGGCCGACGCGCTGGCGGACGAGATGCTGGCCCACGTGTTGCCGGAGCTGTCCCTGGCTTCGGGCGATCGCGTGGCCGTGCTGGTCAACAGCCTGGGCGCCACCCCGGCCGAAGAGCTCTACATCCTCTACCGGCGGGTGGCGTCGGTGCTGGCCGAGCGCGGCGTCACGGTCGTGCGGCCCCTGGTGGGTCGCTATGCCACGTCGATGGAAATGGCCGGCGCCTCGCTGAGTGTCATGAAGCTCGATGCCGAACTCGAAAGCCTGCTGGCCGCGCCGGCCCATTGCCCGTTCTGGAGTGTCCGCTGATGCTCGACGCCCCCACTCTGACCGCCGCCGTGCCGCGCTGGTGCGCGGCCATGCATTCGGCGGCGCCCGAACTCAATGCGCTGGACGGCCGTCTCGGCGATGCCGACCTGGGCGTCACGCTCGACAAGTGCGCGACGCTGATCGAGCAGGCCTTGCCTGAACTGCCCGACACGCTGGAAGGCATCTTCAAGCGCTGCGCGCAGGCCAGCGCCAAGGCATCGGGATCGAGCTTCGGCACCCTGCTGACGGTCGCCCTGGCCACGTCGGCCAAGCGCTGCGCGGGCGTGGCCTCGCTCGATCGATCCGATCTGGCGGCGCTGCTGGGCGAGGTGGTGTCGGTGCTGTCCGCCCGCGGTGGCGCCAGCCTCGGCGACAAGACGGTTCTGGACGGCCTGCACGCGATCCAGCTCGCACTTGCCGGCGCGTCCCCGGAGGCCGCGGTGCGCCAGGTCGCCAGCAGCGCGATGCGCGATGCCCTGGATGCCTTTCGCGACCAGCCTAACCGGATCGGCCGCGCCCGCATGTTCGCGGACAAGACCATCGGGCTGGACGACCCGGGCATGGTGGCATTGCAGCGCATGGTCGACAGCCTCTGAGCAATTTCAGGGGGCAGCCGAGCTCAGGACCCTGTCGAAGTAGGCCGGGACCTCGGTGCCCAACCGTTGCAGGAACGCGGGCCGATCGAAGCCCGGCGGATCGGCCGCGATGTCGCCGTCGGGCGTCGGGATGGGCATGCCGGGGATGTCCATGAATGCCGAGTGCCAGGCGCCGGGAACGCGGCGCAGTTCGACCCCGGACAGGTTGCGCGCGATCCACTCGGCATGGAAGCGCGGGACCAGATATCGGTCCTGTTCGGCTTCGTAGACCAGGGTCGGGACCTGGATCGCGGCCAGCGATCGCGCTGAAATGACGGCGCCCAGCGGGGCCAGCGCGACGATGGCGCGAACCCGGCCGTCCGCCAGCGTCGGCACCCCCTGATCCGTCTGCCCGGTGCGGGTCGCTGCCGGGTCTCCGGTGCGGACCAGGCCGCAAAGAATCGGATCGTCGGCACGCTCGCTCGCGCAATGGGTGGCGAGGCGTTGCAGCTCGGGCTCTGCTCCGGCCAGCGCCAGCACCGTGTAGCCCCCCGCCGAGTGTCCGACGGCGCCGATGCGCGGCCCCCTGGCGTCGCGCGCGATCCGGTCCTTCCAGGCGGGGTCCTGCAGCAGCGCGTCGATCACGCGCGAGGCCTGTTGCGGGCGCGCGCTGAAGTAGCGGGCCGGGCCGTTCGCGAGCAACGAGCCGTCCTGCCAGTTGTCGCCGGGATGGCGCAGCGCGGCGACCAGGTAGCCATCGCGCGCCAGCGCTTCGGCCAGGCTGGCGTGGGCCAGTTCCGAGCCGCGGTGTCCGTGGCTCAGGACGATCAAGCCCTTCACCTGTGCCTCAGGCGCACCGCCCAGGGCGGCATGGACCGTGAACGGGCCCATCGCGACGGTTCGCTCGGGCGCCTGCGTGGGGTAGAACAAGGCGACGGGGATGGGCTCGGGGTCCGCGGGCAGGCCGGGAACGCTGAGGGTCCGGAATCCAGCCTGGCTGGCCAGGGCGTTGATCGACAGGAACAGGCCGAGGGCCAGCAGGAGGCCACGTTGTCTGGTGCGCATGAGCGGGTTCCTTGAAGGAAGTGGCAGGGGTTGCCGGGTGGTCGGGATCGCCATCGTCATGGCGCGACCTCCACCGCGCCATCGCCATGCGACGGAGCACCCGGAACCCGGCGTCAGGCGCAGTCGGGCGGCGTGAACGCGCCGCAGACGTCCCGAACGCAACGGCGCAGCCAGCGGTGCGCCAGGTCGCCATCCAACCTCGGGTGCCAGAGCAGCGACACGGTGATCTCCGGCTCGGGCATCGGCAGGCGAAAGCTGTGCATGCCGGCGCGCAGGCCTTCGGTGTGGCGTTCAGGAACACTGGCGATCAGGTCGGAGGCCCGGGCCAGTGCCAGCGCGGTCGCGAACCCGCCGACGACCGTCCCGACCTCGCGCTCCAGGCCGAGCGGCTTCAGGGCTTCGTCGATCGGGCCTCTGTCGGCGCCGCGCCGCGACACGACCACGTGGCTTCCGGCCGCGTACCGGGCTGCCGTCATCTCGCCCCGACACAGCGGATGCCCGGTGCGCACGACGCCAACGAATCGGTCCCGGAAAAGGGCCTGCACGCGGACTTCCGGTCCGGTGGTATTTCCAATGACCCCCGTCTCGAGATCGACCGTGCCGTCGCGCAGGGACGCGCTCTCCTTGTCCGCCTTCTGCATGAAACGCAGCCGCACGCCGGGCGCTTCACGACCGGCGCGTTCGAGCAGACCGGGTCCGAAGGTCTCGACGAAGCCTTCGCTGGTGCGCAGCGTGAACGTCCGGACCAGCGCCCGGAGGTCGAGCGCCTCGGCAGGCCGCAGGACCGCCTCGGCCTCCTGGACGAGTTGGTTGACGCGCTCGCGCAGATCCAGCGCGCGGGGAGTGGCCACCAGGCCCCTCCCGGCGCGGACCAGCAGCGGGTCGCCGGTGGTTTCCCGCAATCGTGCGAGTGCCCGACTCATCGCCGAAGGGCTCAGGCGCAAACGTCGCGCAGCGCCCGCGACGCTGCCTTCGGCCAGCAGGACGTCGAGGGTGACCAGCAGGTTCAGATCAGGCGTCGACATGTGCCGAAGCTAGCACGTTCGGGCTGACATGGCGTTCGGTGCACGTATATGTTGCAACTGCTGCGCCTTCCGCAATTCGCACTGGCGTCCTATCGTTCGAGCACTGCTTGACGAGGGTCGTCCAAGCGCAACTGAAAGGGAAGAAGTCATGGCCAGCAACACGCTCGAAGCATCGATCCAGGGCATCAAGTCGGTCTGGGGCCCGCTGAGCGAGCAGGTGGTCGCCGGGTGCAAGCGCCACTTGGCCGACCTTCTCCGGGCACCGGGCACGGAAGACTGGCTGGCCGCCTTGCACGTCGAAGCGCCGGCGAACAAGGAGCTCCATCGCGATCCGACCCACGGCTTCGTGCTCCTGGCGCATTCGGAATACGCGGGGCTCTACAGGCCACCCCATGACCACGGCCGGGGCTGGGTCATCTACGCGATCCAGCAGGGCGAGATCGAGATGAGAACCTATGCGCGGGTGGCGAACCGCGACGGCACGATCGGGCTCGTGATGCGGGACTCGACGCTGATGCGGCCGGGGCAGGTCCAGGTGTATCTGCCGGGGGACATCCATGACACGCGGTGCATGAAAGGACCGGCGCTCCTGTACCGGTTCACCGAGCGCGACCTCAAGAAGGAAGACAAGGACGAACACCGGGTGACGCGCTATGTCGAGAGGGACGGCGTCTGGACCTTCGGCACGCCATGATCGAAACCTCGACCGCGCAAGGTTCGCGGGCCGCCGCCGTTGCGGCGGTGCTGGCGGCGATGGTGCTCGTGGTGCTCGATGCGGGCTCATCACGGGGATCTTCATGACGCCCTGGCCCCTGGCCGTGGCGGTTGCGGCGCCCCTTGCGGGACGTCTCGCCGACCGCGTGCCGACGGCGTGGCTTTGCGCCGCAGGCGCCACGCTGCTTGCGATGGGCCTCGCGGCGGCCCGCATCCGCCGACGCTGCCCCCAGGATCGGGCTTGGAATCGGTGCCGTGCTGGCCTTGGCGGCAGGCATCGCGAGCATGGTGCGGGCGAGGCCGGCGGTGCAACTAGACGTCCTTGACCGACTGTTCGACGCAGAACGCATGAATGGGCTCGACCCGTCCGCGCAGTGCCAGCGCCCCGAGGTCGTGGGTACGGATTTCGGGCGGCGGCCCCAGGGAGGCCAGCGCTTCGGCCGAGACGATGAACAGGCATCCGACTTCGCGGGTCGCCTGCTCGAGGCGCCCGGTCGTGTTCATGACGTCGCCGTGGTAGACAATCGCACGGCGCACCTGGCCGACCTCGCCGGCGATGACCTCGCCCAGGTGCAGCGCCGCACGCAGTTCCGGCCGCACGCCGAAGCGCTGGACAAACCGGTTCGCGTCGGCGGCAATCGCCGCGCGCATCGCGAAGAAGCAGCGCAGCGCCCGTGCATCGACAACGCCGTCCGCCTCGACCCAGGTGATCACGATCTCGTCACCGACATACTGGTGGATTTCGCCTCGCCACAGCTCGATCGGTTCGGCGACCGCTGAAAACACCGCGGCCAGGAAGCGATGCGCCTGCAGGGCCCCGAGCCGCTCGGCCATGGCGGTCGAGCCCACCACGTCGACGAAGAGGAAGAAGCGTCGCTCGGCGAAGGGCTGTCGATACTTGCCTGTCAGCAGCGCCATGAAGGTGCGGTAGCCGACCAGGCCCGCGGCCTGAAACATCATCACCATGACGGCAACCGGCACGAGCGAGAGAAAAGCCGCGATCAGACCGGTGCGGGCGTCGTAGGAGGTGACGACGCCCAACAATCGCTGGCCCGGTTGGCCAGCGATCACCGCCCAGGCGATCGCGCCGTAGACAAGCGTCTTCAGGATGAACACCGCGACGAACGGCAGCGAGTCGAGCCAGCGCATCGAGGCGCGAGGCAGCAGGAACATCTCGATGCCGCCGATCGACGAAGCCGTGAGCACGGCACTGATGACGCCGATCGGCACGGAGATCAGCAGGGAAGCGAGCAGCGAGCGAGCGTCCGGGGCGGCCATCGCGCCCGCGTAGACGGCACCGACGCCCGCGCCGATGGCCGCGGCCATGCGCACGACGCGCATGAAGCGCCGAAGTCGTTCGCGCCTGATGGCTGGAAGCGGGGCGGTCATCCGGCTTCGAGTCTAAGGGCGGCGCGCGCGCGTCTGGTGCGAGACTTGCATGGAGGATCCGTTCAAAATATCGTGTGACCTCGGTCGCACTCAACCCAACCGCTTTTCAGAAAGACCATCAGCCCATGAGCACGATCAAGACCAAGGACGGCGTCGAGATTTTCTACAAGGATTGGGGCCCCAAGGACGGCCAGCCGATCATGTTTCATCACGGTTGGCCGCTTTCCAGCGACGACTGGGACACGCAGATGCTGT
>NZ_JBFTHX010000083.1:0-8852 GCF_056394465.1 Variovorax sp. 10N432
GCGCCCAGGCGCAGCCCGGCACCAGGTCGGCCGGCTTCATCACCACGCAGTTGCCGAAGGCCAGCGCCGGGGCGATCTTCCAGGCCGGGATGGCGATCGGGAAATTCCATGGCGTGATCAGGCCGACCACGCCCACCGGCTCGCGCGTGATCTCGATGCCGATGCCGGGCCGCACCGACGGCAGCACCTCGCCCGACAGGCGCAGGCATTCGCCGGCGAAGAACTTGAAGATCTGCGCGGCGCGTGTCGCCTCGCCGATGCCTTCGGCCTTGGTCTTGCCTTCTTCGCGCGCCAGCAGCGTGCCCAGCTCTTCCTTACGCGCCAGGATCTCGTTGCCGATCTTCTCGAGCGCCTCGGAGCGCGCCTGGATGCCGCCGGTCGACCAGGCCGGGAAGGCGGCGGTGGCGGCCGCGACCGCGGCGTCGACCTGCGCCGCGTCGCCCTGCGCGTACTGGCCCAGCACGTCGCCCAGGTTGCTCGGATTGACGTTCGGGCTGTAGCTGGCGGCCGCGCGCCATTCGCCATTGATGAGGTTGTCAAAGTTCTGCATGGCAGGGTCCTTGGAAATCGGGGTGGGGAAAGGCAGCTTACTGCGGCGGGCGCACCGCCTGGCGGGCCAGCAGCTTCCAGTCGCCGCCCGGGCCCTGTTGCTGCCAGACGCCGAGGATCTTGATGCTGACCTTGCCGGGCTTGCCGGAGTCGTTGGTGTCGGCCGTGAGCGTATGGCGCACGATCGCGACGTTGTCGATGACCTTGATGGTCTGCTCGGTGATCGCGATGGTCACGAAGTCCGACCTGCCGTCCATCAGGTCGCTGATGAAGCTGGTCTTGGTGTCGACCTTGCCGCCCGAGTGGCCGTAGCTCAGGTCGTCGGCCACCAGCGCATTGAGCGCCGCGGGCGTCGGGTCGATCATCGCCACGCGCAGCTTCTCTGCCGCGGCGGCGACTGCCGGCGACTTGGCCGCCTCGTTGCCACGCATTGTGGTGCAGCCGGCGAAGGCCGCGGTGGCGGCAGCGATCAAGACCAGTTTCTTCAGCATTTTTGTTGTCTCCTGTTGTTGTGATTGCAAGCGCTTGGGAAATTACTGGGGGCCGAGCTTGTCGATCAGCGCGGCCAGGGCCTGGTATTCGTCGGCCTTGAGCTCGGTCAGCGGCGTGCGCACCGGGCCGGCATCGTGGCCGACGATCTTCGCGCCGGCCTTCACGATGCTCACGGCGTAGCCCTGGCCCTTGTTGCGGATGTCCAGGTAGGGCATGAAGAAGTCCTTCAGCAGGCGGTGCTGCGTCGCGATGTCGTCCTTGGCCACCGCATGGTAGAAATCCATCGCGGTCTTCGGAATGAAGTTGAACACGGCCGACGAATACACCGGCGTGCCGAGCGCCTTGTAGGCCGCCGCATAGACCTCGGCGGTCGGCAGGCCGCCCAGGTAGGCGAAGCGGTCACCCATGCGCAGGTGGATCGAGCTCATCAGTTCGATGTCGCCGATGCCGTCCTTGAAGCCGACCAGGTTCGGGCAGCGCTCGGCCAGCTTCTCGAGCGTGTCGGGGTAGAGCTTGCTCTGGCCGCGGTTGTAGACGATGACGCCGAACTTCACGCTCTTGCAGACCGCCTCGACATGCGCCGCCAGGCCTTCCTGGCCGGCTTCGGTGAGGTAGTGCGGCAGCAGCAGCACGCCATGGGCGCCGGCCTTCTCGGCCGCCTGTGCGCACTGGATCGCGAAGCGCGTCGGGCCGCCGGCGCCAGCGATGATCGGCACCACGCCGCGACAGGTGTCGACCGCGGTCTGGATGATGCCGGGGTACTCGTCGCCGGTCAGCGAGAAGAATTCACCGGTGCCGCCGGCCGCGAACAGCGCGCTCGCGCCGTAGGGCGCCAGCCATTCGAGGCGCTTCTCGTAGCTCTTCTTGTCGAAGTCGCCATTGCGGTCGAAATCGGTGAGCGGGAAGGACAGCAGGCCGGAGCCCATGATCGTCTTGAGTTCTTGAGGCGTCATTTTTTGGAAGGACAGGGTGGTGGAAAGGGAGAGGTCAGGCCGCCGCCGGGCCGCTCCCAAGGCGGCCTGCGGCCCCCTCGGGGGGCAGCGACCACACGAAGTGAGCGAGCGTGGGGGTCATTCAGTCCAGCTTGATCTGGGCGGCGTTCACGACCTTGGCCCAGCGGGCGCGTTCCTTCTCGAAGAACTGGTCCTGCTCGGTGGGCGTCATGGTCACGACTTCGGCGCCCTGCCCGGCCAGCCGCGAGCGGATGTCGGGCGTGCGGATGATCGCGATCAGTTCCTTGTTGAGGCGCTGCACCAGCGCTTCGGGCGTGCCGCGCGGCACCAGGATGCCTTGCCAGGTCCCGGATTCGAAGCCGGGCACGCCCTGCTCGGCAATGGTCGGCACATCGCCGATCAGCGGCATGCGCGTGGGCTTGGACACGCCCAGCACCTTGAGCTTGCCGCTCTGCACATGCGGCAGCGTCGCCAGCATGCCGTTCATCAGCACCTGGGTCTGGCCGGCGACGGTGTCCTGCACCGCCTGCACGCCGCCCTTGTAGGGCACATAGACCCAGCGGGCGCCGCTCGCGCGCTCGAGCGCGACGCCGGCCAGGTGCGGCGCACTGCCGGTGGCGGTGACCGCGAAATTGAGGTCGGACTTCTTCGACAGCGCGACCAGTTCCTTCAGGTTGTTGGCCGGCACCGACGGATGCACCACCAGCAGGTGCGGCGAGTAGGCCAGCATGGTCACGCCGCGCAGGTCCTTGGCGGGATCGAAGGACAGTTTCGTGTAGACCGAGGGGCTGATCGCCAGCGCGCCGACGTCGCAAAGCAGCAGCGTGTAGCCGTCGGGCTGGGCCTTTGACACCAGGTCGGCGCCGAGATTGCCATTGGCGCCGGCACGGTTCTCGACGATCACCGAGGTCTTCAGCGCTTCGGCCAGCGGTACGCTGATCGAGCGGGCGATGATGTCGGACGACCCGCCGGGCGGGTACGGCACGACGATGCGGATCGGCTTCGAGGGCCAGGCGTCGGCGGCCTGTGCGGCACCACCGGCGGCCAGCAGTCCGCTGCCGAGTGCACCTAGTACCAGATGGCGTCGATTCAAGCGCATGGGTTTGTCTCCAGGGTCGTTGGGGAATGAGAGTCGCATGGTAGCGATGTCGTCAGTCATCGTACAACTAGATCCGACAGATGTCCAGCAAAAGACCTGCGCCGCCGCTCAGGCCGCCGGCGCCTGCCCTGCGGCCGCGGTCTCGGCGTCGAGCCGGGCCGCTTCCTGGGCGAGGCGAAGCCGTTCGCGGCTGTTGGTGAGATGGATGCGCATCGCCGCGCGCGCCGACTCGGCGTCGCGGCGCGCGATCGCCGCGTAGATTTCCTCGTGCTCGCGGTTCACGCGGCTCAGGTATTCGCCGCGCCGGTCGTGATTGCGGATGGCGGTGATCCGGGTGCGCGGAATGATCGTGGTGCCGAGGTGGCTCATGATGTCCGCGAAGTAGGGATTGCCGGTCGCCTGCGCAATCTGCAGGTGGAAGCGGAAATCGGGCGCCACGGTATCGCCGGCGGTCGTCACGTTGTGTTCGAAGTCGTCGAGCGCCTGCCGCATGGCGGCCAGCTGTCCCTCGGTGCGGCGGGTCGCGGCCAGGCCTGCGGACTCGGTCTCCAGGCTGATGCGCAGCTCGAGCACTGCGAGCACGTCGACCGAGGTCGCGATGTCCGAGGCCTCGAGCCGGAACATGCCGGCGGCGCGCGGCTGCAGCACGAAGGTGCCGATGCCGTGGTGGGTCTCGACCAGCCCGCCTGCCTGCAGCTTGGAGAGCGCCTCGCGCACCACGGTGCGACTCACGCCGTAGGTCTGCATGATGGCCGACTCGGTCGGCAGTTTGTCGCCCGGGCGCAATTGCTGGCTGCGGATCTTGTCGCCGAGGTCGTCGACCAGGCCATGCGCCAGGCCCCGCACCCTGCGGCGCGGAGGAGCGCCGCCGGCTTCGGTGGTTGCGGTAGACCCCGTTGACAGGTTCGACATGGCGTGATGATAATCGCCTCCACGTTGTACGACAACCGATAACTTACGACCACCGACAGAGACACGAATGAGCGCCGCTTCCGCTTCCGCCACCCCTTCCTCCCCCGTCCTCCAAGTCGGCCGCCTCCTCCTGACCGGCGCCGCCGGCGGCCTCGGCAAGGTCCTGCGCGAACGCCTGCGTCCCTATGCGGGCGTGCTGCGCCTCTCCGACATCGCATCGCTGTCAGCGGCCGAAGGCCCGCACGAGGAAGTCGTCGCCTGCGACCTGTCCGACAAGCAGGCGGTCGATGCGCTGGTGGCCGGCTGCGACGCCATCGTGCATCTGGGCGGCGTGTCGGTGGAACGGCCCTTCGAGGAGATCCTCGAGGCCAACATCAAGGGCGTGTTCCATATCTACGAGGCGGCCCGCCGGCACGGCGTGAAGCGCGTGGTGTTCGCCAGCTCCAACCACGTGATCGGCTTCTACAAGCAGGACGAGCACCTCGACGCGCACGTCCAGCGCCGGCCCGACGGCTACTACGGCCTGTCGAAGTCCTTCGGCGAGGACGTGGCCCAGTTCTACTTCGACCGCTGGGGCATCGAGACCGTGAGCATCCGCATCGGCTCCTCGTTCCCCGAGCCCCTCAACCGCCGCATGATGAGCACCTGGCTCAGCTACCGCGACCTGACCACGCTGATCGAGAAGTCGCTGTTCACGCCGGGCGTCGGGCACACGGTGGTCTACGGCGTGTCGGCCAACCGCGACGTCTGGTGGGACAACTCGGGCGCCGCCGTCCTCGGCTACGCGCCGCAAGACACCTCCGAAGTCTTTCGCGACAAGGTCGAGCAGCAGCCACCGGTCGCATCCACCGACCCCAACGCCATCTACCAGGGCGGCGCCTTCACCGCCCAGGGTCCGTTCGGAGACTGAGCGCCATGGGGAGCCAAGCCGAACTCGTGGTCGACGCGCGCTGCGGCACGGGCGAGAGCCCGGTGTGGTCGGTGGCGGAGTCCGCCTTGTACTGGGTCGACATTCCCGGCCGCGCGCTGCACCGCTGGTCGGGGGCCGGCCACACGCAGTGGGCCAGCGACGAAATGCCGGCCTGCATCGCGCCGCGTGCCGACCTGCCGGGCAGCTGGATCGCCGGCATGGAGAGCGGCCTGTTCTCGCTCACGCCGCAGGACGGCGGCACGCTCGCTGCCACCCGGCTCGCCGAGGTGTCGCACGCGCGGCCCGGCATGCGGTTTAACGACGGCCGCTGCGACCGCCAGGGCCGCTTCTGGGCCGGCACGATGCTGATGGACATGGCTGCGGGCGCCCGCGTCGGCCGGCTCTACCGCCACGACAAGGGCAGCCTCGCGCCGTCGCTGCAGCTCGACGACCTGATCGTGCCGAACGGACTCGCCTTCAGCCCCGACGGCCGCACGATGTACCTGTCGGACTCGCATCCCGGCGTGCAGACGATCTGGGCCTTCGATTACGACACCGCCACCGGCACGCCATCGAAGCGCCGCGTGTTCGTGGACATGAATCCCCTGCCCGGCCGTCCCGACGGCGCCGCTGTCGATGCCGACGGCTGCTACTGGATCTGCGGCAACGACGCCGGCCAAGTGCACCGCTTCACGCCCGAGGGACGGCTCGACCGTTCGCTCGAGGTGCCGGTCAAGAAGCCGGCGATGTGCGCCTTCGGCGGCCCCAAGCTCGACACCCTGTTCGTCACCTCGATCCGCCCGGGCGGCGACCTGTCGGACCAGCCGCTGGCCGGCGGCGTGTTCGCGCTGCGGCCGGGCACGCAGGGCATTCCGGAGCCGGCCTTCGGCGGCTGAACCGATCGCTTTCAATTTTTCACGACAACCACCAGCAAGAGGAAGACAAATGAAGTTCAACAAGCACGCACTCATCGTCGCCATCGCGGCCGGCGTGACCGCGATGGCCGCACAGGCCACCGAGTTCCGGTCGGCCGACATCCACCCCGATGACTACCCGACCGTGACCGCGGTCAAGTTCATGGGCGAACGGCTCAAGGAGCTGTCCGGCGGCAAGGACACCATCAAGGTGTTCAACAACAGCGCCCTGGGCAGCGAGAAGGACACCATCGAGCAGACCAAGATCGGCGCGCTGCAGATGGTGCGCGTGAACATCGCGCCCATGAACAACATCTGCCCCGAGACGCAGGTGCCGACGATGCCCTTCCTGTTCCGCTCGGTCGACCATCTGCACAAGGTGCTGGACGGCCCGATCGGCGAGGAAATCCTCAAGTCCTGCGAGAAGCAGGGCTTCATCGGCCTGGCCTACTACGACAGCGGTGCGCGCTCGATGTTCACGGCCAAGAAGCCGGTGCGCAGCTTCGCCGACATGAAGGGCCAGAAGGTCCGCGTGCAGCAGTCCGACCTGTGGGTCTCGATGCTCGAGGCGATGGGCGCCAACGCCACGCCGATGCCGATGGGCGAGGTCTACACCGGCCTCAAGACCGGCCTGATCGACGCCGCCGAGAACAACTACCCGACCTATGAAAGCTCGCGCGCCTTCGAGGTCGCCAAGTACTACACCAAGACCGAGCACTCGATGGCCCCCGAGATGCTGCTGTTCTCCAAGCGCGCGTGGGACAAGCTGACGCCGCAGGAGCAGGGCTGGCTGCGCCAGGCCGCCAAGGAGTCGGTGCCCTACATGCGCAAGCAGTGGGAAGAGCGCGAAGTGAAGTCGCTCGCGACCGTCAAGGCCGGCGGCGCCGAGATCATCGACATCGACAAGGCCCCGTTCCAGGCCGCGATGAAGCCGGTGTACGACAAGTTCATCGTCGACGCCAAGCTCAAGGACCTCGTCAAGCGCGTGCAGGACACGAAGTAATCGTCTGAGCCCGGCCGCCCTCCCCCGCACGCGGGAGGGCGTCGCCAACCCACATCATCATGTATACGAAAATCTGCCGCACGCTGGCTCGCGCCTGCATGTGGCTGGGCATCTTCGGCCTCGTCGCGGTGATCTGCGCCGTGAGCTGGCAGGTGTTCGGCCGCTACGTCCTCAACAACACCCCCACCTGGGCCGAGAGCCTGGCGCTGCTGCTGGTGCTCTACGTCACCATGCTCGGCGTCGCCGTCGGCGTGCGCGATGCGGGCCACATCGGCCTCGAGTCCTTCCTGGTGCTGGCGCCCGACTGGCTGCGCCTCAAGATGGAATTCCTGATCCACTTCCTGATCCTGCTGTTCGGCGCCGCGATGGCCTGGAACTGCGCCTCGCTGGCCGAATCGGTCTGGGGCTACCGCCTTCCCACGCTGTGGATCTCCGAAGGCTGGAAATACGTGCCGGCCGCGGTGTCCGGCGTCCTCATCGTGATGTTCTCGATCGAACACATCATCGCGCTCGCCCAAGGCCGCGAAGTCGAACCCGCCTGGGGCTGAGCCATGACCATTCCTCTCCTGATCCTCTGCATCTCCTTCACGGTCTTCCTGCTGCTGGGCGTGCCGGTGGCGTTCTCCATCGGCCTGTCGGCCCTGTCCACCCTGCTCTACGAAGGCCTGCCGCTGGAAGTCGGCTTCCAGCAGATGACCTCCGGCATGGGGATCTTCTCGTTCCTCGCGATCCCGTTCTTCATCTTCGCCGGCGAGCTGATGCTCTACGGCGGCATCGCCGACCGCATCGTCAACTTCGCGCGCAACCTCGTGGGCCACGTGCGCGGCGGCCTGGGCATGTCGAACGTGGTGGCCTGCACCTTGTTCGGCGGCGTCTCGGGCTCGCCCGTGGCCGACGTCTCGGCCATGGGCGCCGTGATGATCCCGATGATGAAGAAGGAGGGCTATCACGCCGACTACGCGGTCAACGTGACGACCCACGCGGCCCTGGTCGGCGCGCTGATGCCGACCAGCCACAACCTGATCATCTATTCGCTCGCGGCGGGCGGCAAGGTGTCGATCGCGGCGCTGATCCTCGCGGCACTGCTGCCCGCGGCGGTGCTGACCATCAGCAACCTGGCGGCGGCCTATCTGGTGGCGGTCAAGCGCGGCTATCCGGCCGGCAGCTTCCCGGGCTGGCAGATCGTGGCCCGCTCGTTCGCGGCCGCGCTGCCGGGCCTGTTCATCGTCGTGCTGATCCTCGGCGGCATCCTGTCGGGCGTCTTCACCGCGACCGAATCGGCCGCCGTGGCCGTGCTCTATGCGCTGGCCCTGACGATCCTGGTCTACCGCACGCTGAAGTGGGAGCACTTCATCAAGGCGGCGGCGAAGGCGGTCCGCACCACGGGCGTGATCCTGCTGCTGATCGGCATCTCGAGCACATTCGGCTATCTGATCAGCCTCTACGGCGTGGCCGAACTCACCGGGCAGATGCTGTCGCAGGTCACGACCACGCCGTGGATGATCTTCCTGCTGATCAACATCATCCTGTTCGTGTTGGGCACCTTTCTGGACATGGCGGCGACCATCCTGCTGTGCACGCCGATCTTCCTGCCGATCGCGCAGCAGTACGGCATGACCTCGGTGCAATTCGGCGTCGTGATGCTGATCAATTGCGCGCTGGGCCTCAACACCCCGCCGGTGGGCACCACCCAGTTCGTCGGCTGCGCGATCGGGGGGGTCTCGGTCGGCACCGTGATGAAGACCATCTGGCCCTTCTATGGCGCGCTGATCTTCGCGCTCGGCGTCGTCACCTTCGTGCCGGCCTTCTCGACCTGGCTGCCGAGCCTGTTCATGGTGGTCAAGTAAAGGAGCGCACATGTCCGGAACCGTCAGGCCGCCGCTCACCATCCTCATGCACGCGCGCGACAACGTCGCGATCGTGGCCAACGACGGCGGCCTGGCGGCCGGCACCGTGTTCGCCTCGGGCCTCACGCTGCGCGAGAAGGTGCCGCAGGCCCACAAGGTGGCGCTGGTCGACA
>NZ_JBFTHX010000084.1:0-8806 GCF_056394465.1 Variovorax sp. 10N432
CGTTGATCAGATGGGAACCTCGTCAGCGAAAACCATCAGGGCCGGCAGGCATATCAGCTTGCACATCAGGCCGGATATAAGACTGCAGCCCTGCCTCCTAAAGCGTCACACACACGAGTTCTTGCGATCCGGGAGGCGCCCATATAAGCGTTTCCCTAGCAGGCGAGGGCAAAAAAACCTAACGGTGGCAGGTACTTGGCGGAGGTGCCGGGGCAAACTTTATTCTCGTTCTAGAACACCCGACCGTCTGCTAGCCTCGACGAGCCCCTCAAAAGGCGCAGACCCTTGAAAGGACCTCGCATGCGCTCACGAATCTCCGCGGCCTGCTGGCGGGCATTCTCCTGGCTGCCAGCATGTGCTTCAACGTGCTCCTGGGCATCTTGCTGCTGCGCTGGTTGCGCCGACGTGCGGAGCGCCATCGGGCTGGCAGTGCCAAACCGGGTCAAGATGAGGTTGGCTAGGACCTTCGCTGCGGTCGCTCAATGAACTCTCATCCATGAACATCCAGGAAGCGCGCTCCTCCGATGCGCTGATAGTCGCGTCTGTCCTGCAAGAGGCAGCTGAATGGCTCGCCGGCGACGGTCGAGCTCTTTGGTCTGCCGCTGAAATTGCTCACGAACGCGTCCTTCGAGACGTGAGCAACGGGCTCTTCCACATTGCCCGGCAAGGCGAGCACGTGGCTGGAGTCATGAAGTTCGAATCGGAGGACCCCTATTTTTGGCCCGAGGTCCTGCCTGGCACCTCGGCCTTCGTTCACAAGCTCGCCGTTCGCCGAGCGTGGGCGAAGACGGGAGTCTCGACCGAACTGCTGTCCTATGCCCGGACTCGAGCCCAAGAGCTTGGGCGAGCTCACCTTCGCCTGGACTGCGTCGCGGACCGGCAAGGGTTACGAAATCTCTATGAAGGCTTCGGGTTCCGCCTGCACAGCGTCGTCCAGATAGGAGCCACCTCGTTTGCGAGGTATCAACTTTCGACGGCAGCACCGTAGGGACGCGGCGAAGGCGCCGACCGGCTACAGTCGGCCAACACCGGAAATTCCCCATGAACCCCTGGTTTGCCTACTGCGACGGCAGCGCCGTGCCCAACCCCGGTCGGATCGGCCTTGGAGCGGTGTTTACCGAACCTGACGGTACGCGACACACGCTTTCGCAAGCGGCGCATGAGAACGGCTGCAACAACGAGGCGGAGCTGAGAGCCCTGCTGGCGACGCTTCAGGAACTGAAATTGCGTGGGGCGGGCACGCTGCTCATACACTGCGACAACAGTGTCGTTGTCGAACAGGTCGGCAGCAGCACTGCGAAGCCGATTCCTCGGCTTGCTTCCTTGTTTGATGAAGCGCGCGCACTGCTCAAGTCGTTCGACCAGGCAACCCTGAAGTGGATACCGCGCCATCGCAACAGAGAAGCCGATGCTCTGGCTCGCGCTGCGCTGGGGCTTGCTGGCAATCGCATTGTCAAGCCGTCCAAGAAGCGGCGTTAGTGCCAGGCAAGGGCATCGACGTCTAGACCTACTCACAGGCCAAGCTCGATGCAGTGGCACGCAGGTTGAACGAGCGCCCCGGGAAGACTCTCGACTTCCAGCCAGGTCGGAGGTCAGTGAGGAAAGGGCTCGCGCCAGGCTGGCAGCTCGTTCAGCCGTGCGCGCCACCGCTGAATAGCCGGAAACTCATCAAGTGGAAGATGAATACGCTCGGCGTATGGCAACGCCACGGCGGTTGCAAAGTCTGCCACGGTCAGCGCGGCCCCTACCAAGTAGCTGTTCTGGACCAGATGGGCATCAAGCACCGCGGCCGCGGCTCGGAAATGGCAGGTGGCGAGTTCGACCGCAGCCGCGTCCGGAGCCCCCAGCCCAATGGCCGGTTTGATAAGGTTCTCGAAGTAGAGAGTTCCGGCGTGGCGCGTAAAGTGTTGAGCGTCCCAACTGAACCATCGAATCACGTCGATCTGCCGTTCATCATGCGGCCAGAAGTCCGCGCCCGCCTCGTCCGACAGACGGCACATTATCGCGTTGGCCTCCCAGAGCGTCGCTTTTCCGACCTGCAACACGGGGACGCGCCCATTCGGATTGAGTCTCAAGAAATCCGCCTTCTTGTGCTCACCTGCCTGGAGGTCCACTCGAACGAACTCAACTGGGGAGTCAAGGTATCGCGCAGCAGCGCACGCCTTTCTCGGGTTCATGGTCTCGCTGTAGTAAAGCCTCATGGCGCCACCCCCTCGGCAAGGTAGTCGACGAGCCGGTCGAAGCTTTGCGACCAACCCTGCGAATGCCCGTCGCGTGATGCGGAGCTCTCGAAGAGCGCTTGATGGAAATTCATCAGCGTCGCGCCATCGCGGTCTGTCAGCGTCACAGTGATGAGGGTCTCCGGCCCCGTGGGGTTACCTGCTGCGTCGGTCCAGCAATGTGTCATGACCAGACGCTCGGGTGCTCTGATTTCGCGATAGACGCCCTTGACCCAGTGGTCCACGCCGTCCGGCGCACGCAGACAAGCACGGTAGGTGCCGCCAACGCGGAGGTCCATCTCGTGGTGCGGCGTCGTGAATCCCTGCGGCCCGGACCACCGCGCCAAGTGCGCGGGCTCGGTCCAGGCCTTGAACACGAGGCTACGCGGCGCTTTGAATGTGCGCGTCATCGACAGTTCACTTTCGGAACTCGTGTCAGCGGCGCTTCGCTGTGTGAGGTGCATTCAGCTTCTCCTGTTGCTGAAGTTCGTCCAAATATTCGTCGAGACGCTCAAAGCTCTTGTCCCAAAGCTCTCTGTAGCCCTCCAGCCAATCGGCCATCTGCTTGAGCGGCTCTGGCGCGAGTCGGCATGGACGCGACTGCGCAACTCGGCCACGCGTGATCAGCCCCGCCTCCTCCAGAACCTTGAGATGCCTCGACACCGCGGGCTGGCTCAACTTGAAAGGCCTGACGAGTTCCGTCACATTGGCTTCGCCCAGAGCAAGGCGCGAAAGGATTGCCCTTCGGGTGGGGTCCGCCAGTGCTGCGAACGCTGCGGTAAGTGCTTGTTCTTGCATAACAGGATGGTTATATAACTGATAGATTATTCTCGACGAGCCCCCGTGTCAATGGTTTTTCTCACGAAACCCTCGGCCACAACCGGCGCCCTCGGAAGGTGAGGCATTGCGCCTCCACCGCCGAAGCTGCAGATGCTGACAACGAGACTTCGGACGCTACCTCGGCAAGAGGTGGAGGACGCGCTGGAAATGTCAGAGCCGTCGACGCCAGTGCACGACGAGCGCGTATCGGCGTATTCGTCGTTGGGAAGGAGCAGGTGCTCGAGCGCGTGCAGCAGCGCCTGGACCGCAGGCACGTGCGCCATCTTCGAAACCGCGGTGTCCTGGCATCCGCTCTTTACGGCCAATTGCGCCTGGTGAGGGCACTCCCGCCCTCGGTCCCTCTTTCGCGACTGCTGCAGCGAATCGTCAACCCGCACATCGAACTAGAACAGGAAGTACCGCTGCGTCATCGGCAGCGACACCGCCGGATCGCACACCAGCAGCTGCCCGTCGGCGCGCACCGCGTAGGTCTGGTGGTCGATCTCCATCTTCGGCGTGTACGCATTGCGCACCATGTGTTGCTTGCCGACGCCGCGGATGTTCTTCGCCGCACTCAAGGTCTTGGTCAGTCCGTAACGCTCGGCGATGCCTGCCGCCAGACCGGCTTGCGAGACGAAGGTCAGCGAGAGTTCATCAGGGATCGATAAAGCAATCTCGATTGTGCAGAACCGGTCCTACCTTGAGGAGCGGGAGCGGTCCGATGTCGAACCCGCAGATGCCGAACTGCTCATCGTTGCCGAAGCGCAACTCACGCAATGCAATCGTCACCGCAATTGAAACTGCAAGTTATTCCCTCACTCTGACGGCGACACACCCGGTTTCAGTTGTACATTCCTGCCCCTGGTACTGCCAACAGACCACTCTCGACCCGACCCGGTTTGGAGCGGTCCTCACGAAAACCGCAGGCGTTTCAGCGGCAATTCGGCGACACTTGGCCGTCGAGCATCTTGCTTGCTGCCATGGCCGACCGATCGCATTTGTCGCGACACGCCGACACGCCGATTTCCAGATCCTGGCGATCTTGGCTCCTGCGCGTCGTGCTCTGGTTCACAGGGCTGGCCATGGCCGCGACACTGGGCTTGTCATTCGTCGTCTTGACCGCACTCGTGGTCGCCTATCCGAACCTGCCGAATGTTGCCGAGCTTCAGGACTATCGACCAAGGCTGCCGTTGCGGGTGTTTTCCTCGGAGGGCATTCTGATCGGCGAATACGGTGAAGAGCGCCGCGAATTCACGCCGATCTCGACAATACCCAAGTTGATGAAAGACGCCGTGCTGGCCGCGGAAGACGCGCGCTTCTACGACCACAATGGGGTCGACTTCAAGAGCATGCTGCGCGCGGGTTACGCAAACCTGAACCGGGCGAAGAGCCAAGGTGGCTCGACCATCACGATGCAGGTGGCACGCAACGCGTACCTGACTTCCGAAAAAACCGTGACCCGCAAGGTCTACGAGGTTCTGCTCACATTCAAGCTGGAGCAACTGCTCACCAAGGATCAGATCCTCGAGATCTATCTGAATCAGGTGTTTCTCGGCAAGCGGGCCTACGGCTTCGCTGCGGCCTCGGAGGCCTATTTCGGCAAGCCGCTCCAGGACATCTCGATCGCGCAGGCGGCCATGCTGGCGGGGCTGCCCAAGGCGCCTGGCGCCAACAACCCGGTCAACAATTCCGTGCGGGCACGAGAACGCCAGCTCTACGTGATCGACCGAATGCAGGAAAACGGTTTCATCACGCCCGAGGAAGCGACTGCGGCCCGGCAAGAGAAGCTTCGGCTGCGCGATCCCCCTGGCCCCGCGCTCCTGCGCGCCGAATATGTAGCCGAAACCGTGCGCCAGTTGATCTACGCGCAGTATGGCGATGCCACCTACACCCGCGGACTGAAGGTCTACACCTCGATCTCTGCGGTCGACCAGTCGGCTGCCTACAAGGCGCTGCGCGACGGAATCGTGGGCTACGAGCGAACCCAGGTCTACCGTGGACCGGAAGCATTCGTGGAACTGCCCGACGATCCGGCCAAGCGCGCAGGCGCGATCGACGACGCGCTGGCAGAGCACCCCGACTACGGCGACCTGATTGCCGCGGTGGTGCTCAAGGCCAGTGCCAAGGAGGTGACGGCCGTGCGTGCCAACGGCGAGACCTTCCACATCGTCGGCGACGGGCTGCGTCCCGTGCAGTCGGGATTGGCGGACAAGGCGCCACGCAGCATCATGATCCGTCGAGGATCGGTGGTTCGCCTCGCGAAGACGCCGAAGGATGCGTGGGGATTGACCCAGCTGCCGGAGGTCGAAGGAGCGTTCGTTGCGATGGATCCGCGCGACGGCGCCATCAAGGCCATGGTGGGCGGCTTCGATTTCAACAAGAACAAATTCAATCATGTCACGCAGGCGTGGCGTCAGCCGGGCTCGAGTTTCAAGCCATTCATCTACTCGGCAGCGCTTGAAAAAGGCTTCACGCCGGCCACCGTGGTCAACGATGGCCCGCTCTACTTCGACGCGGCCACCACAGGCGGCCAGCCATGGGCGCCGAAGAACTATGGAGGGACCTTCTCCGGACCGATGCCGCTTCGAACCGCACTCATGAAGTCCGTCAACATGGTCACGCTGCGCGTCACGCAATCGATCGGCATCCGCTACGCGCAGGACTGGATCACCAATTTCGGCTTCGACCGCGAGAAGCACCCTGCCTACCTGCCCATGGCGCTGGGCGCCGGTGCCGTCACGCCGATGCAGATGGCAACCGCCTATTCGGTGTTTGCCAATGGCGGCTATCGCGTCAATCCTTACCTGATCACCCGGATCACGGATCACAAGGACAAGGTACTGGTCGCGCCGCCGCCGCCGCAGCTCAATGAATCGATGCGCGCCATTCCGCTTCGCAATGCCTTCATCATGGACACGCTGCTGCAGAGCGTCGTCAAGGGCGGTACCGGCGCGAAGGCCTATCAGGCGTTCAAGCGCGACGATCTCTATGGCAAGACGGGAACCACCAACGACTCGATCGACACCTGGTTCGCGGGCTTCCAGCCGACGATGACCGCCATCGCTTGGATGGGGTACGACACGCCGCGCAGCCTGGGAGACAAGGAGACGGGCAGCAGCCTGAGCCTGCCGATCTGGATCAGCTTCATGGAGACCGCGATCCGAGGTGTGCCCGTGACCGAACTGCAGCCGCCCGACGGCGTGGTCCATGTCGGAGGCGAGTGGTACTACGAAGACTTTGCACCGGGCAGTGGGCTCGCCAACCCATGGGGAGTGTCCGCACCCGTGCCCGTCGAGGTGGCCTCGCCAGCGAAGCCTGAGCCGCCGTCGGACGAGCGCAGCCGGATCATGGACCTGTTCCGCAACTAGGTCAGCCGCCTTCGCAGTCGCGTCACACACAGTTACATGCGGGCCGATCCAGGAGGCTCACCCAGGGGATTGAACTTGCAGGGCGGTTTTCGATCTTCCATGCGCGCTCAAAATCGGCGCGTGATCCGCGACAATGTCGGTTCTGTCCCTGAAGCCCATGCAACTCAACACTTTCTCCATTCTTCCGGTCGTCATCGCCATTGCCGCGGGCGTCCTGGTCCCCCATTCCGAGTCCTTCGCGGCCTCCCACGCCGTCAAGCAAGCAACTCCCAAGAAATCCAAGGCCGAGACGCCTGCCCAGGCGCCGGTCGCCGGAGACAGCGCTGTGGCCGGCGGGACGCCGTCGATCCCCGCCAAGGCCTGGCTGCTGATGGACTTCGACTCCGGCGAGGTGCTGGCCTCGGCCAACCCCGACGAACCGCTGCCGCCGGCGTCGCTGACCAAGATGATGACCAGCTTCCTGGTCGAACAGGCGCTTCGCTCGGGCAAGCTCAAGAAGGACGACCTCGTCTCGGTCAGCCAGACCGCCTGGTGCCGTGGCTCGAGCACCGAATCGTGCATGTACCTGCCGCTCAACAGCCAGGCCACCGTGATCGACATCCTGCGCGGCATCATCGTGCAGTCGGGCAACGACGCCTCCAAGGCGATCGCCGAGCACATGGCAGGCTCCGAAGAGGGCTTCGCCAAGCTCATGAATGCCGAAGCCAAGCGCCTCGGCATGACGAACACCAATTTCGTCAACGCGACGGGCCTGCCCGACCCGGCCCACAAGGCGTCGGCGCGCGACCTCGCGATCCTGGCGCGCGCGATCATCCGCGACAGCTCCGACTACTACCCGATCTACGCCGAGCGCGAGTTCAAGTACAACGGCATCAAGCAGGGCAACCGCAATGCCCTGCTCTACACCGACCCGACGGTGGACGGACTGAAGACCGGCCACACCCAGGAAGCCGGCTACTGCCTGGTCACTTCGTCCAAGCGCAACGGGATGCGGCTGATCACGGTGATCCTCAACACCAACAGCGCACAGGCGCGCGCCGACGAAACGCGCACGCTGCTCGGGTGGGGCTACAGCAACTTCGAGAAGGCCACGCCCATTCAGCCCAACGCGGTCGTGGCGACGCCCAAGGTCAGCTTCGGCAAGGCCGACACGGTGGCCGCGGGCCTGGGGGCGCCATGGACGGTCACGGTGCCGCGAGGCCAGCAGGTGAGCACCTCCGTGCAGGTCAAGCCGGACCTGGAGGCCCCGGTGGCCAAGGGCGCGGTGATCGGCAAGGTGGTTGCGCAGTCGAACGGCAAGCCGGTCGGCGAAACACCGCTGATCGCGCAGGCCGACGTGGAGCGCGCAGGCTTCATGCTGCGCTCGTGGCAGCGGGTGGCCAAGCTGTTCGGCAAGTAAGGCGCGGGCGGCGCTGCTGTCGTCAGCCCGTCTGCAGCACGCCGCGGCGCAGCTGGTCGCGTTCGATCGACTGGAACAGCGCCTTGAAGTTGCCTTCGCCGAAGCCCTCGCTGTAGTCGCCCTTGCGCTGGATGAATTCGAAGAACACCGGACCGCCGAAGGCCGTCTCCGAGAAGATCTGCAGCAGCAGGCGCGGCGTTCCGCCTTCGGTGGTGCCGTCCAGCAGGATGCCGCGCGCCTGCAGTTCGCCGACCGGCTCGCCGTGTCCCGGCAGCCGCGTCTCGAGCATCTCGTAGTAGACGTCGTTGGGCGCGGTCATCAGCGGGACGCCGGCAAGACCGAGCTGGTCGATGGTGTCGATCAGGTTGTCGCTGAGAAGCGCGATGTGCTGGATGCCCTCGCCATTGAACTTCATCAGGTATTCCTCGATCTGGCCCGAGCCCTTGGCCGACTCTTCGTTCAGCGGGATGCGGATCTTGCCGTCGGGCGCGGTGAGCGCCTTCGAGGTCAGGCCCGTGTATTCGCCCTGGATGTCGAAATAGCGGATCTCGCGAAAGTTGAAGAGCTTCTCGTAGAAGTTGGCCCAGAACGCCATGCGGCCGCGGTAGACGTTGTGGGTCAGGTGGTCGATCACCTTCAGGCCATGGCCTGCAGGATGCCGCGCTACACCTTCGACGAATTCGAAGTCGATGTCGTAGATCGACTTGCCGTCTTCGAAGCGGTCGATCAGATACAACGGCGCACCGCCGATGCCCTTGATGGCGGGCAGGCGAAGTTCCATCGGGCCGGTCGCGATCTCTATCGGCTGTGCGCCGAGTTCGAGCGCGCGTGCATAGGCCTTGTGCGAGTCCTTGACGCGAAACGCCATCCCGCAGGCCGAAGGCCCGTGCTCGGCCGCGAAGTAGGCCGCCGGGCTGTTGGGTTCGCGGTTGACGATGAAGTTGATGTCGCCCTGGCGATAGAGCACCACGTCCTTCGAGCGGTGCCTGGCCACCAGCGTG
>NZ_JBFTHX010000085.1:0-8628 GCF_056394465.1 Variovorax sp. 10N432
CGCCAGGCCCTACGAAAGCTCAGCTCAACGCGAGGCCGCGCTACAGCCCTTCATCCATCACTACAACTGGCATCGGCCACACTCAGCCCTCAACCATCAGCCGCCCATGAGCCGGATACCGGCCATGAACAACCTGCTGAAACTCGACACCTAGCGCGGCGCCGAAGCCAGCAGCTTCGCGGTGCGCTCGGCACCCGCCTTGTTGTCGGCCGCCAGTGCCACGTCGTGGGCCCGGCTCCAGTAGTCCCTGGCGAGCTCCGGCCTGTCGGCCGACGCCTGGCCCAGCAGCAGCAGGTCCTGGTAGATCTTCTCGCTCGCCCCGGCCGCCTTGTCCAGCTTCAGGGCCTCCTCGAGCGGCGCCACGGCCGCGGCGGGCGTCTTCAGGGCGATGCAGGCGCTGCCCTGCAGGCGCAGGGCGTTGGCGCGCTCGAGCGCGTCGTCCTTGGCCAAGGCGCCGTGGGCCTGCTGGGCGAAGCGCAAGCCTTCCTCGGGGCGCCCCGAGGTCAGCGCCAGATAGGCCTTCAGGTTGAGGATCTTGCCCCTGACGGCGCATCGGCTGCCGCAGAGCGCGTCGGCGCGATCGAGTGCTTGCGCGGCGCCGGCGCGGTCGCCGGCCTGGACCGCCATCGCCCGGCGCAAGGCGGCCTCGGCGCGGCGGTCGTTGCTGAACGCGAGCCGGGGCTCGTCCAGCACCCCGTCCAGCTGCTTCAGCGCCTCGTCCTGGCGCCCCATGCCCAGATAGACCATCGACAGGTTGAGCCGGGCGACGGCGATCGCATCGTCGTCCTCGATCGACTGCGCGAGCTGGAGCGCCTGCTCGAAATAGGTCAGCGCATGCGGCAGGTCGCCGGCCTTGTAGCGGTCCATGCCCTGGGTGTTGAAGCCCTGGGCCCGGATCTGCGCCGTCGAGCGCACGGGCGGCGTCGAGCAGGCCGCCAACAGGCCGGCCGCCACGACGCACACGACGACGGCGGCCCGCGCCGGTGCGCGACTCATTGCGCGTCCCCCGGCAGCGGCAGGCCGCCGATGCTGTCGATCGGCAGCGACTGCGGCGTGGTGGCGGTACCGGTCAGCCAGCTGATCGGCCAGGTCTGGCGCGCGTCGCTGACCATCTGGTTGGTCTGCGTCGCCGCCGCCTGGACCTGGTCGAGCACGCCGGGCAGTCTTTCGGCGGCCTGCGCCGCCATCGCATGCACCTCGGCGCTGGCCTGTTGCGAAGTGGCCGCCGCCTGCTGCACCTTCTCGATCACGGAAGGCGCGGCGTCGGCCACGACCCCGAGGGTCTGGTTGGCCTTGTTCAGCGTCGTCGCCGCGCCGCTCTCGACCGTCTTCACGGCCTGCTGCGCCTGCTGCAGCACCTCGCCGGCCTTCTCGGCGATGGCCGGGATCTTCGACGCCGCCTCCTGGCCGGCCTTCAGGGTCTGCTGGAACGGGCCCTCCGGATCGGTCAGGCTCTCGGTCAGCTTGCGCGCATCGGCGATCGCCGGCATCAGCGCGGCCTGCATGTCCTGCGCCAGCTGGCCAGCCACCCGGGGGCGCTCGAACGCCAGCACCTCGCCGGAGGCCACCGGTTGCGCACGGCCGCCGCGCGGGGCCACCAGCTCGATCGCCGGCTTGCCGAGCGCGTTGTCCTGGACCAGCCTGGCCCGGGTGCCCTTCGGAAACTCCGCCATGTAGTCGCGTCCGATGCCGAGCTCGACCCTGACCCCCTGGTCGCCGGACGGCGCCGACGAGGCCAGCAGGATGCTGCGCACGCTGCCGATCACCAGGCCGCGGGTCGTCACCGGCATGCCCTCGCTCATTCCGGCCGCGTCGGGGACCTCGACGAAAAGCTGGTCCTGGCGGCTGAACAGCCCCTGCTGGTAGGCGATCCAGGCCAGCAGGGCTGCGATGACCAGCACCAGCAGGGCCATGGCGGGGGCCGCCCAGCGACGGTTGTCGGAATTTGGCATCGAAGAACCTCCGTGGGGTGACAGTGAGAGCTCACAACGGTCACGCATGCTAGACCATCGGCCACCGCGCGGGGAGGCGTCGCTTCGCCTGACGGGCACGGTCAGTCGCGCATGCGCTCGGCGTCCTGCTGGCGCAGCACGCGGCGCAGGATCTTGCCGGCCGGGGTCTTCGGTACGGCCTCGCACAGCACCACGTCGCCGAGTTGCTTGTAGGCCACCACCCGCTCGGCGACCCAGGCCTTGAGGTCCGCGGCGGCCAGGGCGCCGCGCGCCACGACGTAGGCCACCGGCAGCTCGCCGGCACGGTCGTCGGGCCGGCCGATCACCGCGGCGTCGGCCACCTGCGGATGCGTGTACAGCAGGGCCTCCAGCTCGGCCGGGGCGACCTGGAAGCCCTTCACCTTGATGAGCTCCTTGAGCCGGTCGGTGACGGTGAGGTAGCCGTCGGCATCGATGGTGACGAGGTCGCCGGTGCGCACCCAGCCGTCGTCGGTGAAGGTCGCCGCGGTGGCATCCGGCTGGTTCAGGTAGCCCTTGAAGGCCTGCGGGCCTCGGAACCACAGCTCGCCGGACTGGCCGCGCGCCACGTCGGCGCCGGTCGCCGGGTCGACCACCCGCGCCTGCGTCCCGGGCAGGATCTGGCCGCTGGTGCCGGCGTGGATCCGGTCCGGGTGGCTCACGGTCACGCAACCCGAGGACTCGGTCATGCCGTAGCCCTGCAGCACCTTGCACTTCAGGCGTTCGGCGACCTTGTGTTCCAGTGCGGCGCCCAGCGGTGCCGCGCCGCTGCCGATCACTTCGAGCGACGACAGGTCGAAGTCGTCCACCATCGGGTGCAGTCCGAGGAAGTGCATCACCGGCGGCACCACGGCGAGGCGGGACACGCGGTAGGTGGCGATCGCCTTGAGGAAGGATTGAGGCTCGAAGCGCGGCACGGTCACCAAGCGGCAGCCGGCGACCAGTCCGCACAGCGTGATGATGGTGAAGCCGAAGATGTGAAACATCGGCAGGAAAGCCAGCAACACCTTGTCCGGCGGGTGCGCATAGGCCTGCAGGTACTGGCTCACGTTGGCGACGATGGTGGCGTGCGTCAGCATCACGCCCTTGGCCATGCCGGTGGTGCCCGACGAATAGGGCAGCGCGGCCAGCGCGTCGGGGTCGATGTCCGGCGCCGGTTCGGGATCGGTGCAGGCCATCAGCGACGCGAAGGCCAGCGCGCCCGCGGCTTCGCCCAGCACCACCACGGTGGCCCCGCCGGCCAAGGCCGCGGCTTCGCGCACGGTGGGCAGCAGGGTCGGCAGGGTGAATACGAAGCGCGCGTTGGCGTCGCGCATCTGGTGCGCCAGGTCGGCCGCGCCGTACATCGGGTTGGCGCCGCTCACCACGCCGCCGGCGGCCATGGCGCCGAGCGCGGCGATCGGCCACTCCGGCGAGTTCGGCGCGAACAGCAGCAACACGTCGCCGGGCTTGAAGCCCTGGGCCGCCAGGCCCGCCGCGAAGCGGCCGATCGCGTGGTCCAGCGCGCCGGAGGTCAGTTCGCGGCCGCTGGCGGCGTCCACCAGCGCGACCGCCTCGGGCCTTTCGCGCAAGCGCCGGCGAACCAACGCCGGCACGGTGGTCCGGGGCAATTCACCCGTGAGCGCAGGGCCTTCGATGATGCCGTGGCTGCTGTGGTCCATGTGCGCCCTCCTTGGACGCGCCGTCGAGGCGCCGGCGCCGATGTCTGTCGCGCCGCACGTTACGCCCACCTGCGGGCGGCGTCCAGACCCCGCGCGAAGGCCGTCGCACGCCGTTCGGATTTGCAGCTTATGCTCCGGGATCTTTTTCCAGGGAGCACCGATGCCGCCACGCCTCACAGCCCAGGACTTCGACCAGGACTTGCTCATTCTTTTCGATGCCTATGTCCATGGCCACCTGGACCGAAGGGGCTTCCTCGGGCAGGCGCAGAAGTTCGCCAAGGCAGGCGTCACCGCCGCCGGGCTGCTCGCCGCGCTGAGCCCCGATTTCGCGGCCGGCCAGCAGGTGCCGCCGAGCGACCCGAAGCTCAGGACCGAGCGCGTCGACTATCCCTCCCCCGCCGGCAGCGGCACCGTGAGGGGCTACCTGGCGCGACCCGCCGCCGCCGGCGCCACCCGCCTTCCCGCCGTGCTGGTGATTCACGAGAACCGCGGCCTCAACCCGCACATCGAGGACATCGCGCGGCGCCTGGCGCTGGACGGCTTCATGGCCTTCGCGCCCGACGCGCTGTCCCCGCTGGGCGGCTACCCCGGCGACGAAGACAAGGCCCGCGACGCCTTCGCCAAGCTGGACCAGGCCCATGCGCGGGAGGATTTCGTGGCCGCCGCCAGCTGGCTCAAGGCGCGCCCGGATGCCACCGGGAAGCTCGGCGCGGTCGGCTTCTGCTACGGCGGCGGCATCGTCCACGTGCTGAGCACGCGCATGCCCGACCTGAACGCCGGCGTGCCGTTCTACGGCAACGTGCCGGCGCCGGCCGAAGCCGCCAAGGTCAAGGCGCCGCTGCTCGTGCATCGGGCCGCCGTCGACGAGCGCATCAATGCGGCATGGCCGGCCTACGAAGCGGCGCTCAAGGCCGCCGGCGTCAGCGTCAGTGACTTCCAGTATCCGGGCACGCAGCACGGCTTCAACAACGACACGACGCCTCGCTACGACGCGGCCGCGGCCAAGCTCGCCTGGGCCCGCACGATCGAGTTCCTCAAGCTTCAACTGGGCGGCGCCGCCGGCTGAGGCGTGTTCACCCCCATCCCCTGGAGCTTCACGAACATGACCATCCGCCATGCGTTTTTCCTGGCCGCCCTGCTCGTTGCCGGGCTCTCGCTGGGCCAGGCCGCCGCCGCGCAGCCCGTGCTGCCGATCGGCTTCAAGACCCGCACGGTCGACGCGCAGGACGGCACGAAGCTCTTCGTTCGCTCCGGAGGCGCCGGCCCTGCCGTCGTCCTCATCCACGGATTCGGCGACACGGGCGACATGTGGGGGCCCCTGGCCGGGCAGCTGGCCAAGACGCACCTGGTCATCGTGCCCGACCTGCGCGGCATGGGGCGCTCGGCCAAGGCGACCGGCGGCTACGACAAGAAGTCGCAGGCCGCCGACATCCGGGCGGTCGTCACCGCCTTCAACCAGGACCGTGCGGCGGTGGTCGGCCACGACATCGGCACCATGGTCGCCTACGCGTACGCGGCGAGCTATCCGGACAAGGTCGACAAGCTGGTCGTGATGGACGCGCCGGTGCCCGGCATCGCGCCCTGGGACCAGATCATCCTGTGGCCCGCGCTGTGGCACTTCAATTTCGGCGGCCCCAATGCGGAGCGGCTGGTGGCGGGGCGCGAGCGCATCTACCTCGACCGCTTCTGGAACGAGTTCGCCGGCGATCCTTCCAAGATCGATGAAGCGACCCGCCGGCACTACACGAAGCTCTATGCCCAGCCCGGCGCGATGCGGGCGTCCTTCGCCCAGTTCAACACCATCGCGGCCAAGGATGTCGCGGACAACATCGCGTTCTCGCGCAACAAGCTGCCGATGCCGGTGCTGGCCATCGGCGGCGAGAAGTCCTTCGGCCCCAACATGGCGACGGTCATGCGCAACGCGGCCACCAACGTGCAGCAGGAGGTGGTCCCGAACGCAGGGCACTGGCTGATGGAGGAAAGCACCGAGACGACGGTCGGCCTGGTCGACAAGTTCCTCGCCGTCTCGCAGTAGGGTCGCCCAGGCGAGCGCCATGGACCCGAACCCGACCGGCCTCAGGAAGGGCCTGACCAGCTACGGCGACCAGGGCTTCTCCCTGTTCCTGCGCAAGGCCTTCATCAAGGGCGCGGGCTACACCAACGGCGCACTCGACCGTCCGGTGGTGGGCATTGCCAGCACGGGCAGCGCCTACAACCCCTGCCACGGCAACGCGACCCAGTTGCTCGAGGCGGTCAAGCGCGGCGTCATGCTGGCCGGCGGCCTGCCGATGGAATTCCCGACGATCTCGATCCATGAGAGTTTCGCCGCCCCCACCAGCATGTACCTGCGCAACCTCATGTCGATGGACACCGAGGAGATGGTGCGCGCCCAACCGATGGACGCCGTGGTGCTGATCGGCGGCTGCGACAAGACCGTGCCGGCGCAGCTGATGGGCGCGGCCTCGGCCGGCATCCCGTCGATCCAGCTCATCACGGGCTCGATGCTGACCGGCAGCCACCGCGGCGAGCGCGTCGGGGCCTGCACCGACTGCCGCCGCTACTGGGGCCGGTTCCGCGCCGGCGAGATCGACGACGACGAGGTGGGCGAGGTCAACGACCAGCTGGTCGCGAGCGTCGGCACCTGTTCCGTGATGGGCACGGCCAGCACCATGGCCTGCATCGCCGAAGCCCTGGGGATGACGGTACCGGGCGGCGCCTCGCCGCCGGCGGTCACCGCCGACCGCATGCGGGTGGCCGAACAGACCGGCACCCGGGCCGTGCAGATGGCGCGCGACGGCCTGTCGATCGACAAGGTTCTGACCCCGGCCGCCTTCGAGAACGCGATGCGCGTGCTGCTCGCGATCGGCGGCTCGACCAACGGCATCGTCCACCTGACCGCGATCGCGGGCCGCATGGGCCTGGACGTCGACCTGGACGCCCTCGACCGCATGGGCCGCGAGACGCCGGTGCTGCTGGACCTGAAGCCGTCGGGGCAGCACTACATGGAGGACTTCCATCGCGCCGGCGGCATGGCCACCCTGCTGCGCGAACTCAGGCCGCTGCTGCGGCTCGATGCGCTGACCGTGACCGGCCGCACGCTCGGCGAGGAGATCGAGGCCTCGGGGCCCGGCTTCGACCAGGACGTGGTGCGGCCCATCGCGCGCCCGATCTACCCGCAGGGCGGCATCGCGGTGCTGCGCGGCAACCTGGCCCCGGGCGGCGCGATCATCAAGCAGTCGGCGGCGGACGCCCGGCTGATGGAGCACGAAGGCCGGGCGGTCGTGTTCGAGAACATCGAGGACCTGGCCGAACGCATCGACAGCGACGACCTGGACGTCACGGCCGACGACGTGCTGGTGCTGAAGAACATCGGCCCCCGGGGCGCGCCCGGCATGCCCGAGGCGGGCTACCTCCCGATCCCGCGCAAGCTCGCACGGGCCGGCGTGAAGGACATCGTGCGCATCTCCGATGGCCGCATGAGCGGCACCGCCTTCGGCACCATCGTGCTGCACGTCACGCCCGAGTCGGCCATCGGCGGCCCGCTGGCCCATGTGCGCAACGGCGACCGGATTCGCCTGAGCGTGCGGTCCCGCGAGATCGCCCTGCTGGTGTCCGACGAAGAGCTGGCGCGCCGCGCCGAGGCATCGCCGGTGGTGACGCCGACCGCCGGGCGCGGCTACCGCAAGCTGTTCCTGGAGACCGTCACGCAGGCCGACCAGGGGGTGGACTTCGACTTTCTGCGGGCCGCGAAGACGATCGGGAAGGTGCCGGAGTAGACGCGCAGTCGGCGCTCACGCCGGCGCGGCGCCGCCCCAGTGCAGCCAGGCCATCACGAGCAGCGCCAGGAACAGCGTCTCGCCGACCATCAGGGCGATCGGCTTCCATCCCACCGTGGCGAGTTCCTTCAACTGGGTCTTCATGCCGATCGCGGCGATCGACGTGACGAGGCACCATTGCGACAGGTCCATGCCCGCCTGGGCGACGGCCTTGGGCACCCAGCCCGTGCTGTTGATGGCGACCAGCAGCGCGAAGGCCAGGGCGAACCAAGGCAGCAGCGGCGGGCGCGGGCCATCGACAGCGCCGCCCTGGTGCGCGCGCGTCATGAAACCCGCGAACGCGATCACGGGCAGCAGCATCGCGACGCGCAGCAGCTTCACGAAGGTGGCGGCATCGCCGGTGGCGGTCGACATGCCGTAGCCGGCACCCACCACCTGGGCCACGTCGTGGATCGTGGCGCCGAGGAAGATGCCGGCCTGCACCGGGTCGAGGCCCGCGGCGCGCACGATCATCGGATAGACCACCATCGCCAGCGTCGACAGCGCGCTGACGCCGATCACGGTAAACAGCGTGGCGCGTTCGCGCATCGGATGGTGCGGCATCGCCGCGGAAAGCGCCATGGCCGCCGAGGCACCGCAGATCGCGACCGAGCCGCCCGTGAGCAAGCCGAAGAAGCTCCGGTAGCCCATCAGCCTGGCGACCCCGATGCCCAGGCCGATGGTGAGCGCCACCGAGGCCACCACCATCACCACCGGATGCCAGCCCATGGCCGCGATCTGGCCGGTGGTGATGCGCAGGCCCAGCAGGGCCACGCCGATACGCAGCACCTGGCGGGCGGTCCACTCGATGCCCGGGGAGCAGGGGCTGTCGGCGGAAAGGAAGTTCATCGCCATGCCGAGCAGCAGTGCGAAGAGCATCACCGGCGCGCCATAGTGCTGCGACAGGAACATGGCGGCGGCGGCGACGACGGCGCTGGCGAGCACGCCGGGGAACAGCTGGCGTCCGAGCGCCGGCCAGCCGGTCAGGGTCAGTGCGGTCATGGGCGCTTCAGAAGATGTGGCGGATGCCGAGGTCGTAGCCGGTGGAGGTCTTGGCGGTCGGCACGACGCCATTGATCGGTTTCGCGTAGAAGGCCGGCCCGCCCACCGTGAGGTCGGCGCCGCCCTTGTTGTCGATGCGTGCCGCGGTCGCGTACACGGCCGTGCGCGCCGACAGGTTGT
>NZ_JBFTHX010000086.1:0-8183 GCF_056394465.1 Variovorax sp. 10N432
CGCGGCCTCGTCGCGCCAAGGCCGTCAGCTCTCGTTGAACAGCGGCATCCAGTTCGATCTTCGGGGCAATGCGCATGGCTGCGACCTCCATCGAGGTCGGAGTGTGCCGCATCTATTAAGTTCCACTATTTCGAGCGCACTGCACTAGGAGAAGGAAGCATGGGATACATCATCTTCGTAACCCTTTTGCTATTCTTTGTGCTGTTAGGAATGTCTGTGCTGTTTCAGTGGCTCAGTTATTCGCAGCTTCCTCCGCAGGAAAGAGGCCGCTTCCTGGCAGAGAAAGTGGAGAAGATCAGGAAGGAGGCATGGGAGTTTGGCAAGCCACTGCTTCATGCCGCCTTGGTTCYCGCAATCGCGATGAGCCTCTTGAGCTTCTTTAATCTAGACCTGAAGCAGTTAACAACGCATATTCAGGACATCAGATCTGCACTTGCGTTCTTGCTTGTGGGCTCGTTCTGTGTCGCGGCGATTGCGGGCTCAGCCTACTCCAGCCTACTGAAAGACGTTGTATTGGTCGTCTTGGGCTTCTACTTCGGGTCCTACGTCAAGTAGATGCCAATCGTCAGCGTATCACTCCGATTGGGGTTGTCTGGCTCGATGGTTGATGGTCAGATGCTCCGGCCACTTGAGAACTCGCCAGCACACTTTGCCCTAAGCGGACAGATTGCTGCATGGTGTCACGTCACGTCTTGGGGAACAAGACGTGCTAAGGAGCTGTGATGAAAGGCTGTTCACTGAGCAACTCTCATGCTCTTCTCGCGATCGTGCTTATGGTATCGACCGTATCGGCGGCGGCGGATTGCAAGACCCTAGCCGAACGCTACGCCAAGTCTGACTTGATGTCGGAGGGCGAGTTGACTGACCTACGCACATGCATTGACGGCTCGTTGCGAAGCAAAATTGCTGCGCCCGCCGGAACTCTTACCGAAACAGCCAAGAAGAAGCCGGCGCTCGTTCCTCCAGTTGTGATCCCGCCGGCGATGAGAGTGCCAAGAATCACACCGTAGCTCGCCGACCACCTTTGCCGGCGAAGGAAATGCCTCTTCTTTCCAGTGCTGCTGTCGTATTTGAGGCCCTCTGGCCGATACTCCTTGCCGCGCTTGGAGTGGCGTTGCTCGTTGCCTTTCTGTTGGTTGTAATCTCCTCCCAACTGCTTCCCATCTTTGCGCTAGCGCTACTCGGGACGGCGACAGGAGTACTGGCGGGATTGAGCCGGGAATCTGCGATAGGCGCTGTTGTGCCCGCTGTACTTTCGTTGGTCGGCGGCCTGTCAATATATCTGCTCGGCTTGAAGAAGGGTGATTCCAAGCTCGTCAATGGTGCTGTCGTTGCCCTTTCTATATCGCTGATCCTTGGTACGTTCTGGGGCGCGATGATGCGGAGCTTCGCTGAGCGTGATCATGCCAACTGGCAAGTTGACATGGAGAGAAGTAAGATTTTGTGGAAGACGCAGCAGGAGCGTGAGAACGTCAGTCTGGCGCGTCGGAAATTGGAAGCGCTGGACGAGGACGCATTGAATACCTTCAGGCGCAAACTGGGTTTGCCACCGTTGCCGCCACTCCCCGCATCGGCTGCAAAGGCTGAGCCTGTGGATGGCGATTCTGAAGCAGCGACTAGCAAGAAGAAATAGCCGAATCTTCGCCAGAGTAGAAGTGGGTGGCCACAGAGGTTATTTCGATAGGTGGCGGAGTAGGACGGGTCGCGCGCCGGGTTGATTATGGTGCCGCGCCGAGCATTGCCTCGTCAGCCGGCGCGGCAGCGACGGTAAGCAGTAGTAGAGAACGATCTCTCAGGCCAAGCGTTCTGTGTCGCTGGGCGGCTCCTCGGTTGCCTGCTGCACTGGGGGCAATACCATCCATTGCGGGGCTTTGATTTGCACGGGCGTCTGATGAATGCACCCAAACATCTCCCCAGTCAAAAGCCAGACCCCTGCAAAGCCTGCGGTCACTGGTTCGCAGTATCTTTGTACCTCTGCAGGATCAAGGTCTCGTGCGCCCAGGTTGACGTAGACGAGCAGTTGCAACCGGGCTTGATCAGAGTAGAACTTCTGCGCCTTTGCCTCAATCGCCCCGTGGATATGACGCATGGCCTCTTCCGGATCCATCAGCGCTTCGAGCCATTGAGAGCCAGGCCCGCGCTCACGGTACTCGTCACCTCGACGCCGGCCCTCCCGTTGAACTTCTGCGAGTTCAAAGGTTTGCGTCCGCCCACCTTCGAAACGGATCGCGAAATCGCCGCTTCGCTGATCATCAACATCATCCATCAAGACCGTGCATGGCGCGATGTGATGGTCCACGCCCGCTGCAAATCGCGATGCGCACCACATTTCTCGCACTCGTTGGAGGCCGCGTTGCCTAAAGAACTGCTCGGCCGTCATCGGGGCACGAATGCTCTGGTACTTCGACAGCAGCTCAGCCGGTGTGTACTCCGTCATGTTGCTGGCGGCTACTGACCCGGCCCCAACAAGTCCGGCAGCCAGCCTCTTCTGCCTCATTTCATGAGGTCCGCGGTGCACGCGACGAAGCTGTCCACCATAGCGTTGCTCCTCGTCCGCACAACCTCGTCGCCTTGAATCTCTGTCTTCTCCACAGTCAGATCGACGCGAGTAGGTACGTCTTGCTGGCCCGGCTTCCGATTGAACACAATCACGAACTCGCGCTTTTCGAGAATGGATTGATAGGTTGTCATGAAGGAGTCGTCCAAGCCGCTGATGTAGAGGCCGAAGCCTTCGTTCTCGGCTCGAGTTGGGATGACCTGGCTCGGCGCATCGCCGCGCTCTGACCGAGCAAATGCCTTGTTCGGTCTTGCTGTCGGAGGCGCGTTGAAATCGTCGAACACCCCCAGCTTCAGCGCGACACCCATCTTTTCGCCCCGTCCTCTGAGGTAGTAGGACCCCACAAGCTTGATAGGGGCACCGTTCTTGGTACTGAAATCCCTGCTGAGCGCGCTAAATTCGAGCCCGCAAGCCTCAAGCTTTCCGTCAGCAGATTCGCGGTGAGGGACTATGAAAATCGTTCCTCGCAGCTTTTCAAACACGGCCTGCTGGGCGTCGGTCAACGGGGCAGAGTGGCTGGACGTGGCGAGCAAGGCCGCAAGCAGCGCAGTATGTATTTTCTGCATTCACAAGCTCCATGCATCGCGTTACTGGCCCGCAACTAGATCGTAGGCTTTGCCACCCGCGTCAACGCAGCTCCCTACGGCCTCATTCTTTCCGGCTGCGAACTGGCACCGAAGCACCTGATTGTCGGCCGAGACCAAGACGGCGCGAGCGTTGCTCGATGTGGTGCTGCCGCCCCCGAAAGCGCTCGCAGTGGACTGCCCATTGGTCGCGAACCCGGACCCGACGCTACGGGTTGAGTCAAGGACATACGTGCCCTTGTACAGGCGACCGTCGATGTTCACGTCCATGGAGCTCGTGCGCTTGTCATAGGTGCCGGCGTAGGCCTTCCCATCGGCGACCATCCGAAGTAGGCCGCTCGTCGCGGCGCAGCCGGCGAGGATGGAGGCAGCAACGGCGATGCAAAGATTCTTCATGAGGTTGCCTTCATTGGTGATCCATCTTGGTTGGTCAAGCCGCGTCCGCGTCAGACTTCATTCCGACCGCCAGCTTTTCGATCAGTTCGACGCAGCGCAAGACGGCATCTTCCCGAATAACGATCCTCTGACCTGCCTTGTAGCGATGGTCATTGCTCTTGCCGATGTAGTCCTCGTCCACAGTGCCTTCCTTGTGAGCAAGGAGGTGGCGTTGCTGAAAGAGAGTCCCTAGCGATGAAATCTCGTCTTCGGTAAGGTACTCGGCGTAGGTCTTTCCGAACAGAGATCTCCAGAGTTCGCTTCCTTCGGCCAGATTCTGAAATGCGTTTCTGCGGTACTTGGGCGCATCAGAAGGCCGCTGAAAAAGAGCCTCAGCAAACCTCTGGAACGCAGTCACGGCGTTCTGAATGCCGCCTTCGACCAGCAATCTAGACATGTTGTGAGCGGTGTCAGCGTCATTGAGGATCGCCCTCACGGCCGGGAGCGAAGCAATACTGTTGCGGATGGCGCCCAACGCTTGCCCAAATACATGCTCTGCTGCGTTGTCCCCGCAACCTGGGCAAAAAAACGCGGACCCCACAACGGCGTACCTGCAATGACACTTCTCGCAGTCGATGCGTAGCCGCATGGGCTCCGTCGCCTCAACCGGCATCACGGTCGCGAGCGGAGCACGGGAGACATTCATCGTGATTTTCAGGAACCCGTTTCGCGGCTGCCGCCGATTCCACTCTGATGCGTCCGCAGCCAGAGCACCGTCGATCGCCTGTTGGAGATGTGAAACCGCGTGTTCCTGCAGGTAGTCCGCTTGTTCGGTCGTAAACCATGAACGGGCAGGCGCAGCGTGCCCGCAGAAGGGGCAGAACGCCTCATCGTCGCGCACCTTGTCGCTCCACCAGTCCTCTGCAAGAACCTTGAAGGTGAACAGGCAATCTGGAGTGGGACATTCCCTATCGATGTAGCCATCGCCGTCCTGGGGAATGGCCCCTGTCACAGGGATCGTACTGTTCGAAAGTTCGCGGATCGAGGCAATGGTTTTTTCGAACATAGAGCCCTACTGAGTTGAGCAGCCATTGGCTGAGAGCTCCGCACGGAGCCCACGCATGCGTTGCTGGTCTGGGTTTATGACCTCTGGCGGCTGCCACTGCCAGTTCGTGTAGCGGCCTTCGATCTTGTTGCGCTCCGCGACGAGTTGGGCGCACCGGGTGGCTCGTTGGGAATCGCCTGTGCTGGCCTGAGCCTGCTGAGTCCGTGCGGCCTTGCCTTGCTCGGCCTGCTGAACCTGTTGATCCCAGGGCACGTCGGCGACATTCTCAATACGCTCTATGAGCGCGTTGTGCTGGTTGCAGTGTGCTTGGGCCCAGAACGTCGAGCCGTTGTATGCCTTGCAAAGATAGATCGTGCCGGCGTGCGCTGAACCGGCCAGCAGCGCCGCGGCGCAGATTCCCCAAGTTTTCATTCTTCTTGCTCCTGGCGTGAAGTCTAGGCGGCCCGACCTTCAGCCCCGATGCGCCAACTGGTTATTCAACCGGTAATTTGTTGAATTTTCCCTATCAACGCAGCGTTCGCGCCCTAGCTGCTCGCCCGCCCTCAACAACTTTGAGGAGCTGCGAGACTCCTGCTGGGTCAGGAAAGATCGACTTCGAGCACCCCGGATGTTGGCTCAACATCAAGGGCACCGACTTTGAAAGGAATCCGCAGTACCTTCGGCACGAGTCCTTGAGCGATCGCCCGTCCCGGTTCCAGCCCGAGCCACACACCTCCCACTCGGATATTCATCGTCGGGTGCAAGAGATCCGAAGAATCCGCGGCGTGGAGCCAGGAGCCGTCTGGATTTGTCATCGCGAGCTTCAGCACCTCGGTTCGATTGCCGTCGATGCCATAGGTATTGCGCGTGAAGGGGCCAGCGACAGAAAGTTGGAGGAACAGGCCGCGGGCTGCTCCTCGACCGGCGTTCGCAACCTGAACCTGGACTTGATGCGCTTCCGCGTGAATTGCGGCGACTTCAAGTTTCGGGCGGGCCCGTCTTCCGAACATATCGGCGATCTGAAACGGCTCCATGCGCATGAAGCTGAGGCCGATGCGCTGGTAGTAGCGGTCCTCCCCGAAGCGCGCCATGTGCGGCCCCCCGTCGCTTGGAGGGACAAAAGTGACGACGAAACCATGCGCTTGGCCGCGAGCAGCGAGCGCGCGGTGCACTACGCCGGGAACGCCAGGCGCCACGGCCTGCGGGGTCAACTCATCCAGTCTGCTTGCAAGCTTGCGTGCTTCCGGAACGCCGGGAAAGTCGGTAACGCAATCGATCCCGTGTGCATTCTTCTTCGCGGTGACTCCCCAGAGACAGACGCCGCCTGCCCCATTGGCGAAGCCAGAGAGGACCGTCGCAAGGTTTCGTTTGATGTCGCCTTCGTCTCCGACGCGCTTGCAATCGAAGACCTGCGACTCCACGTCGCCGGCCATTTTGAGAATCTTCGCGTGCGTCAGCGATGTAAACCAAGCGTGGAGGTCCATTTCCGCCCAGGGAAGTTGCGCTGCGGAATGATAGGGCCGCGATGGGGATGGGCCGGTCGGCGAGTGGCAGCAGCTGCTTTTGTAGCTTTTGTAGCCCCTATCTCGCCCCTTTTGCAGATCTGGCGATGGCGCGGTCCAGGTCGGAACGCCGGTATCTCACTGCACCGCCCAACTTGAAGTAGGGCAGCGTCACACGGTTCGTGCAACGCCAGACTGCCAAGGTGGAAACGGGGATCTGCAGGTACGCGGAAGCCTGCTGTGCCGTCAGGATTTCACCGGTGCACCCTGGAGGGGGAGGGGAGGGAACTCGGCTCGGGCGGCGCGACGGAGGTGCCGTTTCCCCGATATTTGGAGTTGATGGTGACAGGAGGAGGCTTAGACATCGCCCTATGCTCGTCCCGGGGTGTCTTGGGACGACGGGGAATGGCTGTGAGCGAGCGGCCCCCGCGATCAGCGGCGGTCGGCAATCGAGAGCGAGTTTTCGAGCCACAGGTTACCCCCGCGTTACCCGAGGAGCCGAGACCCCACACGGGATCTCGGCTAACTCCTTGATTTCATTGGTCGGGGCGAAAGGATTCGAACCTTCGACCCTCTGGTCCCAAACCAGGCACGCGACCTTGCGTCATATCCGGTGCCTTTCGCCGTGCCGTTTTTCGCCACCGTCAAATTTTGATTTGGTCCGGCCGCGGTTTACCTGCGTCGATCATTCGAGCTACCGCGCTGACCTGAGCGGCCCCCGCCCTGAAGTACCCCGCCACAGTGTCCGTGCTGCGATGCCCTGTCATCGCCATCGTTTCCTGCAGCGGCATGTTCTGGCGCCCCGCCTCGGTGACAAACCCCGATCGCAGCGAGTGCGCCGAAAAATCCTCCCCCACACCCGCGAGCGCACACCGCGCCTTCACGATGTCCCGCACCGCCGTCCCCGAGAGCCCGTCGGTGCCGAGTTTTCCGTTCTTGAGGATGCGCCGGAAGAGGGGCCCCGAGGTGATGCCACTCGCCTCGAGCCAGGCCTTGAGCGCCACGGCGGCCGACCCGACCACCGGCTTCACGTCTTCCGGTCGGATCTTCCCGTTGTGATTCGTCTTCGAGCTCGCCAGGGTGTACAGATAGGCGCCTTCATCCCCGCGGTGCAGGTTCTCGAAGACCGCTTCGGGGTCGATTTGATTTCAGTGCAAAAAGTGACGCATCGACCGACAAGCATTGGCGCGGGTTCCGAGGTGCTGGCGCTCGCAAGTGCTTGTCACTGCACAACTTTCTGCTACCCCTCGAATAGCCCCGCAAAGCGCATCGTTCAGCGGCCGAATTCAGCCACTGGCCCTTGTTTTGCCTGCACTTTGTGACGGTAGCAGCTGCGCGGCGTAGCGCTCGACGGGGAAGCGGAACACGCCTCGCAGATTGATGCCTTCCAGTCGCGTGGGCGCGATGCGCCCCATCAATTCCGGCGGCACGATTTGGCGCCGGTTGGCCCAGCGGTCGACCACCGCCTGCATCTGCGCCGTGTTCCACGCCATCACGATGTTGGCCAAAAGGCTCAGTGCATCGGCCACGGCTTGCATCTCGTCGGTGCGCCGGGCCTGCGCCGGCGTGGCGCGGCCGACATAGATCGCGCGCTTGAGCGCGTTGACCGACTCGCCTCGATTGAGCACCCGTCGCAGCTCGCGCCGGAAAGCGACGTTGACAAAGTAGTCGGCCAGGAAAACCGTCCTGAGCAGCTTGCCCAGTTGCACGCCGGCGTCATAGATCGGGTCTCCTCGGGCTGCCGAGCCGAATCTCGCCAACGCAGTCACTGCGCTGGCATGGCCCAGCATCACCGAGGCGGCCAAATGAACCAGACTGTCCCAATGGGCTTCAATGAGCGTGGTGTCCCCGCTGGCCTGACACACGGCAGCTATCTCGCGCGGAACCTTCGTGCCCCGCGGGACGAAGAGATACCGTTGCCTGAGTTCCCTGAGCCTTGGACACAGGTCGAAGCCCAGAAGTCGGGACAGAGCCATCGCGAAGTCGGTGAAACCGTGCGTGTCGACAGCGAGCTGAGACGTCTCGATCCGTTCCTGTCGAATGACACCCTCGATGGCAGCGCCCGCCTGCCGCTCATTGAGCACGATCGGCTGCGCGTGGAAGATTCCCCATCGGTCCTG
>NZ_JBFTHX010000087.1:0-7268 GCF_056394465.1 Variovorax sp. 10N432
ACCAGCGCCGCGTTCTGCTGGGTCACCTGGTCCATCTGCGTGATCGCCTGGTTGATCTGCTCGATCCCCGAGGTCTGCTCCTGGCTGGCCGCCGTGATCTCGCCCATGATGTCGGTCACCCGCTTGACGCTGTCGACGATCTCTTCCATCGTCTTGCCGGCTTCCGCCACCTGCTTGCTGCCTTCCTCGACCTTCTCCACCGAGTCGCCGATCAAGGTCTTGATCTCCTTGGCCGCCGCCGCCGAGCGCTGCGCCAGGCTGCGCACTTCGGAGGCCACCACCGCGAAGCCACGGCCCTGCTCGCCGGCGCGAGCGGCTTCCACCGCCGCGTTCAACGCCAGGATGTTGGTCTGGAAGGCGATGCCGTCGATCACGCCGATGATGTCGACGATCTTGCGCGACGAGGCATTGATCGAGCCCATGGTGTCGACCACCTGGCTGACCACACTGCCGCCCTTGACGGCGACTTCGGAAGCCGAGACCGCGAGTTGGTTGGCCTGGCGGGCGTTGTCGGCGTTCTGCTTCACCGTCGAAGTCAGTTCCTCCATCGAGGCAGCGGTCTCTTCCAGCGAACTGGCCTGCTGCTCGGTGCGCGACGACAGGTCCTGGTTGCCCGTGGCGATCTGGCTCGAAGCCGTCGCGATCGTGTCGGTGCCCGTGCGCACTTCATCCACCACTTTGGAGAGGCTGCCGCGCATGTGCTCGATCGCATGCATCAGGCTCGATGCGTCGCCGGCCTTCAAGGTCACGCTCGCTGCCAGGTCGCCCTGCGCAATGCGACGGGCCACGGCCGTCGCGGCAGCCGGCTCGCCGCCGAGCTGCTTCAGCAGGCCGCGCGAGATGGTCCAGCCGATTGCGAAGAGCGCGGCCGCCAGGCCCAGGGCGCAGGCCGAGAATCCGACCAGCCGCTCCGCGATCCTGGCATGCACCGTGTCAACATAGACACCGGAGCCGACGATCCATCCCCAGGGCTTGAACCCCTTGACGTAGGACACCTTGGGCACCGGCGTCTCGCTGCCCGGCTTGGCCCACTCGTAGGAAACGAAGCCGGCACCGCTGGCCTGCACGGTCTTCACGAACTCGGTGAAGATCGCCTTGCCGGTGCTGTCCTTGTTGTCCGACAGGTCCTTGCCCTCGAGCGCCGCGCTGATCGGATGCATCAGCATCTGCGGCGTCATGTCGTTCAGCCAGAAATATTCGTTCCCGCTGTAGCGCAGGCCGCGCAGCGCCTGCATGGCCTGTTCCTTGGCTTGCGGCTCGCCCAACACGCCCTTCTGCGCCAGGCCGTGGTAGTACACCAGGATGCCGTGCGCGGTCTCGACGGCCTGCCGCACGCTGGCCTGGCGCTCCTCCATGATGAGCTTCTGCTCGGAATACAGGAAAAGGCCGGTCAACGCGAATACGCCGAGGACCGCTGCGCAGACGAGCATGCCGAGCCGTCTCGCGATGGTCATGGAGCGGAAGTTCAGGAGCTGGGACATGCGGGGCCTGCGGGTTGAATGGACCCCCTGCTATCGGCAGCGAGAGGCGGATCCTGAAGGGTTGGCGAGAAATTCCGCTCAGCGGCCGGCGCCGAGCCTGAAGACGCTCACCGAGTTCACCAGGCTCGACGCCTGCTCCTGCAGCGACCCGGCAGCGGCCGCGGCCTCTTCCACCAGCGCCGCGTTCTGCTGCGTCACCTGGTCCATCTGCGTGATCGCCTGGTTGATCTGCTCGATGCCGGAGGTCTGCTCCTGGCTSGCCGCCGTGATCTCGCCCATGATGTCGGTCACCCGCTTGACGCTGTCGACGATCTCTTCCATCGTCTTGCCGGCTTCCGCCACCTGCTTGCTGCCTTCCTCGACCTTTTCCACCGAGTCGCCGATCAGGGTCTTGATCTCCTTGGCCGCCGCCGCCGAGCGCTGCGCCAGGCTGCGCACTTCCGACGCCACCACCGCGAAGCCGCGGCCCTGCTCGCCGGCGCGTGCRGCTTCCACCGCCGCGTTCAACGCCAGGATGTTGGTCTGGAACGCGATGCCGTCGATCACGCCGATGATGTCCACGATCTTGCGTGACGAGGCATTGATCGAACCCATGGTGTCGACCACCTGGCTGACCACGCTGCCGCCCTTGACGGCGACTTCGGAAGCGGAGACGGCGAGTTGGTTGGCCTGGCGGGCGTTGTCGGCGTTCTGCTTCACCGTCGAAGTCAGCTCCTCCATCGAGGCCGCCGTTTCTTCCAGCGAGCTGGCCTGCTCTTCGGTGCGCGAGGACAGGTCCTGGTTGCCCGTGGCGATCTGGCCCGAGGCCGTCGCGATCGTGTCGGTGCCGGTGCGGACTTCGCCCACGATCTTCACCAGGCTGTCGTTCATCTCCTTGAGCGCCCGCATCAGCTGGCCGGTCTCGTCCGTCGTGCGAGCCTCGACGCGGCTGGTCAGGTCGCCGGCGGCCACGGATTGCGCCACCTTCACGGCTTCGGCCAGCGGCTTGGCGACGATGCGGGCGATCCAGAGTGCGAGCAACAGGCCCAGCACCACGCTGCCCAGCAGGCTGCCGATGACCCAGAGCCGGGCATCCTGATAGACCGCGTTGCCGGTCTCGTCCGCCTTCCGGGCACCCACCTCGTTGACTTCGGCCAGGGTGTCGAGCATCTTGCTCAGTTCGAGATTCAGGCGCAGCGATTCGCCGCGGACCATGGCGACCGCCTCTTCGTTCTTCTGGGCGCGGGACAGGGCGATGACCTTGTCATGCTCCAGCGCGTACTGGCCCATCGCCTTGACGAATTCCGGGTAGACCTTCTTTTCTTCCGGCTCGGAGATCAGCTTCTCGTAGGCGCCGCGGCTCTTCTGCAGGCTGGCCCAGGCATCGGTCATCGACTTCTCGTAGCCGGCCATGTCGGCCTCGGTGCTCGACAGGATGTGCTGCAGCTCCATCGAGCGATAGCGCGCCATCAGGCCCTTCATTTCGAGCAACGAGCGCGTGGCGGGCATCCAGTTGGTCGTGATGTCGGTCGACATCTGGTTGACCTTCGCCAGCTGCATCACCGAAAAGACGCCGACGAACACGGTCAGCGCCAGAACGATGACGAAGGAGATCAGGAGCTTGCTCGCGATCCTGAGGTTGTAGAACGCATTCATGTGGATTCCCTGTTGAGGCCTTGAGGCCAGTCATGTGTTTTCAGTTCAGAATTCGGTCCAGTCGCCCGCGGCACTGGCGGCCGAGGCGAGCTGCGGCGCGCTGGCGCCCTTCTTTTCGATGGCCGGCGCAGAGGTCCTTCGGGCGGCCTTCGGCGCCGCCGCCGCGACGGCAGCGGGTCGGCCGAAGGCCGGTTCGCTGCGTCCGCCGGTGGCCGCATCCAGCTTGAAGACACCGACGGCCTTCACCAGGCTCGATGCCTGCTCCTGCAGCGACCCGGCAGCGGCCGCGGCCTCTTCCACCAGCGCCGCGTTCTGCTGCGTCACCTGGTCCATCTGCGTGATCGCCTGGTTGATCTGCTCGATGCCGGAGGTCTGCTCCTGGCTGGCCGCCGTGATCTCGCCCATGATGTCGGTCACCCGCTTGACGCTGTCGACGATCTCTTCCATCGTCTTGCCGGCTTCCGCCACCTGCTTGCTGCCCTCTTCGACCTTTTCCACCGAGTCGCCGATCAAGGTCTTGATCTCCTTGGCCGCCGCCGCCGAGCGCTGCGCCAGGCTGCGCACTTCCGACGCCACCACCGCGAAGCCGCGGCCCTGCTCGCCGGCGCGTGCGGCTTCCACCGCCGCGTTCAACGCCAGGATGTTGGTCTGGAAGGCGATGCCGTCGATGACGCCGATGATGTCCACGATCTTGCGCGACGAGGCATTGATCGATCCCATGGTGTCGACCACCTGGCTCACCACGCTGCCGCCCTTGACGGCGACTTCGGAAGCCGAGACGGCGAGTTGATTGGCCTGGCGTGCGTTGTCGGCGTTCTGCTTCACCGTCGAGGTCAGTTCCTCCATCGACGCGGCGGTTTCTTCCAGCGAGCTCGCCTGCTCTTCGGTGCGCGACGACAGGTCCTGGTTGCCCGTGGCGATCTGGCCCGAGGCCGTCGCGATCGTGTCGGTGCCGGTGCGGACTTCGCCGACGATCTTCACCAGGCTGTCGTTCATCTCCTTGAGCGCCCGCATCAGCTGGCCGGTCTCGTCGCGGCTCTCGATCTCGATGCGCGCGCTGAGGTCGCCGGAGGCCACCGTCTGCGCCACCTTGACCGCCTTGTCGATCGGCCTCGTGATGCTGCGCGAGATCAGCCACGCGAAGAGACTGCCGATGAGCACCGTCAGCACGCCAAGGGCCAGCGTCAGCGAGAAGCTGCGGGCGTTGGCGGCATCGATGGCGCGGCTCATGTCGTCGATCGCCTGGCGCTCCATCGACAGCAGGTCGAGCACCCGGCTTTCATAGGCCTTCGCGGCCGGCAGGAAAGCGTCCTTGAACACGCGCTCGGTCTCCGCCGCATTGCCGCCGGCTTTCGCCTTGCCCACCACGTCCTTCGCCGCCTGGTACTTCGCACGCAGCTCGACGATCGACTTGTAGGTCTGCTTCTCGCCGTCGGTGACCAGCAGCGCCTCGACCTTCGCCATGGTCTCGCTGCCCCGCTTGACGCTGTCGGCGATCACTTCGGCGAAGGTCACGGGCAGCGTCTCGTCGGTGGTCTTGGCGATCATCGACGTCCGCGCGATGGCCGAATAGGTCAGCACGTACCAGTCGGAGATCAACCGCTCCTTGGCCAGCGGACTCTGCATCATGCGGCGGGTGGCTTCGGCGTTGTTCCGCGCGCTGACCAGGGCCGCGGCGGTCGAGACGATCGTCAGGCCCAGAACGATGGCGAAGCCGATGGCGAGGCGTGTTCCGATACGGATGTTGGGCAGGAGGGTCATGGTGGTACTCGACGCAAAAAGAGGTTGGTATCAGGCCGCGACGGCTTCGATCAGGCCCATCTCGTCGCTGGACATCAGGCGGTCGATGTCGACCAGGATCAGCATCCGCTCTTCGAGCGTGCCCAGCCCGATCAGGTAGTCGGTGTCCAGCACCGAGCCCATCGCCGGCGCCGGCTTGATCTGCTCCGGCGTCAAGGTGATCACGTCCGACACGCTGTCGACCACCATCCCGACCACCCGGCCGCCGATGCTCAGCACGATCACCACCGTGAACTGGTCGTAGCTCGGCGTGCCGAGCGCGAACTTGATCCGCATGTCGATGATCGGAACGATGATCCCGCGCAGGTTCACCACCCCCTTGATGTAGTCCGGCGCGTTCGCGATCCGGGTCACCGCGTCGTAGCCGCGCAGCTCCTGCACCTTCTGGATGTCGATGCCGTATTCCTCCGCGCCCAGCGTGAAGGAGAGGAACTCGAGCGGCTTGTCCGCGCGTGCCGGGTTCGCCACGCCATCGGCGGCGGGCTTCGATTGAACTGTGCTCATCTTGTCGACTCCTGTTTAAGACTTGAAAACACTCACTGCATGAACCAGGCTTTCGGCCTGCTCCTGCAGCGACTGCGCCGCGGCGGAGGCTTCCTCCACCAGCGCCGCGTTTTGCTGGGTGACCTGGTCCATCTGCGTGATGGCCTGGTTGATCTGCTCGATGCCCGAGGTCTGCTCCTGGCTGGCGGTCGTGATCTCGCCCATGATGTCGGTCACCCGCTTGACGCTGCCGACGATCTCCTCCATGGTCTTCCCGGCTTCACCGACCAGCGCGCTGCCGGCATCGACCTTGCCCACCGAGTCGTCGATGAGGCCCTTGATCTCCTTGGCGGCCGAGGCCGAGCGCTGCGCGAGGCCGCGCACCTCGGCGGCGACGACGGCGAAGCCCTTGCCCTGTTCTCCGGCGCGTGCGGCTTCCACCGCCGCGTTCAGCGCCAGGATGTTGGTCTGGAAGGCAATACCGTCGATCACGCCGATGATGTCGACGATCTTGCGGGAAGAAGCGTTGATGGAGGCCATGGTGTCGACGACCTGGCCGACGACTTCTCCGCCCTTCACCGCGACCTCGGAGGCCGACACCGCCAGTTGGTTGGCCTGGCGCGCGTTGTCCGCGTTTTGCTTGACGGTGCTGGTGAGCTGCTCCATGGACGCCGCGGTCTGCTCCAGCGAGCTGGCCTGCTGCTCGGTGCGCGACGACAGATCCTGGTTGCCGCTGGCGATCTGGCCGGACGTCGTCATCACGCCGGTGACGTTGCTGCCTACGTCGGCGACGATCGCGAGAAAGTTGGCGCTCATCTGGTTCAACGCGCGCAGCAGGCTCTTGGTCTCGTCCTGCGGCCGGATCTCGAACTTGGCCAATGCGCCGCCCGCGATCGCCTGCGCCACGCCCACCGCCTGCTCCAGCGGCCGGAAGATGGTGCGGCTCATGAACCACCCGAAGCCGATCCATGCGAGTGCGCTGCCGACGGTCGCGGCGGCCAGCAGGCCGGGGAGCCAGCCGGCGGCGGAGGCGGACGCGAGACGCGTGGCCTCGACCCAGCCGACGGCGCCGATGCCCACCGAGAGCACGGCCGCGGTCGACGTCGCTGCGATCACGCGGCTGCGGATCGGCAGGCGACGCAGGCCGCCCATCGGGTCCGACCATCCCTTGCGGACCACCTCGCCCTGGCGGATCGACACGCCCCGGGCCAGGCCCTCGCGCATGCTTCGATAGAGCGCGTCGGCTTCATCGACATCCGACCGTTCGGGCTTGCTGCGAACCGACATGTAGCCTTCGGCGACTCCGTTGCGGCGGATCGGCGTCACGTTCGCCTGCACCCAGTAGAAATCGCCGTTCTTGCGGCGGTTCTTGACGAATCCGGTCCAGGGCAGGCCGCGTCCCAACGTGTCCCACATGTCGGCGAAGGCCTCGGGCGGCATGTCCGGATGTCGGACGATGTTGTGGGCCTTGCCCATCAGCTCTTCGAGCGTGTAGCCGCTGACCTCCACGAAGGTCGGGTTGACGTAGGTGATGCGCCCCTTCAGATCGGTGCGCGACACCAGCGCCGCGTCTTGCCGCAACGGGTATTCCTGGTCGGTGATGGGTAGATTGACTCGCATGCTCTCTCAGTGCTTTTCGGATTCGGATTCAAGCCTGAACATGCTCACGACTTGCGACAGGCTCCCGGCCTGCTCCTGCAGCGACCCGGCAGCGGCCGCAGCCTCTTCCACCAGCGCCGCGTTCTGCTGGGTCACCTGGTCCATCTGCGTGATCGCCTGGTTGATCTGCTCGATCCCCGAGGTCTGCTCCTGGCTGGCCGCCGTGATCTCGCCCATGATGTCGGTCACCCGCTTGACGCTGTCGACGAT
>NZ_JBFTHX010000088.1:0-6826 GCF_056394465.1 Variovorax sp. 10N432
AAGGAGGCTGTCTGCGAAGACCCGGTCGCGGCGGCGCGCGACGCTGCAAGCCGCTGGAACGCGTGCGTGGCGTTGAAGGGCGGCAGCACGGTCATTGCCTCGCCGGACGGTGCGTTGTGGCAGTTCGATGATGGGGCGGCGGGATTGGCGACGTCGGGCTCCGGGGACACGCTGGCAGGGTTGATCGGCGGCCTGGCGGCGCGGGGCCTGCAGCCGCTCCCCGCCTGCGCCTGGGGCGTGGCGGCGCACGCAAGCGCTGGGGCTGCACTGTCGCGGCGGCACGGCCCGTTGGGCTATCTGGCGCGCGAACTGGCTGCAGAATTGCCGGCCAGCTTGCACGCGCTCAGCAAGCGGTCATCGCCGCGCTGAGGCTGAGCGCGCCTCACGGCGGCGCGCTGCGCCTGCGGGTCGCTCACGGCGCTGTGCAGATCGACGCATTCACGAAGGGGGCCAGGTAGCACGCCGTCAGGCCGTCCGCTGCAGCCGCCACATGTGCAGGAGCCCCGGCCGCCACGACGCGCCCACCGTCCTGCTCAGCGCGAGGTCCCATGTCGATGACCCTCGCTTGTCAGTCGCGGCCGCCACTACGATGACGCGCGGTGGCTCTCAATTGGAGGTGGTGCAGCGTGCGGCATGCAAGCCCATCGCCTACGCCACCTGCGCTGGCGGGATGACCACGCCCCCTTGCCCGGCAACAAACACTGCAGCCTTCACATTTCAACAGGCGATCGTCGCCCGCGCCCCGGGCAGCGGCAACAGCAATCGTGGAACCTCTGGACCTCGTGCAATGGCCTGCATTCGCAGCCTCGATCGCAGCGGCCTACCTCGTGGGCTCCAGCGCAAAGGGCAAACGCAATGCGGGCTTCTGGATATTCCTGCTCAGCAACGTCCTTTGGGTGGCCTGGGGCTTTCACACCGACGCCTGGGCCCTCGTCGCCTTGCAGCTTTGCCTGGCTGGGCTCAATGTGCGGGGGCTGTTCAAGACGGAGGCGCCGTCGTGACCGCTCTTGCCGATCGATTCGCGGCACTTCTTCTGACATTCGGCAACTCCTCTTGCGACAAGAATCAGATAACAGATCCGTCGAGGAGACGTCATGTTCGAAGGATACAAGGCCAGGATTCAAAGCTACTGCGAGGAAGCTGGCATCGAAGTCCCTGTCGGTTTCGGCCGCCACGCGGCCGGCCGCTACGTGGCGATCGACGATGAGTCCTCGCCGCCCAAACTCGTGGCGACGACATGGCCGAACCGAAAGGATGTGGTGAACTACCTGGTCAGCTTGGCCGCAGGCCGGAGGACGCGGATACTCGACTTCAAGGATCGTCGCGAACTGAGTTTTGACGGCAAGGCGAGCCTGCTGAGGGGCGCCGTTTTCTGAGCACCGCTGCTAAGCGCCGCGCGCCGTAGATGCGGACATTAGATGGCGGGGCTGCTCACAGAATGGCTGCGCATCGAGCCAGCCGTGCTGCTCGGCCAACGCGCGCAGGTCCGCCACCTTATGCCGGCCCATGCAATGACTTCGCGCGATCTCTCGCTCGGAGGCGCCCCGACGCATCTGCGCAAGGGCGATTCGGTACTGAAACATCTCGATTCTCCTTCGCTCATCGCGGCCTCCGTGGGGACTTCATCAAGTCGCCCACTTCAGCACGCAACTACCCCATCAGATCGAGGTGTCCTTCAACTCAAGTGGCTCCAAAATGCCGAAAACGCAGTGGCTCCATTACGGCGGAAATCCACTGGCTCCAATACGCCGGAAAACGAACTGGCTCCTATGTGCCGAAAGATGACAGCCGCTCAGACCCGATCGAATGATGGGTGGGGGGCCCGCTCCCCGCGGCGCTGATGAGCATGGAACCATTGCAAACAGGCACCCCTGGAACATGGCCTACATCAGATTCGGTTCGGCCTGATCGCGCAGCGGACCACGGGGAGCGACAAACAATTTGCTGGGCATTGGAACGGTAGTCGTCGCCTCCCAGCGGCGCCGGCTTGGGAGCTTCTCATGGCGATCTCGTCCTCTGTCATTTCCTCTGAACGGGTCGAAGGCACTTCCGTGTACAACGTTGCAGGCGACAAGCTTGGAACCATCGACGATTTGATGATCGACAAGGTCTCCGGGCAAGTGCGCTACGCGGTGCTGGAGTTCGGCGGCTTCTTGGGCATGGGTACCGACCGCTACCCCATCCCGTGGAACATGCTCAAGTACGACACCGCTCAGGACGGCTATGTGGTCCCGCTCGACAAGACCCAACTCGAAGCCGCGCCTCGCTATGGTCAGGACGCAGTGCCCGAGTATGACGACGCCTACCGGACGAGTGTGGACAAGTATTACGACTTCTGAATAGGGGCGTTGGCTCAGAGCCGCGTAGTAGACAGCACCGAGCGGCATTTGTGCTGTCCGACGCAACCGCCGCAAGACCTGCCCTGGGCACGAAAGACTTCATTGACGACTGGATGTCCCGCAACGAGATCGGCGGATCGCGGTTCTCGGATCTGTAGGGCTCCGTCACGGCGACACCGTCGGCCTCCGGCGCTGGTAGAGGAAGCTTCGGCATCCACCCGGAAACCCGGTTCCTCGATGCCGGCGGCCGTCCGTCTCCGACTGTAGTCGGACAGGCTAGCGAACACCGTTGGATGCTGGCTTTCAACGTTCAGCGCATCCAGCTCCAGCGGTCCTGCTGGGCGGCGGCAGGCGAACGGGCCTTTGCCGTTGCGCTCTTGTCCGACAGACCTTCTCTAGTGATTGAAGTACGGTTAACAATCCGGGAAGTCGCACGCCAGGGCAACGCTCAGGAGGTGAAACTCATGACAACGAGACAAGAATGGGACGAATATCTCCGGTATGTCCAGGGGTACAAATCTCTCTCGCCTCTTCACGAAGAGAAGAGCAGCGATCCGCCCTCAAAAGAGGTTGCTACGCCCTATGATCCCAAATGACTGGTCGGACAGTCGAGCGAACAGGGGCTTCAGACCCCAGCCTTTAGCGAGCGAGCGCATCCAGCCGGCGCAGCGCCTGTCGCTCGGCGGCCAGCTCCGGCGACTTGCCTCTCCGGGCCTCAAGCGCGCCCAGCGCTTTCGAGATCACGGCGACGTCGTCCGACTTCGACGCGGGTGAGCGGCCGGCGCCGGCTGTCCGTCATCGGCCAGCACCGTCGGGTTTGATACGGTTTGGGGTGCCACATTTAACCTGCCTCGTCTTCGCGCTTGCCCTTCGTTGAATCCATCATCCTTGCAACCGCGCTCACCTGAGCCGCACCCGATCTGAAATACCCCGCGACGGTGTCCACACTCCGATGCCCCGTCATCGCCATCGTCTCCTGCAGCGGCATGTTTTGACGCCCCGCCTCGGTCACGAACCCCGAGCGCAGCGAGTGGGCCGAGAAATCCCCGCTCACCCCTGCGAGCGCACACCGCGCCTTCACGATGTCCCGCACCGCCGTCCCTGACAGCCCGTCGGTGCCCAATTTTCCGTTCTTGAGGATGCGTCGGAAGAGGGGCCCCGAGGTGATGCCGCTCGCCTTGAGCCAGGTGTCCAAGGCCACGGCCGCCGACCCGACCACCGGCTTCACGTCTTCCGGGCGGATCTTTCCGTTGTGGTTCGTCTTCGAGCTCGCCAGCGTGTACAGGTAGGCGCCTTCATCGCCACGATGCAGGTTCTCGAACACAGCCTCTGAGACTTCCGAGCGCCGGCGCCCGCCCGAGGCCCAGGCGAAGAGGAGGAGGGCGCGGTCGCGCTTTCCCTTGAGCGAGTCGTCGCAGGTCTCCAAAACGGCCTCCAGCGGCTCCTTGGTCAGCGCGCGCTGCTTGTGGGGCAGGGCGTTGCGCTTCGCATAGGCCTTTCGGGTCTTGCTCAGCAGCGCTTTCACGGCAGGATCCACACACGGGTTGGGCTGCTTCGAAACGTGGTGCGCCATCGAGAGCACGGAGATCCGGTGCATCAGGGTGTTCAGCGCCGGTGCGCCAAGCTTGCCCTTGAAACCGCCCTCGACCAGCGCCTCATCGATCTCGGGCGGCAACTGGTGCTCGAGGCCCGCCTTGGTCGAGCGCTGGGCATGGTCGACGATGAACTGAACGACCACAGGGACTGCAACCGGCAGTGCCATCTGGCGCCCGTAGCGCGCGCCGAACCAGGCCGCCCAGTAGCGCATGGCGGCGCGGTACGCCAGGCGCGTGTTGCCTGATTCGCCTTCGGCCATCAGGTCATGGGCGGCTTCCTCGGCCATGTCAGAGAGCTGGCCGGGGTCGAGAAGCACATGGTCACGCTTCAGCGGCATCAAGGCCTTGAACACCTTGGACACCTTGGACACCTTGGACACCTTGGACGACGGCACTTTGTCAGGGGATTTCATGGACGCGCTCCAGCAACGGACGGGATTCACCAGCGACGACAGGCCGTCGGCGCAACGCCGACTTACCGTTATTTAGTACATGTGCCATGTATGATGTCTTACGTATATTGTACATCACTTCCGATAATCTATTATTATCGCAAGTAAAAGATCGCAAGGAAAGCCGGCATGGATCCGAAAAGTTCGATGCGTGTTCAGTAATTTTTGTGCGCTTTTGCAAGCATTTCTTGTGCGTACTCGAGCGTTAGACTCGAAAACCGTTGAAATCAAAGGAACCGAGTCGGGCGACAGCATTCGCTTTTGGAATGTGCAGGGATATGCGACAGCATTCAGTGAATGTTGGTCTTGCCCGGAAAGGAAGCAAAAGTCTTCCAAGGGTCGGAAAGCAAGCCTTTTGTGGACATGCCTGGGGGCTTCTGCTCAGCGACACGATTCACTTGGCTTCGGTCAAAGATGAAAGGTGTTTGAATGTTGTCGTCACCCGACAAGACAGCGTCTGACACCTGCAACACGCGATCAACAACTGGCAAGGAGCAATTGAGTGATTGATAACGTGCAGCACCCGATCAGATCGGGGCGCGGCGTACAGGAGTCGCAAGTTTGGGAAGCTGCCGACGCCTTGCTTCACGAGGGGCTTCGACCGACGATCGAGCGCGTGCGTCAGCGTCTTGGCAGCGGCTCGCCCAACACCGTGAGCCCCATGTTGGAGCGATGGTTCGCCACGCTTGGCAAGCGACTTGACGGCCATGGGGCCAACCCGGCCGACGGGGAGGCGCATCAGCTACCGCTCGCCGTCGTCCAGGCCGCAAAGCTGTTCTGGGATGCCGCCCGCCGCGAGGCCGATCAGGTGCAGGTCCAGAAGTCAGAGGCCACTCGGCGCGAGTTCGAGTTGGAGCGCAGCGCCCTGGGCCAGATGGGAGCCGACCTCCAGCAGCGCGAGATCTCCTTTGAGCAGGCCCGGACCAAGCTAGATGAGGCCCTCGCCGCCTCAAAGCAGGCGCTTTGCGCCATGCAGGACCAGATGGATCGGCAACAGCAGGAATCTGTGCGCGTGCTCAGCGAGTCGGAAGCCGAGGTGCGGCGTCTGCGCAAGGCTCTGGATGAAACGGAAACCAGCAAGGAAGCCCTACGCGAGAGTTTGGCAATGCAACTTGGAGCAAAGCAGCGCGCCGCAAACGAAGCCGAGGAGCGCCATCTGGCACAGGAACGTCGCCTACTCTCCGAAATCGATCGCGAGCGCATGGTGACGCGCCAAGCCACCGCCGACCTCGCCAAGGAGCAACAGGCCCGTTTTGCCGATGCCGAGGCCGCTCGCACCGCTTTAAGCACGACTCAGCAAGCGCTGCAGGACGAACAGACTGCGCACCGCGACGAAGCTGCCGCCTGGTCACGCCAATACCAAGAGGCGCAGGTTGAACTGGCAATTTTGCGCGAGCGTGGCGCCGGAGTCGAACAGCGCGCCATCGATCTCGCTTCCCAGCTTCAGCGACACCTTGACCAGTCCGAGCGCGAGATCAAACATCTCCGAGACAGCCACGCCGCAACGGCCGCCGCCATGCGCAAGTTGGGGTCCCAGCACGAGCACAGCGACACGACACCGCACGCCCGCGGGAAAAAGACATCAACGTGAGCGCTGGACTCGGAGCTGCTGACGGCAAGACTTTTGTGACGGCAAATGTGCGTGGGGATGTCTAGATGAAAGTCGCCCAAAGAACCCCTTGGCGACATTAATACAATAGTATTTATGTTAAATCCTTGACGGAGTGCAACGAAACCTGCCGCCTCGCTCCTCGTAGTCCGCCGACAACAACGTGCACATCGGATTGCCCTATCCGCGACAACATTCGCACACCCGGGTTGTCTGCGGAAAGCAATGAAATCCTGTCGCGACGACCACAACTAGGTTCCAACCTGAATGTCGGTTCAGCGCAAAGAAAACCTCGGGCGCCGAAACCGGTTCGAGCGTCATACTCACATCGAAATCGGCCATCCAAGGAGGATTAGTCTGCCAAAGTTCGATCCTGATGCAGGACACCACCCGGCAATTGCCCACCTTGTAGTCAAAGCTAGCCATGTACCCAAAGGGCAGGCGCCTCGAAGAAATTCTCTGGCAGTTCGCTCACGAAGGCACCGGATACCCAGTCAAGCCGACAGCGATCTGCGGTGTGCGTGACCACGACCGTCGACCCTTCGAACGGCTCAGCCAACTTCGACGTGCCTGGTGCACCGCAATCGTGTCGACGGGACGAAGCGCGCGCTTGAACGGCTTTTCCTTGCTGGGCGCCGCCGCGGTTCCACGGTTTTGGAGGATCCGGATCGCGCGATAGTCCGTAAGCGGCTGGCCGTCCCATAGTTGACGGGCGGACGAGGATCGCCGCGGTAGCGGCGACGTGCTCAGCGCGCGGGGTGCCAGTTGTGCGGAAGCAGTTCGTCGATGCGGCTGTTCAGCTGCGTGGGCAGCCGGGTGAGGACATCATTG
>NZ_JBFTHX010000089.1:0-7244 GCF_056394465.1 Variovorax sp. 10N432
CAGCGCCGCCTTGGCGCGCGTGACCTTGGCCAAGATGTCGGTCGCGCTCTTGGTCCAGATGAAGGGTTTGGGGTTGGCGTTGTGGTGGGCCACGTACAGATCGATGGCGAACTCCAGTTCGGCCACGCTGGTGAAGCTGTCGCGCCGGATGCGGTTCTCCGAGATGTCGCGGAAGAAGCGCTCGACCATGTTCAGCCACGAGGCACTGGTGGGCGTGAAGTGCATGACGAAGCGCGGGTGCTTGGCCAGCCAAGCCTGCACGTCCGGGTGCGTGTGGGTGCCGTAGTTGTCCACGATCAGGTGCAACTGCAGGTGCTTGGGCGTCTTGCGCTGGATCAGCCGCAGGAACTGCAGCCACTCGGCGTGGCGGTGTTGCGGCTGGCACATCGAGATCACGGTGCCGTCCAGGGTGTTCAAGGCGGCGAACAGCGTGGTCGTGCCGTGGCGCTTGTAGTCGTGGGTGACGGTGCCGGCGCGGCCTTTCTTCATCGGCAAGCCCGGCTGGGTGCGGTTGAGCGCCTGGATCTGGCTCTTTTCGTCGCAGCTCAGAACCAGGGCGCGCTCGGGAGGATTGAGGTACAGCCCCACGACATCCAGCAGCTTGTCCTCGAAGCGGGGGTCGCGCGAGAGCTTGAAGGTGCTTTGCCGATGCGGCTTCAGACCGTTGCGCTTCCAGACGCGGCGGATGGTGGTCGGCCCTACACCGAGTTGCGCGGCCAGCGTGCGCGTGCTCCAGTGCGTGGCGGCGATGGGCTTTTCGTGAAGCGTCATGTCCACAATGCTCGACTCAAACTCGGCGGTGGTCACGCTGGGGGTACGCCCGGGGCGCGGCGCGTCATGCATCAGGGCTTCCACCCCGCCTTCCAGGAAGCGCTGGCGCCACAAGGCCACCTGGCGCCGATCCAGATCGACCTCGGCGGCGATGTCCTTGTTCTGCCAGCCCTCGGCGGCCAGCAACACGATCTTGGCTCGTTGCTGCACACGAGCCTCGACGCGGCCTCGTCGCGCCAAGGCCGTCAGCTCTCGTTGAACAGCGGCATCCAGTTCGATCTTCGGGGCAATGCGCATGGCTGCGACCTCCATCGAGGTCGGAGTGTGCCGCATCTATTAAGTTCCACTATTTCGAGCGCACTGCACTAGTCTTCCGCTCCCAGTTCAAGACATCTTCGACGAATTTCGGCGGTGGGATAGTTGGTCAGAACAAGCAGGTGCTGATGTGGCAAGCGGTCCTGCGCTGCACGCAAGACGCTGAGCCCGGAGCCTTCCTTCAAAAAAAGGTCCACAACCGCCAAGTCCCAGTTTTGCTTGTGCCGATCGAGTTCCTCGATGGCCTTCGTAGCAGTCTCCGCGATGGCGATCACGTGCGCATCGGCCAACTCTGCCAACGTCGGGATCAGGTTTTCGCGAATTGTCTCGCTGTCCTCGATGAGGAGTGTCTTGAGCGGCATCGTGTTCGCCGAAAAGGCGCTCGGTAAAAAATCGCCACTAAGGCCTGAAGGCACGCGATTACTTCAGGGGGGTGCTCTCCCGACGTGTAGGTCGACAGCTATTTCAAGCCGCCGTCCTTCTCTGATAAAAAGTGCGGCGCATGCTTTCTTGGGGCGCTGAGGTCCGCAGAACCCGCGCTTGCTGAGTCAACGCCTTGGGCAGCTTGCTCCAAGGTGTCATTCACTTCGTCGAGCAGTTCTGTCGACTGAGTCAGCCGCTTTTCCAATTCGCCGGCCTGCTCGACAGCGCGGTCCACCACGTCGGTTTTTGCTCCCTCGGAGATCTCTTCCTTCAGGACCGGTGCGCACGACCAGGAGATCATCAGCAACTTTTTTGACCTCCTCGGTGGCATCCCTGTTTTTCACGAGCGCTTCAATGATCCCGAAAGGGGCTGTATTGGGCTGAATGGTCTCGTTCATGCGTTGGTCCTCTATAAGCCTATGGTCGTAACCGGTTTGTTACTCGAACCTCCCGCGGCCGGAGCGCGACCACTGATTCTCCGGCATCGCGATGCGGCCGTGGTCAGGCGAAACAGATGGCTGGTGGGGTCCCATTCGGTGATCGGTCCCGCGCCAGGCCCGATTCGTGAGCGCCATGTCCAGGCGTAGGCCCAGCTGGGTGGGACGTGCGGATATTCCTCAGCTTGCGTGCCGCGAGCTTCGCCCTTCGGTCGCAGCATCCCCCTCTCTCTTCTCGCATTCGGCCCATTTCATTCCGTCAATTGATGGTCCTCTGGGGCATCGGCATGCCTGAAAGTGGAGCTCGCACGCATGGCCACTCGCCGAAAGCGCCTTCCCACGTGCGCCGTCGCTTCGCTCCCACACGAAGGCCGCTGCGCGTGCCCATGCTTGCTCATCCATGCTCGCAAGGAACGTTCAAGGCGCCCGCGCGGCGTCCATGACCAGACGCCGGCCGACGCCGGCCAAGGAGACCTGCCATGCAGATCAAGCATCTCTACGAACTCAGCCGCAAGGCCGTCGTGGCCTGGGTCGACGACTATGCGCCGAGCATGGGTGCCGCCATCTCGTACTACACCATCTTCTCGCTCGCGCCGCTGCTGGTCATCGTGATCGCGGTAGCAGGCGCCGTCTTCGGCCGCGACGCGGTGCAGGAACAGATCCTCGGTCAGATCGGCGGACTGGTAGGACGAGATGGCGCGACCGCCGTCCAGGCCATGCTCAAGGCCGCGAGCGACACCGGCAAGGGCTTGGTGGCGGGGCTGATCAGCGCGGTCGTGCTGCTGGTCGGGGCGACCACCGTCTTCGCCGAGTTGCAGAGTGCGCTGGATCGCATCTGGCGCGTGCCGGAGAAGGAAAAGCCGTCTGGCGTGTGGGCGGTGCTGCGCGCACGCCTGCTGTCGTTCGGCCTTATCCTGGGCCTCGCCTTCCTGCTCATGGTGTCGCTGATGGTGAGTGCCGGGCTGGCCGCCTTCGACGGCTGGTTCGGCGGCCTGCTGCCGGGCTGGGAAGTCCTGCTGCAGGGGCTCAACCTGCTGATCTCCCTCGCCATCATGACCCTCCTGTTCGCCATGATCTTCAAGCTGATGCCCACGGCGCCCATCGCCTGGCGGGACGTGTGGATCGGTGCCGCAGTCACTGCCGTGCTGTTCGAACTGGGCAAGCTGCTCATCGGTCTCTACCTGGGCAAGAGCGGCGTCACCGAGGCCTTTGCCGCCGCTGGGTCACTGGTCGTGCTGGTGGCCTGGGTGTACTACGCTGCGCAGATTTTCCTGCTGGGCGCCGAGTTCACCAAGGTCTATGCGGACGAACACGGATCGCTCGCCGGGCAGAAGGCGGCAGCGCAGACCGCTGCGGCCGCTGACAGCGGCGAAGCGCCCTCGAAGCGAGGCCAGGGTTCGGAGGACCGGCCGGGCGCAGTGGACGTGCCGGACTATTCAGGCCTTTCGCGGACGGCGAGGGTGCAGGCTGAGATTGATCACCGGCTGGAACTGGCCAGCCGGCGGCTGGTACGCCAGACCCTGTTGCTGGCGGTCGTTTCCCTGGCAGAGGGATTTGCGCGTCGGAAGGTAAAGCGCGCCCGGCGCTGAGCCGACGAGCCCCGACACCGGTGTCGCCCGGCTTGGTGAAGGCGGCCGGCGCTGCTCAGATTGGCGCCTGAGCGGTGCCTGCCCGATCATGAACCCAGCGCATGGCCTGCTGCTCGGCGTGGCGGATCGCCTCCATCCGCGTTTTCCGGCAGTTGCGTTTCGTCGGCCTCGGCGGGAGAGCGGCACCACGGTAGGTCGGTAGCCGCCTTGCGTGGAGGCTGCGTCCAGTTCGAATCGAAGCCGCGGTACGCGAGCGTGTGGCCGTTGAAAATGGGAAGGCTGGGTTCGATCGGCATGGTTCTGGCCTCTTGGGATGTGCTGCGGCAGGGCGTCGCCGGGTCAGCGCCAGGGCGACACCTGTGGCAGTGATCGTGACGCGAAGTGAATCAAGACGGGCCGCGACGCGGCCGACGGCTTGCCGCCGGGCTCCCACGATCAGGAACGCGATCAGCAGGGCCATACGGTAGATCGGGCGCTTTCCCTTGCGCCTCGACGCCGGAACCGGCTGCCTGGCATTCTCATTCGGGTTGTTCATGTGCAACTCCCAAGCCGCCCCGCGAAGCAGCAGGGTGACCGATCGGAAGGACGGACCGCTGGTCGAGCCGCTCATCTCGCTGTCAGCCGACCCCTACATCGCGCAATTTTGCGAGCGACCTCAGCAGCCGGCGCGCAGCCGCTTGCTGAACTTCGCAGCAGCCTGCGACGAACGCCCGTGCCGAGGCCGCGTCGCCCGGCGCCATCCTGCCAAGGTCGCAGCAGGTCTGCGTGCCCGCCGCAAGCGCAATGCCAAGCCGACGTCGAAGTCCCTCGGGATGCACGCCTCGTTCGATCAAGGACGCTGCAATGCATGCGGCTCTCGATGTCGCGCCACGGCAAGTTTTTGAGCGGCCCGGTGTGCATGTCCTGCCTTTGCAATCGGGTTGTCTGCGCAATCGACGAGCTACCGGTGGCGAGCGCTCTCCGATCCGGTTGAGGATGTGTTCCGGCGAGACCCCTTCCCTGAGTTCGTTGAGCTCGGGGTTACGCAGCGGCGACATCGTTGCGCTGTGCCAGTTCGGTCACGATGCGCAGGAGCTTCGTGATGTGCTCGCATAGCAGGCTGATCTGCGGGTCGAGATCGGCGCGCTCGTGCGCGATCGGAGCAAGCGGTTCTGGCCGATCATGACGAAGGTCGAGATGCCACCATCGCCAGCACCACGAAGGTCGGATCGAAGGGCTCGACGGGGGTCAGCCCAGATTGACTACGATCCATGCCCGTAGGTCAGGGAGGTGCGCGTACACGAAGATCTTGCTGCCCGCCAGGCGTGATGATGTCGGCCATCTTGTCCTGCAACCCGCCGCCGCCCTTTCGCTGCGTCCCCGGCTAGGAGCGCCTCGACGTTTCGATCGAGCACATGCGCCACGGGCGGCATTCCATCTGCGGCCTCATTTTCGGCTTGCCTGGTGATAGTGAGCGATGCGGCCGAGCGCGTAGTCGGCGCTGGCCTCGCGGATCTGGTTGCGCTCGCCCTCGAATACTCGGGTTTCAGTGAACTCGCGCGGCGTACCGCCGCCATCGCGGAACACCCACGCGTAGCACTGGGTACCAGGTGGGACGTGGGGGTCGGCATCGTCGGCCACGCCCGTGTTGGCGACTGCCGCAAGCGCGTCGCTGTGGCGTAGTGCGCCGCGCGCCATCTCCAGCGCGACGGCCTCGCTGGTCAGGTTGTTGCGCTCGAAGACCTCGGCCGGCACGCCGAGGCAGCGCCGCTTGGCCTTTGGGTCGTAGACCACGAAAGCGCACTCCAGCACTTCGCCCGCTCCCGGTATGGCGGCCAAGCGCGAGGCGATGAGCCCGGCGGTGCACGACTCGGCAGTCACCACCACCAGAGCGTGCGCCTTAAGGTACTGGACGATGGCTCGAGGGTCGACGCAGACGGAACTTGTGGACATGGCTGTCGGTGTCACGAACGAAAATTTAAGCTACACAAGCGCGCCTCGAAGACGTGTTGGACGGTGTCTGATGCGCCGGGGAGTGTGCACAGACGCCACCCCCTACCCGCGACCTTGCGGGGCCACTCCTTGTCGGCACGAACGCATGAAAAAGCGGGCCTTGGCGCCCGCTTCGGAAACGCGTGTCAAGCACGCACTTAGGATGACTTCTTGTGGCTCTGGCGCCCCGGCTCTGCATGCTGTTGCGACGCGCCACCACGGGAACCGCCGGATTGCTCCTGCTGATCTCGCGAGCCGGGATCGCCCTTGTGGCTTTGCTGGCCGGCCTTGACATGCTGCTCGTGGCTGCCGCCACGCTGGCTGCCGCCCTGCTGCTGATTGTTGCCGCCTTGCGAACTCTTGCTGGTCATGGAACCCCCTGTCCGAGTGGAGAAAAAGGCGCACGGCACGGATGGCCGCGCGCAGAAACCACCTTAGGGTTCAGGCTGGGCTTCCCTGTAGGAAAAGCGCCATGAACGTCGCCGGATGATTCTCGATGCGGCCAGGCGCGCCCAGGGTCCGTCGCCTGTCAGCGGAGTTCCTGCACGGAACGACGGCGCCCGCGCCAATCTCGACAGTTCGCGCTGTCTGCGCACGTACAGGCGCGCCTGCTGGCTGGGCTGGCGGCCCGCAGCTGTGTTGTCGACGCCTGCTGGCCTTCTGAGTGCGCACCTACCCGCGCAGCTCGGTCACTCCATGCTGGCGGCAAAGGAGCCGGGACCGACGCCGAGAAGGAGCGCCTGGGCGCTCACGCCATTGCCAAGCTTGCAGATGGGCACGAACTCCCAAAGGCCAGCAAGTTTCTGGCGTGCAGCTTGAAAGGAGCTTGTCCTAAAACCAAACTTACGCGCCGATCACCGACGGGCTTCCAGGGGCTCTGGTTCCAAACAGTTCAACGTGACGCCCGCGCAGCTGAAGAAGGCTGTACAGGCCGTCGGCACGAGCGCTGATGCAGTCGAAAAAAAATACCGAAGAAGCGGCGTGAAGAGTTAGGAGGACGTTCTCTCCACACATACAGTTCGCCGCGCGCAGTGCTACCGCGCCGGTCCGAATCCAAAGAAGGCCTTGCCAGGCTTGGGCGCATCTCCATCCTCCTGCCTTCGGGGGTGCTGCTCTTTGGCAGGTGGCTCGTGGTCCTCGCCGGCGCGAGGCCCGACCTCCAGGTCTTCCACCATCCTCTGGAGCGCAATGAGCCCTTCTGCCATGGCCTTCTGATAAGTCTCAGCGGCCGAGTCAGATTTGTCTATGACGCCCCAGTATTTCCCGGCGCGCTCAATGAGCACCCAACGAAACTCCCCGGCGCTGGGTTCTTCGACATAGACCGCGATGTGGCGCAAGGGGGGCATGGCTTCCAGCCTAGTCGGTTCGCTCACCGTTGGAAAGTGCAGTCCCCCTACGACGAGAAGTTGCGCCAACCTACGAAAAGGGCGGCTTCGCCGGCCGCAGACTCCGCGACGCGGGATTCCCCGTTCAGGAGGATTTGGCATGGCAACAGGTAGTCGGACGCTTTGGAAGGGAGCTATTTCTTTTGGCCTCGTGCACATCCCTGTTGGTCTTCACACCGCGGCGACCGAGCAAGGTGTCGACTTCGACTGGTTAGACAAGCGCTCGATGGACCCCGTTGGCTACAAGCGCGTGAACAAGCGCACCGGCAAGGAAATCACCAAAGAGAACATCGTCAAGGGTGTCGAATACGAGGATGGCAAGTACGTCATCATCAGCCCAGAAGAGGTTGAGG
>NZ_JBFTHX010000090.1:0-6286 GCF_056394465.1 Variovorax sp. 10N432
GAACCATGAGTACATGGCCCAACCGGGGGCGCCTCCGGCGGCCCCTGCGGGGGGCTGGAATAATGAAAGTCAGAACAGCCAGAAGAGAAGTCAGACCATCCCGGTCGGACTCAAGCCAATAGGCCTCCTCGAAAGCCGGTGCGGTTCAGGGGGCACAACTGGGCGTCGAAGATGCCGGCCCTTGTGAGCGAGCTTGAGGAAATGGGTATCCAGTCGGCTTGGCTCGATGGTGAGATCGTCGTGCTCGATGACAAGGGCCTGCCGAACTTCAACGCGCTACAGAAGGCTTTCGACAGCGGCACGAAAAATGCCCAAATCGTCTATTTCCTTTTTGATGTTCCCTACTTCGAAGGACACGACCTCCGAGACGTCGACCTCGCATCCAGACGGCAGCTGCTCAAGGCGTTGCTTGACGAAAAAGCCAGTGAGCACGTGCGCTTCAGCGCGGACTTCGAAGGCGATGCGGCGTCTGTCCTAACCTCGGCCTGCCGCATGAACCTTGAAGGCGTGATTGCCAAGCGGGCCGACGCTCCGTACACCTCACGACGCACCGAAACTTGGCTGAAGCTCAAGTGCAAGCAGCGCCAAGAATTCGTGATCGCTGGCTACACCGACCGCTCGGATGGGAGTGCCCAGATCGGTAGCCTGCTTCTTGGCGTACATGGCCCCAACGGAGAACTGATTTCGGCCGGCAGCGTCGGCACCGGATGGGACAGCAAATTTGCGGCTGAGCTGAAGAGCAAATTGGCCAAGATGGAGGTTCCAAAGCCGCCCTTCGCCGCCGGCGCATCAAAGCCAGGACGCTGGTCCAAACGTGCCCCGGGCACCGAGCGGTGGGTCAGGCCCGAGCTGGTGGCCGAGGTGAACTTCGCGGAGTGGACGCCGGACGGCCAGGTCCGCCACGCTTCCTTTGTGGCGCTGCGAAGCGACAAGCCCGCCAAGGCAATCGTGCGCGAAACCGCCAAAGCCCTCGACGCTGGTGTCCCCTTGACGCCTGCCKGGCGAGCAGGCTCAGGCGGCATCAAGGTAAGCAACGCCGACCGCGTGATCGATCCGAGCACCGGCCTGACAAAGTTGGACCTGGTGCGCTACTACGAGTCGGTTGCGGAATGGATCCTGCCCCATCTCAAGGCCCGGCCTTGCTCTCTGGTCAGAGGGCCCAGCGGCGTCACGGGCGAGCTGTTCTTCCAGAAGCACGACGAAAAAATCAGCATCCCTGGCGTCAAAGAACTCGATCCCGCCTTGTGGCCTGGTCACGGTGCACTTCTCGAAATCGGCTCAGCCCGCGCCCTTGCCTCTGCTGCCCAGATGAACGTCATTGAGTTTCACACCTGGAATTCCACCGCCAAGAACATCGACAAGCCCGACCGGGTGATTTTCGACCTGGACCCGGGGGAAGGCACGAGCTGGGAGCACGTTCAGGAAGCCGCCGTACTCGTGCGAGCGCTGCTGACAGAGCTCGGGCTTGAAGCCTGGCTGAAGACAAGCGGCGGAAAAGGCCTGCACATAGTAGTGCCCATCACGCCGCGCCTCGACTACGAAACGGTCAAAGGGTTCTCGCAGGCCGTCGTACAGCACATGGCACGGGCAATCCCCGCCAGGTTCGTGGCCAAAAGTGGGCCATCCAACCGGCTCGGCAAGTTGTTTGTCGACTACCTGCGCAATGGCCATGGTGCAACCACAGCGTCCGCTTTCTCGGCGAGGGCGAGACCCGGCCTCGGAGTATCCATGCCAATTGCCTGGGAGGAGCTTGCCAAGCTCAAAAGCGGGTCTCACTGGTCCATTGCGACAGCACGCGAACACCTGTCCTTTCAGACGGTGGACCCTTGGGCCGGCTATTGGAAAAAACGCCAATCCCTGTCTGGGGCGATGAAGCTCCTTGGCTATTGAAGCTAGTCCCCTAGTTCTCGGCGCGAGACGGTGGTAAAGGAGCGTCGGAGAGTTGAGCGCTCGCTTGATCGGCCGCGGTGGCGATCTTCGGTCCAGCTTCCTCGCCGCGTCGATACCATTTCCTCAACGATCCAACCCAGCACAATGATGACTACGAATCCGAGGACCCGGGGGATCGCTGCGAAGAAAAGGGCTAATGCCCCCGCGAGAGACGTCATCACGGCGTCGCTCCAATCCGTAATGGCTGTCATGTTCATCTCCGATAGGTTAAAAAACATAGCCGATGCATCGACCCCGGGTATTGGGCCCTGCCGTGGCGCTCGAAATCTAGGGCTTTTTAGACTTCGCCTTGTTTGGCCGAGACGGTTGTTGTTGGGGCAACTCTGCGGGCGTCGCACCGTCTGGGTTGGTGCCCTTCAGTGGCTTGGAGGTGCCAGGTCCCGGGCTTCCGGGTGATCGAACGCCCCGGCGTGGGGGCTGGGCTGTGCTGGTCATGTTAAACGCTTCCCTGGGCGGGAACCCGCGCATTTCAGACGTTAGTACTTCTCGTGTTTGATCGATGCCTTTGCGGCACTGTGATCAGCCTTGGCCTGTTTAACGCATGCCCCTTTTGCGTCGCCGGCCAAGTCGTCACACTTTTCCTTGGCGACTTCATATTTCATTTCCGCCTTTTCTTCCGCTACCTTTTTTGAATGACTGACCGAAGGCTTGTACTGCTGTTCGAGCTCAGCTTTGGCGACGTTTTCCGCCCCCTTTGCTTCCTTCATACAGACATCCTTGGCGTTGTCCTTCATGGTGTCACACTTTGCCTTCGCAACGTTGTAGTCTGCGGATATCTTTTCCTTGGCCACGTTGTACTCGTCTCTGGTCATCGCATCAGCGCTGCTCAAGGCAACGGCGCAGGAGGTAATGGCGAGTCCTAAAAGATGCTTTTTCATGGAAGTCTCCTATGAGTTCAACGGCTCGGCGGCCAGCAGTGCCCAATCGGACAGTTGGAGCTCTTCTGGCCGAAAATCACGATAGAGACACCACTGGCTAATGCAGTAGGACATTTGCCCACCGACATAGATGAATCCTCCGATGCAGTCGGCGCTCTTCGGAGTTTTTCGGATCAGGCTCCGAGGAGCGATTTCAAAGATGCACTTGTGCGGGCCTCAGGGCGTGCGTCAAGGATTGGGCCCGGCAGGGGCGAGATCGGCACGAAGTGCTTACGTTCGTGTTTCGCCCGGCCGTCCGCTCCGACCGCGGTGGGCGCGGTTCGGGAACGTCGGCCCTCACCGGGGTCGAGAGCTGAGTTTGCCCATGGCCTCGAGTCCGGCAATGACTGGGAGTTGACTGTTCGATGTGCGACGCGTTGGACCCTGGATCGAGGGACCGCGCTGCCCCAAGCCAGTCGTCCAGCTCATGACCAGCCTGTCGGCCTCGCCGCTTCCACGCGGCATACGCGGCTGCCCGGATACGGGCTTCGTGATTGTCCTCAACGCCGCCCGAGACCCGACGCTTCGCGACCCGAGGGCGGTACGGACCGCAAGCGACTGGTCAGAGCTCGTTGCTATTCGCCCGGCCGGCGCATAGTTCGGCCGCACACCGACGCCCCGGTTGCGGATACGCGTGGCCGTGAAGCCCTTGAAGCGCGAGATCAGGTTCTGCCTCGCGGGGGTACCGTCGTTGGTGGAGGAACGTCTGGCCCGACTTGACCGGTAGTTCCTCTTCGCCGGACAGGACGTTGAAGCAGCCATGCGCCCGGTTGTTCAAGAACGAGCCCAGGGCCTTGACGCACGCTACTGCGCCAGGCGAGCGTGGTCAAAGTCCGCCGAAGCGGGGCCATCGAACTGCTGCGGCCAGAGCTCGCCGCGGCGGATCTCGAAGCGCTGCTGGTCGCCTACCCGAGCGGAGGGTACAGACCAGGCGGCACTAGAGGGCATGGTCTCCTATGCGCGCAGCGGCCTCTGCCGATGGCAGGTGCTGCTGGCGCACCTGGAGGGCGAGAGCCCAGGCGAGCGCTGCACCACCTGCGACAACTGCAGGCGCTTGGCGATGCATGAGGCCCGCTCCGCCCAGGCCTCACCGCCCAGCATGGACCCACCGGACGCATCAGCGGCGCCAGCCGCCAGCCCCTTAGAGCCCGCGACGCCATGCGGGTGAAGCGGTATGGCGTCGGGCAGGTCGTGCACGGGGACGCCATGTCGGTCCGGATCGCGTTCGCTGACGGCAGCCAGCGCGACTTTCATCCGGACTTCGTGCGCCGAGTGCGAACGCGCGGCAACGGCGACCCAATCCCGAAACCGAAGGCGGGCAGCACGGCACCGCCCTACCCCTGAGCGGTCGTCCGGGCGCGGGCGCGACGGAAGGTCCGACCGGCTCAAGAGGGCCCGGTGCTTGCGCAGGAAGACTTGAGGCGCTGAATCCCCGGAACAGAAGGTCCAAAGCCGGCGACCGGCCGCGCCGCGGCACCTCAGAATGTCAACGCAGGACTGGCAGATTGCCCTTCCAGCTTGCGTTCGCGGGTGCGCACGCTAGCGTACCCACCATGACCTGATGAAAAAAGGCCTCCGGTCTCCGGGCTGGTAGTACCGGATGTTTCCCATGACCTCGTCCGAGACGTATTGAATCTTGACCTCAGGAATTCCAGCAGACGAACCATTCAGTACGACGTAGGCTTGTCCGGCTTCCATGAATCTTGCCGCCACTCCTTCGGCGTCTGCGTCAGGGGCCCGGTCCGACAGCAAACAGCCAAACGAGTCTTTGGCAACGGCCAGGTGCTGAAGAACTCGTTGAGCCTGGATGCGCGCGAGAACCGTGGCGCGGGGCTCGTCGTCCTTGTGCCGAGACTGGAGACTCGCTTGAGCTTGTTGCTGTACAGCAGCAAGCGGCAGGAGCGCAGTGGCTTCACCGGTCTTGATGGCTAAGCATGGGGCGGGCCGCTTGGTCAGTTGGCGAAACGTTCGGGCTTCATCGACGCTCTGACCTGCCGGCGGCGGCCAAGGTTGAGCTTCCGCGACCGCGTAGGCGCCAACCAGCACCATCGAGAATCCAAACCGAATCATGGCCCGCCGATTGTCGCCTATCGCATGGTCCGTGCATCCGCGCTTTCGAGCCCGGGTGCGATCGCCCCCGACCCGCCGTGAAGGGCCTGAGCGCTATCGGCACCTCACCCGCACCTGGTCTCCAGATGCGTGGTGCTCACTGCCAACCATCGCCTAGAGGCGGGACGCCGAAACGGTCGTCCTCCGCCATGCTGAGGCTATCGCCGGAGCTCGTGCCGGCGATCCAACGCCTCGTACAGCGCGAGCTTCGTGTCGGAAATGCAGCAGATAGCCACTTTCTCGAGGGGCACGGGAACGCGATGGACTGGCTTCGACCAGCGTCGCGAGGTCAAGCGCGCGCCGATAACATGGGGGCTGCTCAGGCGCGTTCTGCTTGCCTCCCTGCGACAAAGCCCCATCGCGTGCAAGCGGCGCTTTGCCGCACAAGAAGCCCTAGGGGCAGCTTCCGGGGCCCAGTCCTGCTGTTTAGGGCCCCGAGCTCGCCTTCGCAGCCGCCAGGATGGCGCGGGCCAGCCGGATGAGGTCATTCGCCCCTAGTTCCCACAGGCCGACGGCGCCGAACTCGATGGTAGCCGGACCGGCAACTTCCAAGATCTGCGCGTCGGTGAGGTCGAGGTTCTCGAAGCGTTCTAACTCCGCTACTAGGTTGTCGATGTGCTGCAGCAGCATCTTCGTTTCGGCCGTGCCCGCAACCGACTTGCGGATGCGTTGGATGGAGAACGGGTTGCGAATCATGGGATGACCTCCATCTCGCCAGAGCATTGGCCGCTTGCATCCTGATCGGCGTCGTCGGGACAGAGAGCGCTCGACGGCCTTCGCGTTCTGGCAATGCACGGTCTCCATGCGGACCGTCGCGCAACTTTCAGTCCTGTCTACGCTGCCGCACGCTTGCCGGACCGCCGTACCACTGATCAATGAAGTCTCTCGCCTGCGCGTACAGCGCGATCCTGGGATTTGGTTCGTCGATGCGTGACGACGTCAGCACGACCCGAATCTTGTGATTGCGCAGCTGAGCGAGATCAGCGCGCCCAAAGATTGCGTCGCCTTCGGGCGTGACCTCCAACCGGATTGCCCACCCCCGATACTCAAGATCGCCCCTCATGATCAAAATACACTTAGTTGGGTTCCAAAGACATTCGCGTCCACGTAGGCCCGCTTCGTTCCGTTCCTGCCGCGGTTCGAAGGGTGACAGCGAAACTAAGAGCCGGCTCCGGTCGTCTGAACACGCATCGACCTGAGTTAAGTGGATTGGCTGCGGTTTGATTCTTTCAATCTTCAGGCCCCTGCCAGGCCTCCGGAGGCGCCCCGGTTGAGCCATGTACTCATGGTTCAACCCATCAGGCAGCCTC
>NZ_JBFTHX010000091.1:0-5824 GCF_056394465.1 Variovorax sp. 10N432
CCCCCAAAGCAAAACGCCCAGCCTTTTGAGGGGCTGGGCGGTTTGGGCTGTAAGAGCCTGACGATGACCTACTTTCACACGGGAACCCGCACTATCATCGGCGCTGAGGCGTTTCACTGTCCTGTTCGGGATGGGAAGGAGTGGGACCACCTCGCTATGGTCATCAGGCATAAAGGGTTGTCGTGCTGACGGGGTCAGCACAACGAATTCATAGAGTCTGGAATCAGCTKTGATGCTTGTGGCATCGGAATCTTGAATGCGTCAACTTGGCATAACACCTTGATCATGTAGATCAAAGTTATAGGGTCAAGCCGCACGAGCAATTAGTATCAGTTAGCTTAACGCATTACTGCGCTTCCACACCTGACCTATCAACGTCCTGGTCTTGAACGACTCTTTAGGGGGCTCAAGGCCCCGGCAGATCTCATCTTGAAACGAGTTTCCCGCTTAGATGCTTTCAGCGGTTATCTCTTCCACACTTAGCTACTCGGCAATGCCACTGGCGTGACAACCGATACACCAGAGGTGTGTCCACTCCGGTCCTCTCGTACTAGGAGCAGGCTTCCTCAAATCTGCAGCGCCCACGGAAGATAGGGACCAAACTGTCTCACGACGTTTTAAACCCAGCTCACGTACCTCTTTAAATGGCGAACAGCCATACCCTTGGGACCGGCTACAGCCCCAGGATGAGATGAGCCGACATCGAGGTGCCAAACACCGCCGTCGATATGAACTCTTGGGCGGTATCAGCCTGTTATCCCCAGAGTACCTTTTATCCGTTGAGCGATGGCCCTTCCATACAGAACCACCGGATCACTATGTCCTGCTTTCGCATCTGCTCGACTTGTCAGTCTCGCAGTTAAGCACGCTTATGCCATTGCACTATCGTCACGATGTCCGACCGTAACTAGCGTACCTTCGAACTCCTCCGTTACGCTTTGGGAGGAGACCGCCCCAGTCAAACTGCCTACCATGCACTGTCCCCGATCCAGATAATGGACCTAGGTTAGAACCTCAAACACACCAGGGTGGTATTTCAACGTTGGCTCCACAAGATCTAGCGACCCTGCTTCAAAGCCTCCCACCTATCCTACACAGATCTGTTCAAAGTCCAATACAAAGCTAYAGTAAAGGTTCATGGGGTCTTTCCGTCTTTCCGCGGGGAGATTGCATCATCACAAACATTTCAACTTCGCTGAGTCTCAGGAGGAGACAGTGTGGCCATCGTTACGCCATTCGTGCAGGTCGGAACTTACCCGACAAGGAATTTCGCTACCTTAGGACCGTTATAGTTACGGCCGCCGTTTACTGGGACTTCAATCAAGAGCTTGCACCCCATCATTTAATCTTCCAGCACCGGGCAGGCGTCACACCCTATACGTCCACTTTCGTGTTTGCAGAGTGCTGTGTTTTTAATAAACAGTCGCAGCCACCGATTTTTTGCAACCCATTCATGCTCCGTTGTTCACTTCACACTAATAGGGCACACCTTCTTCCGAAGTTACGGTGTCAATTTGCCGAGTTCCTTCTCCTGAGTTCTCTCAAGCGCCTTAGAATACTCATCTCGCGCACCAGTGTCGGTTTGCGGTACGGTCGTGTGTAGCTGAAGCTTAGTGGCTTTTCCTGGAACCTCGTTCAGTCACTTCACCAGCAAGCTGGCTCGATCATGGGCCTCGGTATATGTGCACCGGATTTGCCTAATGCACGCCTACTTCCCACTAAACCGGGATATCCAACACCCGGATGACCTATTAAGATCCGTCCCCACATCGCACTACACATCGGTACAGGAATATTGACCTGTTTCCCATCAGCTACGCATCTCTGCCTCGCCTTAGGGGCCGACTCACTCTACGCCGATGAACGTTGCGTAGAAAACCTTGCGCTTACGGCGAGGGGGCTTTTCACCCCCTTTAACGCTACTCATGTCAGCATTCGCACTTCTGATACCTCCAGCACGCTTTACAACGCACCTTCACAGGCTTACAGAACGCTCTCCTACCACTTGCAATAAATTGCAAATCCGCAGCTTCGGTAACTGGCTTAGCCCCGTTACATCTTCCGCGCAGGACGACTCGATCAGTGAGCTATTACGCTTTCTTTAAATGATGGCTGCTTCTAAGCCAACATCCTGACTGTTTTAGCCTTCCCACTTCGTTTCCCACTTAGCCAATTTTAGGGACCTTAGCTGGCGGTCTGGGTTGTTTCCCTCTTGAGTCCGGACGTTAGCACCCGGTGCTCTGTCTCCCAAGCTGTACTCGTCGGTATTCGGAGTTTGCCTTGGTTTGGTAAGTCGCCATGACCCCCTAGCCAAAACAGTGCTCTACCCCCGACGGTAATACTTGAGGCACTACCTAAATAGTTTTCGGAGAGAACCAGCTATTTCCAAGTTTGTTTAGCCTTTCACCCCTATCCACAGCTCATCCGCTAGTTTTGCAACACTAGTCGGTTCGGACCTCCAGTACCTGTTACGGCACCTTCATCCTGGCCATGGATAGATCACTTGGTTTCGGGTCTACACCCAGCGACTGATCGCCCTATTCGGACTCGATTTCTCTACGGCTTCCCTATTCGGTTAACCTTGCCACTGAATGTAAGTCGCTGACCCATTATACAAAAGGTACGCAGTCACCCCTTACGAGGCTCCTACTTTTTGTAAGCACGCGGTTTCAGGATCTATTTCACTCCCCTCCCGGGGTTCTTTTCGCCTTTCCCTCACGGTACTAGTTCACTATCGGTCGATGATGAGTATTTAGCCTTGGAGGATGGTCCCCCCATATTCAGACAGGATTTCTCGTGTCCCGCCCTACTTTTCGTTAGCTCAGTACCACACAGGTCTTTTCACGTACGGGGCTATCACCCGCTATGGCCAGTCTTTCCAAACTGTTCCGTTAAGTCTTGTGCTATCACTAACAGGCTCTTCCGATTTCGCTCGCCACTACTTTCGGAATCTCGGTTGATGTCTTTTCCTCGAGCTACTGAGATGTTTCAGTTCACCCGGTTCGCCTCGCATGCCTATGTATTCAGCATGCGATACCTTTGCAGGTGGGTTTCCCCATTCGGAAATCTCCGGATCAAAGCTAATTTGCCAGCTCCCCGAAGCTTATCGCAGGCTATCACGTCCTTCGTCGCCTATCATCGCCAAGGCATCCACCACGTGCTCTTATTCACTTGACCCTATAACTTTGACGTTTCTTCACAGAAACCAAAATCACATCAAGGAATTGACAGGTCTCTCACCTGTCGCGTTATGCCGTACTTCATACTTTCGATTTGATTCGAAATTGAAGTTCATAATTGACGCAATCAAAAATTCATGTCGCTGATGGCACGGTCCGCACTAAACCTTTACGAATGTGCGGTTTCCACCAGCGACGCTAATTCGACTCTATGAATTTTTAAAGAACAGCCGATTGACCGAGAGATCTCGATCAACAACAAAGATGCCTCTTGCAAAGCAGCTTTGGTGTTGACTATAAGTATCGTGTTGCAGCCCCGAAGGACGCGAAGATTGGTGGAGGATGACGGGATCGAACCGACGACCCCCTGCTTGCAAAGCAGGTGCTCTCCCAGCTGAGCTAATCCCCCGGGTCCTCATGTCTGACGCCCTGGAGCATCATGACCATCGGAAGAATTTGGTGGGTCTAGTTGGGCTCGAACCAACGACCCCCGCCTTATCAAGACGGTGCTCTAACCAGCTGAGCTACAGACCCATGTCGATGTTTCGACATCTTCCAACAACCGATAAGTGTGGGCGTTCAACTTGAACAGCTTTGTATTTCCAGAAAGGAGGTGATCCAGCCGCACCTTCCGATACGGCTACCTTGTTACGACTTCACCCCAGTCACGAACCCTGCCGTGGTAATCGCCCTCCTTGCGGTTAGGCTAACTACTTCTGGCAGAACCCGCTCCCATGGTGTGACGGGCGGTGTGTACAAGACCCGGGAACGTATTCACCGTGACATTCTGATCCACGATTACTAGCGATTCCGACTTCACGCAGTCGAGTTGCAGACTGCGATCCGGACTACGACTGGTTTTATGGGATTAGCTCCCCCTCGCGGGTTGGCAACCCTTTGTACCAGCCATTGTATGACGTGTGTAGCCCCACCTATAAGGGCCATGAGGACTTGACGTCATCCCCACCTTCCTCCGGTTTGTCACCGGCAGTCTCACTAGAGTGCCCAACTGAATGTAGCAACTAATGACAAGGGTTGCGCTCGTTGCGGGACTTAACCCAACATCTCACGACACGAGCTGACGACAGCCATGCAGCACCTGTGTTACGGTTCTCTTTCGAGCACTAAGCCATCTCTGGCAAATTCCGTACATGTCAAAGGTGGGTAAGGTTTTTCGCGTTGCATCGAATTAAACCACATCATCCACCGCTTGTGCGGGTCCCCGTCAATTCCTTTGAGTTTCAACCTTGCGGCCGTACTCCCCAGGCGGTCAACTTCACGCGTTAGCTTCGTTACTGAGTCAGTGAAGACCCAACAACCAGTTGACATCGTTTAGGGCGTGGACTACCAGGGTATCTAATCCTGTTTGCTCCCCACGCTTTCGTGCATGAGCGTCAGTACAGGTCCAGGGGATTGCCTTCGCCATCGGTGTTCCTCCGCATATCTACGCATTTCACTGCTACACGCGGAATTCCATCCCCCTCTACCGTACTCTAGCTATGCAGTCACAGATGCAGTTCCCAGGTTGAGCCCGGGGATTTCACAACTGTCTTACATAACCGCCTGCGCACGCTTTACGCCCAGTAATTCCGATTAACGCTTGCACCCTACGTATTACCGCGGCTGCTGGCACGTAGTTAGCCGGTGCTTATTCTTACGGTACCGTCATGATCCCTCTTTATTAGAAAGAGACTTTTCGTTCCGTACAAAAGCAGTTTACAACCCGAAGGCCTTCATCCTGCACGCGGCATGGCTGGATCAGGCTTGCGCCCATTGTCCAAAATTCCCCACTGCTGCCTCCCGTAGGAGTCTGGGCCGTGTCTCAGTCCCAGTGTGGCTGGTCGTCCTCTCAGACCAGCTACAGATCGAAGGCTTGGTGAGCCTTTACCTCACCAACTACCTAATCTGCCATCGGCCGCTCCATTCGCGCAAGGTCTTGCGATCCCCTGCTTTCATCCGTAGATCTTATGCGGTATTAGCACAGCTTTCGCTGCGTTATCCCCCACGATTGGGCACGTTCCGATGTATTACTCACCCGTTCGCCACTCGCCGCCAGGATTGCTCCCGCGCTGCCGTTCGACTTGCATGTGTWAGGCMTGCCGCCAGCGTTCAATCTGAGCCAKGATCAAACTCTATAGTTCGATCTTGATTTTGCGTCCAACCTCGCGGTCAGACAAAACTCACAAAAACGGAATTGAAGTGAACTTCACTTCTATTCTCATGAGCGTTTAAAGTCTTGAAGACTTTGTTCCGAAGAACTTAGCCATTCGCCTCAAACGCCCACGCTTATCGGCTGTATATTTTTAACGATCCGTCAAAACAATCTCTTGTTTTGCTTTGCTTCGCTGCGATCAGCGGAGCCTTCGATTATGACACGGTTTTTTAAGAACCGGCAAACTTTTTTCGCTTTCTTTCGCTTCTCACAACCGCTTCACTGGGAAGCCGCTGCAGTTCGCGTTTTCTGCGGAGCCTTCGATTATGACACAGTTTTTTCGACTTCGTCAACCTCGAGAGGCTTTTTCTCTCCCGCCAGTCACTTCGATCAACTCGCAACCCTTAAAGCTGCTTCGTCGCCGTCGTTTTCAGCGGAGCCTTCGATTATGACACAGTTTTTAGAACCAGATCAAGACCGAAGGGCCTTTTTT
>NZ_JBFTHX010000092.1:0-4540 GCF_056394465.1 Variovorax sp. 10N432
ATCTGTACGTGGCCCACCACAACGCCAACCCCAAACCCTTCATCTGGACCAAGAGCGCGACCGACATCTTGGCCAAGGTCACGCGCGCCAAGGCGGCGCTGGCACGGAGCACAAGATAAGTACATATTTACGTGGCGCACTGCACTAGCACCCGGCGAGCGCCCAGTTCGACCGATGGCCAGCGGGGGAGCCGTCATCTGCACGTTGGCCACCCCGTCGCGCACCGATCGACCTGCACCAGCCAGGTCCGAGCAAGGGGGTCAACCTAACAACGTGGGAGGCCAGAGGCCGCAAGCATGCGCTGCCACAACTCAAGCCAAGGCTCCCAATCATGCCCCCCTGCCACAGTGAACACATCGCTCTGTCAAGCGAAATCAGGAACTGACCCCCTGGGGATGCGGACAAAAACTTGGACTGGTTTTATGCGGCAAGTCCAAGGCTCTCCCGGTATTCGATGGGGCTGAGCGAGCCGAGGGAGATCTTGATCCGCTTCTTGTTGTACCAGCGGATGTAGGAATCAACGGCTTGAACGAACTGCTCAATGGTCGTTGCCTGCCAGTCCCGAGGATAGAACAGTTCCGTTTTCAGTCTGCCGAAGAAGCCTTCACAGGCTGCGTTGTCAGGTGAGCACGCCTTGCGTGACATCGAGCGAATGAGGTTTGCTTCGCTCATTCTTGATAGCCAGCCAGGCCAGCGGTAGTGTCCGCCGCGATCGGAGTGGACCACAGGCCGATCGGTGGTTTGTGCCACCGTCTCGATGGCAGCATCCAGCATCGTGTTCACCAGTTCAGCGTCCGGACTGGTTCCAATGGTCCAGCTCACCACCATCCCATCGAAGCAATCGATGACTGGCGACAGGTAGACCTTGCCCGCAGGGATCTGGAACTCCGTGATGTCCGTGAGCCACTTCTCATTTGGCGCCGCGGCCTGGAAGTCGCGATTGATGAGGTTCTCGGGTGCTGGACTGATCTCACCGAGGAAGGACGCGTATCTGCGCCGCTTGGGCTTTGCAACAACCAGGCTTTCCGGTTTCATCAGCCGTTGGACGATCTTCTCAGAGATGGGGACTCGCTGCCTGGCCAGCGATGCCTGCAGCCTGCGGTAGCCGTAGCAGCGATGATGCGACTCGAAGATGGCGGTGATGGCTTGCCGCACCGATAGGTACTTGTCACCCACAGTTGTACGGGCTCGATGGTAGAAGTACGAACTATGCGCAAGACCCAACTTGGCAAGGAGCTCTGGCAGGCCATAGTGCTCCCTGAGGGCGTCAATCAGCAGTGTCTTCTCCCGGTTGGTCAGGAGCTGCAGATCGACGCCCAGGCCTTTTTTTAACAGTTCATTGGCCTTGTTCAAGAGGTCCCGCTCAAGCTGAAGCTGCCTGACCTCGCGTCGCAGCGATTCAAGTTGGCGCTCGAGCTCCGCCTGCTCTGGCGCCGGCGGGGATTGATTGGAATGTTTCATGGATGCGGGTGCCTCACGTCCCAGAAGCTGGTTCTTCCAGTTGTACAACGTCGGCCGGCACACACCTAATTTCTCGGCCACTGCCTGCGCGCTTTCCTGCCGAGTGCAAAGCTCCATGACTCCCGCTTGCTTCAAGGTCTCGGGGTACCTCCGTCGACCAACACTGCCAACGACCGCCTTGCGGCTCTCAGGAAGGGCCTCGCGAAGCCATGCGGTCAGGGTCCCCCGGCTCGGGTAGCCCAGCGCCCTCATCGTGGCAGCAATGCATCGGTCGTGGGTCACGTAGTGCTGGACAGCCGCCTGCTTCTGCGCCTGCGAGAACTTGGGCTTCCGACCTGCATAGCGCACCGGTAGGTCGAGGCGCTGCTGATACTCGCGGTACCAGCCTTTTAGGGAATTCTTCGTGGGGTAACCCAGCTGCCTTATGGTGGGCCTCACCCGTTTGCCAAGCTTGATGTAGAGCTCAACGGCCCGGATTCTGTCGTCGTATGAATACATGAACTACCTCCTGGTAGTCCAAGTTTTCGTCCGCATCCCACCTCCTGGTAGTCCAAGTTTTCGTCCGCATCCCAGGGGGTCAGTTTGTCGTGTCGCCTGACACGCTCGCCGGCAATGCCTCCGCAAGCACTTGCACGACAGGCGCGTTCCAGTCATGTATCCCGTAGCCGAGGTAGATGGGCGGCTGGTCACGATCCTTCAGCGAAAGGGCGCGAAGACTGCGCCAAGCGTACGTCTCGAGCGTCAGCCCCAAGGGCGATACAGTGGGCGCACGCCAGTGCCTGAGGCCACCTTCGCGCGCGATCGCTTCTGCGGCCCTGGCGCTTCCAAAATAGGGGGCTATCAGGAAAAGGCCGTCCACATCGCTCGGATGGGAGTTGGCGTACCGTACGGCTGCGAGCCCACCCAGCGATATTCCGGCAAGCCAAAAGGATGTGTAGCCAGCTGCCCGCGCCGGTGCGATGACGTCGATGCGAAGGCGTTCCAAGAGCGTGTCGTTCCTGTAGTAGCCGCTATGAGCGTCCGCACGGAGTACATCCACGTTAAGGCGCAGGGATGCCACCGATTGAACGAATCCGTGGGCTTCCAGTTCGCCGACCTGCATTGCGCGACCGGGGAGGATGACGAGAAGGGTGCCGCTCGGTTCAACGCCACAGCTGGCCTGGTTGAGCCGCACGGGCATCGGAATCGAAGCTTCGCGGGGCAGCGCAGAGCATCCCGGCACACACGTTCGCGAGGACGCAGACCAGCCAAGCGACCAAGCGGCCGAGTACCCCGCGATGGCGCTGTGGCTTTGAGATTCCTCCGAGGTGCAGTTTCTCCAAGCGCGCGTCCCCGGGGGGTGGTTTTCTTGGGCTGGATCCCGGGCTCACTCCCTTTGGAAGTGGCCCGAGGGCCTGTCTCTCGGTCGCGGCTCGCGCCCCCGGCCGGCTGCGGCACCGTGCCTCCATAAGTCGTACGGGACCATAGCGATTGAGGTCGTAAAAAAAGGCGGTGGCTGGCCACCGCCAAGACCCACCGCTGAAGGTCTAGCTAGGAAGCTGTCGCGCCCGCCGTCTCTGCCATCAATTCTTCCTTGCGGGCCTGCAGTTGCTCGCGCATGCCCACCAGGTCGAGGCCGCGTGCCGCGCGCGCCTTAACGAAGATTTCGTTGCGCTCTTCCTTGACGTGATGAACGATGTACTCACCGAGCACGATCACCTTCGCGTCGAACTTGTCGTCCACCTCGGTCGCGTCCTGAATCTGCGCGATCAGGTCCTTGGCACTGGCGTGCTCGACCTCGGCTTCATCCAAGAGGTCGGTGTCCTTGATCGCCTCCCGAACGGCCGGGTAGAAGATTTCCTCTTCGATCTGCGCGTGGACCGTCAACTCCATGCAGATCTGATTCGCGAGGTCGCGCTTCTTTTGAGAGGCGCTGGCTACTCGGGAGCCGGTGAGCTCCTCATAGGTCTTGAACAGTTTCTTGACGTTGCGATGGTCTGCATCCAGGAGACTGCAGGCATCGGGTTCGGCGCGTTTGGTCGTGGACATCGTGAACTCCAGTGGATCGAGGGGCACAGACTGGATCGACGGGCGCTCGCCGCGCGTAGGAAAAAGCCGCTCGGGCCTAGCAGCGGAGAATGACCCGCCCTGATTGGCGCGCGGACGGCGACGCGCGTACGAGTCGCTGCCCTCCGCATCACGCCATTGGATACCCCCTCAGCCGCGACCGAGTCTCTCCAGCGCCTCGATCAAGGCTTCGAGAGAGACAGGCTTGCGCAGGTGCAGATCGAAGCCTGCGGCCAGGGACCGCTCCAGATCCGCCGGCCGGCCGAACCCAGTGACAGCAATCGCCGGCCATCGGCGCGCATGCGGCAGCTTGCGCAGGCGGGCGATCAACTCGAGCCCGTCCGTGCCCGGCATTCCGATGTCCGAGACCACCAGATCGAAATCGGCTTCTCTTGCCTTTTCCAGCGCCTCCTCGGCGCCCCGAGCGGTCGTGACCCGGGCTCCTTCCGCCTCCAGCAACTCRGCGAGCGTGTCGAGGGTGTGAACGTCGTCATCCACCAACAGGATCCGGCGTTGGGCCAGGGCCTGATTCGAAACCAGCTGGAAACCCGGGGCATGGCTGTCGAGCACGTCGTCCAGCAAGGGCAGCCGCACCCTGAACACCGAACCTTTGCCCAGGCCCCCGGAGTCGGCCTCGACACTGCCGCCATGCAACTCGGCCAGGTTCTTGACCAGCGCCAGACCGATGCCCAGACCACCTTCGCGTCGGGTGGACGGCTTGTGGTCTCCCTGCTGGAACATCTCGAAAACCCGCCCGAGCAGATCCGCTTCGATGCCGCGGCCCGTGTCCTGTACCTCCAGCAGCGCCCACGGCCCGTCGCTCTTCAGGCGCACATGGATCTCGCCGCCAGGCGGCGTGAACTTCAGCGCATTGCTCACCAGATTGTCGGCGCCGGTTGAACTTTGACCCACCCTGCCGGTTGAACTTTGACCCGGGGATGGGAGCCGGCATCGTGGTTGCCGACTGTGGATAACTGTAGCTGTTTCCTCCTTTCTTGCTTTGCTTGATGTTCGGTCTTTGAGGGCGCGGAGG
>NZ_JBFTHX010000093.1:0-4483 GCF_056394465.1 Variovorax sp. 10N432
CTGGGTCGTCGAGGTCTGCCATAGCTGGTTCAACCGCTTCCGCAAGCTGCTCGTGCGCTACGAGAAACTCGAGCGCAGCTTCGTCGCCCTCAACCACCTTGCCGCTGCCATCATTGCCTTCCGCAAGGTACCTGCCGACGTCAACATAAATTACGGACAAGTTCTTTGCGGTTCGCAGACAAAACCTCTCGACGCTGGCTAGGATGTCCTCGGCGGTCTTGGACCAGACGAAGGGCTTCGACTTGGCGTTGTGGACGTCAAGGTCGTGCTTGATGGCTTGCTCGAGTTGCCGCGTCGAGCGATGCGTGCCGCGGCGGATGCGGCGCCGCGTCAGCGTGGCAAACCAGCGCTCCACCTGGTTCAGCCACGATGCCGAGGTGGGGGTGAAGTGCACATGCAAGCGCGGACGCCTTGCAAGCCAGGTCTTGATGGATGGCGTCTTGTGCGTGCCGTAGTTGTCCATGACGAGATGGATGTCCAGCGCCGGCGATACGTTGGCCTCGATGGTGCGCAGGAACTGAAGAAACTCTGCGCTGCGGTGGCGACGATGCACCTCGCCGATGACCGTCCCGGTGGCGATGTCCTGCGCCGCAAAAAGCGTCGTCGTGCCGTGGCGCTCGTAGTCGTGGGTGCGCCGCTCGGGGATACCCGGCGCCAGGGGCAGCAACGGCTGCGTGCGGTCCAGCGCCTGGATATGGCTCTTCTCATCCACGCACAGCACCGATCGCCATCGGCGGCGGGTCCATGTACAGGCCGACGATGTTGCGCACCTTGTGTACACTTCGCGCGCGTTTCATCTGACGATCGGCGCAGCGGGCGACTGTCAGTCCGGAATGACCTCCGCTTGACCATTGTCCTGGCGAAGGTTCGCTTCTCCCGCGCCGTGACTCGCGGGTCGCTGCTGGGCGAGGGGTTCGGATATGCCTTGAGCAACTGGGATGCGCTCAACACCTTCGTCGAGGTCGCTCTCGATGGCGCACCCGCAGGCGTTCGTGGGGATCGGTGTTGCTTCGATGCGGGTGTCACGCAGCCTGGCCACTCCCAAAATCGCTTTCCGTTGCACCAGGGCTTCCTTTGGCTGAAGCGGCCCGCTGGCGCAAGTGGCTGACCAGGTCTGGAATGGGTTGCCTTGCCGTCCGCGCATCGGCGATGCAAATCCAAAACTGCCGCTCCGCCCAGTGGTCCGAAAGTTTCAGCAGCTTCAGGTTGAAACAGACCAGGTATCGCTCGGCAATGCTCTCGGGAACGAGGGCGACTCCAAGTCCGTAGCCGACCATCATGCACCTCGCCTCGAGGTTGGTCACTTGCATCCGGACGGTGGGAGGCCGCGACAGGGTTCGCCCCGCGAGCTGCATGAACAACTCGATCGAGTCCATGGGAAAGCTACCGATGAATGGGTAGTCCAGGGCTTCCTCGAGACCGATGTTCGCTTTCTCTGCCAATGCGTGCCCATTCGGGACGACAAGTCCCACCCGATCCGAACAGTAAGGATAGGAGATCACGCCGGTCGCGGCGTGCTGTCCATGGTAGATCCCGATGTCCGCAGCGCCCCCTGACACCAGGCGCGGAATGTCGATGCTTCTATGTTCCAGCAAGTCAATGCTGATCTCGGGACGCGCCACCAGGTAACCAGAAAGGTGCTGCGGTAGGAACTGCAGGATCGTCGTTCGATTCGATGCCAATCGCACAGTGGGCAATCCGTCGGAGCTGAACAAGCGTATCGATGTTTCGAGCTCGTTCACCGATCGCAACAGCGCTTTCGCTTGCCGATGGAGGAGGTCGCCGGCGGGTGTCGGCTCGACGCCTCTGCCATGTCTGTTCAACAGTTTGACCCCAAGGTGCCGCTCCACTTCGGAAATCCGCTTGCTGACGGCGGAAATCACCAAGCCGTTGCGATCAGCTGCCTTGGAGAGACTCTGCTCATCCACGGCGGACACGAATATTTCAAGATCTGTTGTGCTGATGTGCTTCATGTGCTTGGGTCCACCGACGAAGCGAGGACATATTGCCGGCTCTGTGCTCGAACGATCAGAAGAGCAATCATAGACTCGGGCTCAGACGCGACGGCCCCTCGTCTGGCTTTGCCGGCTTGCCCCGTAAGAACGCTGCCTTCACGCATGGTCAAGTCAGGGTGGTCACCGATGGGCAAACTCTACGCAGGACGCGGGTACGGCGACTCGGGCCGAAGGGCTGCTTACCAAACCCACTTCGCCCTGAACGGTGAATCTCCCGGTGCGGGCGGGAGACTCGAGATCGTTTTCTGGTGCCCGGATGTCCCGCATCCTTCAGATGGAGACGGAATGTATTTCGAACTGAGCGAAGAGCACAGGTCCTTCGCAGAAGCCGTGCGGAAATTCGCGCAGCACAAGCTTGCCGCGGGCGCCCTGGAGCGCGCGCATTCCTGTCGGTTCCCGTGGGACGTTGCGGGGCTTCTGGCCGACCAAGGCCTTCTGGGTATCGCCTTTTCCGAGGAGGACGGCGGCCAGGGCGGGACGCTGCTGCACGCCGTTCTCGCGATACAGGAGGTGGCGCTCGTTTGCCCGAAGAGCGCGGACATCGTGCAAGCGGGCAACTTCGGTGCCATTCGCACATTCGTGGAGTACGCGACCCCCGAGCAAAAGCGCAAGTACCTCCCAGGCTTGCTGGCCGGGACAAAACTCATCGCCTTGTGCATGAGCGAGCCCGATGCGGGATCCGCCGTCACCGAGCTGAAGACCACTGCGGCGTTGGACGGCGACGACGTGGTCATCAATGGCAGCAAGGTATTCTCGACGCACAGTCCCGATGCGGACCTGTTCCTCGTGTACGTTCGCTTCGGGCCGGGTGTCAATGGAATCGGATCTGTCCTGGTGGAGCGTGATGCGTCAGGCCTGCAAGTGGGCTCACCCTCGCCGTTCATGAGTGGGGAAACGTGGAGCCCGCTGTTCTTCGAGAACTGCCGGGTACCGCGGTCGAACGTGCTTTTGGGCGCCGGCGGGTTCAAGAAGCAGATCGCAGGCTTCAACGTGGAAAGGCTGGGTAACTCGAGCAGGGCGCTTGCACTGGGGCGGCACTGCTTCAATATTGCGCGAGAGCATGCGATGGTGCGCAAGCAATTCGGCCGCCAGCTCTGCGAATTTCAGGGAATACAGTGGAAGTTTGCCGAGATGAAGCTCAAGCTCGAGACCGCGCAGCTCCTCCTGTACAAGGCAGCGCTGGAGGGCGAACACGGTCTTCCCTCCGCCCAGAGTACCGCTCTGGCAAAATTGGCCTGTAACCAGGCGGGATGGGAGGTCGCAAACGAAGCCATGCAAGTCATGGGTGGTACCGGTTACAGCCAGGAGTCCATCGTCGAATACTGCGTGCGGCGCACGCGTGGATGGATGATCGCCGGCGGCTCGACCGAAATGCTGAAGAACCGTATCGCCGAAGGCGTGTTCGAGCGGACCTTTGCACAACGGGCTGCTGCCTAGTGATCAGCACTCGAAGTTGTTGTACGTATGATTGCGCCACACATCAAAGACCCGGAAGGAAGCGACCGCTTCCTCAATCTAGTCGACTTCAAATGGCTGATGGCTGGCATGGGCTGGTGGGTCGATCTGTCGCGCCTGCAGAGGGACAAGGCTTACATCGACGAGTGTCTGCTACGCGCTCTGACGAGTGACTCAGAGTTGCTTCGGAAGCACAGTGTCGAAATGCTTGGCTTGCGGCGCGGTGCGGATACGCATTGCGCCGCTGCCATGCCGTCCACATTCATCGGATTGGCATTGTGATGGGCGCCGATGGGTCCAATCCGTTTGGCAGCTTCACTCACCCGTCCACGTCGGTCTGTTGGACAAGTACATAACTGCTTGGCGCACCACACTAGGCGATGGCTCGCCAACCCGACAACCGGAGATAGGCCTGGGTTTGATACGGGCTGATCAACTCAGTCGCGTGCGCCGCCCGCTTGCGCCTGCCGAGATTCCAGGAATCGATCGAGATTGCGTTGAATGACTCGGCCCGAATGCTCTAGCACATGCGCGCGCTTGAGCAGGCGGTGGATGTCGCATTCGGCCGTAAAGCCCATCCCTCCATGAACTTGGATGGCCGCGGCAGCATTCTGCAAGGCACCACGCGCGGCGACGGCCTTGGCCGCGAGAATCTGGAGATCGACATCTTCGTCCTGCTCGTTGAAGGCAACTGCCGCTCGATACATCTGGACCTTGGCGAGCTCGGCCCGGACCGCCATGTCCGCGCATGCGTGCTTCACTGCCTGGAAAGCACCAATGGGACGGCCGAATTGTTCACGCAACTTGGCATAGTCAATGGCAAGATCACGCGCCTGCTCCGCAATGCCGACGAGCATGGCCGTGCTGAACCGCACCGGCTTTCGAGGAGGCCTATTGGCTTGAGTCCGACCGGGATGGTCTGACTTCTCTTCTGGCTGTTCTGACTTTCATTATTCCAGCCCCCCGCAGGGGCCGCCGGAGGCGCCCCCGGTTGGGCCATGTACTCATGGTTC
>NZ_JBFTHX010000094.1:0-4133 GCF_056394465.1 Variovorax sp. 10N432
GCCGGCCTGGTGGCGCACACCCTGATCAGCCGCTTCGTGGATCACCTGCCGTACTACCGCCAGGAGGCCATCAACGCGCGTTCGGGCGTGCACACGCCGCGCTCGACACTGGCAGCCTGGTCTGGCCGAGGCGGCGCGGCACTGGAGCCGCTCTACGACGCGCACAAGCGCTTCTTGCTCTCCGCCCGGGTGCTCCATGCCGACGAAACGCCGGTGGCCCTGCTCGACCCGGGTCGGGGCAAGACCAAGAAGGCCTACGTCTGGGCCTACGCACGCAGCGCCTTCGATCCAGTGCCGGGCGTGATCTACGACTTCTGCGAGGGACGCGGCGCGCAGTATCCGATCGCGTTCCTGGGCGCTGCGGGTGGTCAGGACGAGCGAAGTTGGCGCGGCACGCTGGTGCGCGATGAATACAAGGCCTACGACAGCGTGATGAGTGCCACGCCCGGACGCATCGCCGCCGGATGCCTTGCCCATTATCTCGAGCGTCGTTTTATGTGGAGTAGCGACCGTCGACCTAAGGCGCTGCGCGGTGTGGCGCGGGCCCTGACACCGCATAAGAATTCAATCGATCAGAGGGACTGCAGGAACGCGAGTAGGTCGGCCTTCGGCTTCCAGGGCTTGACCCTCGCCGGCTCGATACCCGCCTTCTTCCAGAACGCCTGCATGGCATCGCGCTTCATCTGCAGGTTGGTTGTGATGTACCGCCCCGTCGTGGCGACGCTGGCGTGGCCAAGGTAATCGCGGATCACCGTGACATCGGTCCCCGACTGCAGAAGCGCGACAGCGCAGCTGTGCCGCAGCACGTGAGGTGTGATGCGCTTACGCTGGAGTGCGGGGTCGGCATGAACCGCAGCGGCCACATGCTTGGCAAGCACGTAGGCGATCCCGTCGCGAGTCATCGGTTGCCCGTACCGATTGACGAACACGCACTGGTGCTCGGCACTGCAGGTCATGCCGCGCAGCCGATGCAGCGCGTTCGCCGTCTCCGGCCACAGAGGCAGCAAACGCTCCTTCTTGCCCTTGCCGCGCAGGCGCGCCTGGCGCGGAACGACCAACTGCAGGTCGTCCCACCGCAGACCGGCAACTTCGGCGACCCGGGCACCGCAGTTGTAGAGAAACAGCAGCAGCGTGTAGTCGCGCCAACCGTCATGCGTGCGCCGGTCCGGCATGCTGATGATCAGACGCACGTCCTCCGCTTCGAGGTAGGTAGCTGGCCTCTGCCGGGCCTTCTTCGCAGGGATCGCCAGCACCCGCACGTACTGCTGTGAGTGCACAAGGTCGCTACGCAACAGGTGCTTGAAGAAGCCTCGGATCGCTGCCCTGCGGCAGTTACGCGTCGCCGGTGAGTTCGATCGCTCGAGCTCGATGTGATCGAGGAAGCGCATCACCGCTTCGGCGTCCAGGTCGCTCAACTGCAGGGAGGCGACGCCTCGGCCGCGATGCCCGGCGACGAACTTGAACAGCAACGTCAGGGTAACCCGGTACGCTCGGATGGTATGCACGCTTGCGCCCCGTTGCCGGGGCAGGTACTCGGTGAAGTACGTCTCGACCTGGGCGAACAGGTCACGCGAGGACGTGCGGCTCATGGTGCGCGCCGCCGGCCTCTGGCGTGCTGCTCGAAGCGCTGGCTCGCCAACTGCAGCAACTCGGGGGTGGCCTTGAGGTAGACCTCGGTACCCAGCACGTTCACATGGCCCAGGTAGGCTGACAACATCGGTAACCGAGCATGCACGTCTACGCCTGCGATCGACCATTCGGTCAACCGATGCACGGCGAACGCATGCCGGAACTCATACGGTCTGGCACCGGCACGTCCCTTTGGTGGCTTCAACCCCAAATCCCGAAGCAGCCGGCGCAGCACGTCCGAAGCGGCACGCAGGGTGAGTGCCGTTGCGTTGCGACGGATGAAGAACGCCGGTGACACGGCAACACCGTTGGCGGCCAGGATCTCGTCGCGGCGCCCCGCGTACCGCCGAAGCTCGACCACAAGATCATCGCGGATTGGCAGGATGCGCGATCGTCCCTTGCTTCGCTGCACGGTCAGGGTCCGCTGCCGCAGATCGATGTCCTCCATGCGCAGTCTCGTGGCTTCGCCCAACCGCATGCCGGTGCAGTACAGCACCAGGCTGAGCGCACGCAACATCGCACCCCACATGCTGCGCCCCTCGTGCCGTGTGGCCGCCTCGATCATGGCGAGGACCTCTTCGCGGCTGAAGATGTAGGGCACGAACACCGACTCCTTGACGGGAGCCACTGCGTGCTCCGGAACGAACGCACGAGGTTCTCCCCGGCGACGGAACAGGCATAGCTGCCGAACGACACCGAACTCGTTTCCTACCGTGATGGCCTTGCGGCCGTCAATGCGCGCCGCCCACAGCGGCACGACTTCCTCCAGCGGTGCCGGACTTTCGCCATAGCGCTCACGGACGAAGCGCACGAAGCTGTTGAGCACGAACTCCGCGCGCCGGTAGCCCATGCCCATGGCGCGCTTGAACTCGAGGAACTCGGCAGCGTCAACGGCCAGGCTCTGCGCGGTGACCTTGGTGTTCATCGCGGCACCGGCAGCGAGACATCGCGCAGCGGCTGCGTGGCGATGCGGACGTAGGCCGACAGCGACTGCGAGTCGCGGTGCCCCAGCAACTCCGTCAGCACCCGAGGCTGGGTGCCGACGTCGAGCTGCCGCGCGGCGTTCGAGTGCCGCAGGACGTGGCTGCCCAGATAGGTCGCCTGAATGCCGGCAGCCTTGGCGTGCTTGACGAGAATGTGCCGCACCGCGGAGGAGCAAGTAAGGGCGGCGAAGGGAACCTTCACCTGCACGAACACGTGACGCGTGGGTGTGTGCGCCGGTCGGCCGTGTCGCAGGTAGCGCGCCAGCACCTTGCCCACGGCCGGCAGCAACGGCAGAACGTAGGTGACGCCGGTCTTCGGGCGCGACATCTGCAGCGTGCCGGCGGTCCAGTCGATGTCCTGCAACTGCAGCCGGATCGCCTCGCCAGCCCCGAGGCCATAGGTGCTCATCATCAGCAGCAGCGCGTGGTCGCGCAGCCCGCGCGCCGTGCTCGTGTCCACCGCGTGCAGCAGCCGTTGAACGTCCTCCCAGGGCCAAGCACGCCGCGGTCGCTCGAACTGAGGTTGTACCGGCGAGATCACGGCATCAGCCAAGTCGACACTAATGCGGCCGCTGGTCAGCAGGAACCTGGCGAAGGATCGGACAGTGCTGGCCATATCGGCCGTCGTGGCGCGCGAGTAGGTGCGGGCGCACTGAATGAGAAACGTGTCGATGTCAGGCAGGCGCATCTGGCGCCAGGACTTGCCCGAGGCGGCCAAGTGAGCGATCAGCTTGCCGACGTGGTCGAGCTTCTTGTGGACGGTTACCTCTGGGTTGCCCCGGTGCTGAAGGAGGTGCGTGGCATAGCCGCGTAAGACGGTCGATTCGGGCGGTGCACGGCGCTTCATAGGCTTCCACGGCGGAAGCTGCGTGCCCATGACCTCATAGACGCGCCGCAGGGCGCGAAGCGACGAACTTGTGTTCCCGAGATTGCCTGATTCGCTCGCGCGCGCCGGCGAGCACCAAGCGCGGAAGCGCCTAGCCCCCTCGTCGGTAAGCTCGTCAATCTCCCGCAAGCCGAGCAACACGCAGTACCGGCGGAAGCTCCCGATCTCGCTCAGGTACCGCCCCGCGCTGGAATCGCTGATGCTGCGGTCGGCATGCCATGTGCGCAAGATAGTGCTCGCCCTCGGCGGGCACTCGGGGCGTGTCTGCACGGCCGATGAGGTGACCATGTTGCGGTATACGCCGGCTACTGCATATTGGATTTGCAGTTCTTATGCGGTGCCAAGGACCGCGCCACACCGCGCAGCGCCTGAGGTCGACGGTCGCTACTCCACATAAAACGACGCTCGAGATAATGCGCCTTATGCGGAGCTCCGCATAAGGCTCATGCCAGACGCAAGTTCGATGAACTGCTGCTCGACTCGGGCAAGAGCGCTGTCGCTGAGGAGGCGCTGCGTCGCATCGCGGAGATCTACCGCCTCGAGCGAGAGCTGTCGGCGCTGACGAGCGATGAGCGGCTGTCGAGAAGATGCAGCCATGCGAAGCCACTGTGGGCGGACCTGCATGCATGGCTGCA
>NZ_JBFTHX010000095.1:0-3692 GCF_056394465.1 Variovorax sp. 10N432
CCGCGCCCTCAAAGACCGAACATCAAGCAAAGCAAGAAAGGAGGAAACAGCTACAGTTATCCACAGTCGGCAACCACGATGCCGGCTCCCATCCCCGGGTCAAAGTTCAACCGGCAGGGTGGGTCAAAGTTCAACCGGCGCCGACATGCCGATGCGCGAAATCGTGCCGTCGACCCATCCCCCTTGTTCAATAGACTTGCTCCACGCATCGCAGACGGAGCTGGTGAAAGGGTCGTGTCTTTGGGTGCTCCAAAACGAGTTCTTCTCGCTTCCGATGACTCTGAGCACCACGAGCGATACCGGCTTGCCCGCAAGGGACTTCTCGACCGCCGCGGCCGACTTCGACTTGGCGATGATGTCTTCCACTTCTGTACGGTTGAGCGGTTCCTGCTTGGGAGGCGCCTGCGCCACTTGGGCCGTGCTGGGGGCGTTCGAGCTTTGCGTTGAGTTGCTCGGAGGCAGTGCGCAGGCACCGAGCGCCAGAGCGAAACCTGCGATAAACATGCGAGTCGAAATCTTCATATGTTCCTCAAGAAAGATTGATTGGCCTAGGTGGACCACGCGCGCGAATCGCGAGCGACGGTTCATGTCTAATTGCCGGCGGAGCGCCACCGCCCCCCGCGGCAAAACTAGTGAACGGAGATGAAACAGCCACAGCGTGAGGTGTGGCTTGAACGAGGACGACTGTGGGGGCCGCTTAGGCGCCGCAGTCTTTCAGGTAGATGACGTTCGAATCGGGGCCAAAAGCAGTCAGTCGCCAAGGGCAGCTCTCGGGTAGGCTGTCTCCTCGGCAAAGTCATCCGTTGAAAGAGGACCGAAGGCATGACAGTCAAGCGAATGGACAACGTCCTGATAGTTGTCGACGATATCGAGGCGGTGAAGGCGTTCTTTATCGAGCTGGGTCTGCAGCTTGAGGGCCAAACCACGGTTGAAGGGCCTTCAGTCGGAAGCCTCATAGGACTTGGCGACGTCCGAGCCACCCTCGCGATGCTACGGACTCCCGATGGTCAGGGAATTGAACTCGACAAGTTCCACACCCCAGATGCAGTCAGGTTTGGACCCGTTGACGCCCCGGTGAACGCCTTGGGTCTTCGTCGCATCATGTTTGCAGTCGATGGTATTGATGCTGTCGTTGCGAGGATGCAGGCCCGTGGCGCAGAACTTATTGGCCAGATGCAGTATGAGAAAGCGTACCGGCTCGCCTATATTCGTGGGCCTGAGGGCATCATCGTCGGGCTTGCCGAGCAGCTCGGCTAGTGGTGGGGGTTCGCGCGTGTATACCGGCTTTCCGTCCGTCTGGCGCGCCGCAACGAAGTCTGCCTTTGGACCCGCGGAAGCCGATGCCCGTGCCGCAGAATGCGGTCAGAACCAGTCATTCACCGCCCACGCTCATGTCGCCCGATAGCCGACCTTTACCCGCCACCTCTGCAGTTTCGATGTTTTCATCGGCGCTCGAGCGCCGGTCCGCCTCACCCACGAGGCTGGGGCCGTTGCTGAGGCAGGATGCAGCCACGAGCAGAACTTCCCGAACGGCCCACCAATGCGAGTTCTCCGAACGGAACGACATGTTCTTCGACCCTACGAGCCGGCCTTGCGCCGCGAATTTCTCGCGTGGATGGGGGATGACTTCATCGAGACCTTCTTGAGCCGGTCGTTCCCTGATATGCCGAGAGGCCAGCGTCTTTTTCATGCCTTGGTTCGACGCTCTTCCGAAGTCCTCTCATTGGCGCACGTATGGGCTGTGACGGGGGTACCGGACGACGACTTGGTAGCGCACATCGAGTGCAAGGCGACGGCTAAGACCTCTGGCGATGAGCTCGAGCTTATCTATGCCGTTCGCGGAGGACGCGAAGGAAGAGGCGTCGCCACGGAGGCGGTCAAGGCGGTTGCATCTGCGCTCGCCGCGACCGGCGTGGACGTCGTGGCCTATATCAATCCTGCCAACGGCGGCTCCCGACGCGTCCTCCAGAAGGCCGGTTTCACCCAGCAAGAGCACACTGTGACGGGCCAAGGCGAACGATGGGTCTTTGCTGGACAGCGAGCGTTGCCCTCCAACGCGAGAGCACCCGGCCGCACGGGGGAAGGCAGAATGCGACCATCAACGGACGTAGGAGACCCGGTGCCAGTACCGGAAGAGCGAGTTGAATACTTCAAGGACGGTACGGTCCGCGCTCGTGGTCCGATGCTCGACGGCTTGTTAAACGGCTACTGGGAATGGTTCCGCAAGGATGGCGTTCGAATGCGCTCGGGCTACTTCGAACTTGGGGTGCAAGTCGGTACGTGGACGACCTACGACAAGCACGGGGCGGTGTACAAGGTCACCACGATGAAGCCAAAGGGCAAGGGCAAGTGACGGCCAGCACCCGCCATTCCGGCGGGTGGCAGAATTCCGGCTGAAGCCGTCGTTGTCCACATCGGCCAAACGGAGCACACCATGCAGATATCTGCCACTGTCAGGAACTCCTTGACTCAGCACGAAGTCTCCGTGCGCACGGGTGGAAGCACGCAGGTTCTTGTCGTGCCCTCTAAGCCCTCTGGCAAAGGCTCGGCGGTCAATGGCGGTGAGTTCCTCATGCTCGCGCTCGCAACCTGCTACTGCAATGACCTTTACCGCGAGGCTGAACGCCTGAGTATCCCGGTCGAAGGAGTCGTGGTCGAGGCGACAGCAGATTTTCCGGGCGTCGGTCTGGTGGCTACCAACATTCAATACGCAGTCAAGGTGTCGTCACCAGCGACGCCCGAGGACATCACGGACTTGGTACGCCAAACAGATTCGGTCGCAGAAGTACATAACACCATTCGTGCCGGCGCTCCAGTCGCCCTTTCAAGAGAGCCCTGAACAGTGAGCTGCCCTCGTATCCAGGAACGGGGGCAGGATGCGGCCAGGACCGGTCCCTTGGACGCCAAGTAAGGAATGAAAATCAACTACACAGTGACTGACGGTGGGCGCACTGCTGCTGGTTTTGCAGAGCGGTCCGACTGCGCAGTCCGTTCGCTCGCGTTGAGCACTGGTATGCCGTACGCTCGCGCTCACAAGATTTGTGCGGACGCTGGTCGGCGTCCTCGTGGCGTCATGCGCCCCAAGGCCGTGAGCGCCGTGTTCGCCAACCATGAGGTGGCCCCCTGGGTCTCTTTCCTCGACCGGCCCGCGATTCATCGACCCACGGTAGCCCAACTGGCCAGCAGGCTGCCTGCTGGCAGCTACATATTCAAGCTGCGAGGCCATGTATTTGCCGTCGTCGATAAGGTCTGCATGGACTGCTTTCCGAAGCCTGCACCACGCCGACGAGTCGAAGGGTGCTGGACCATGATGCACGCATCAGCCCGCGTGGATTGCGCGACAACCCCCCAACTGCCGCTCTTCGCAGACCAAAGCGAGAAGCCGGCTCTCGTGCACGAACTCTCAGTCTAGGACAGCATCCGCCGACAGGGGACGTTCGTTGTCGGCTCGCAACTAAGCGGACATCGGTGCGTGCGCGCTAACAGTTGCGGGCACCAGAATTGGGCAGCAGCGGTCTACTCAGCATGCCAAGTCGAAGCAATAGAGCCGGCTCCGGTCGTCTGAACACGCATCGACCTGAGTTAAGTGGATTGGCTGCGGTTTGATTCTTTCAATCTTCAGGCCCCTGCCAGGCCTCCGGAGGCGCCCCGGTTGAGCCATGTACTCATGGTTCAACCCATCAGGCAGCCTC
>NZ_JBFTHX010000096.1:0-3535 GCF_056394465.1 Variovorax sp. 10N432
CGCTGCGCCAGGCTGCGCACTTCCGACGCCACCACCGCGAAGCCGCGGCCCTGCTCGCCGGCGCGTGCGGCTTCCACCGCCGCGTTCAACGCCAGGATGTTGGTCTGGAACGCGATGCCGTCGATCACGCCGATGATGTCCACGATCTTGCGCGACGAGGCGTTGATCGAGCCCATGGTGTCGACCACCTGGCTGACCACGCTGCCGCCCTTGACGGCGACTTCGGAAGCCGAGACCGCGAGCTGATTGGCCTGGCGGGCGTTGTCGGCGTTCTGCTTCACCGTCGAGGTCAGTTCTTCCATCGACGCGGCCGTTTCCTCCAGCGAGCTCGCCTGCTCTTCGGTGCGCGACGACAGGTCCTGGTTGCCCGTGGCGATCTGGCTCGAAGCCGTCGCGATCGTGTCGGTGCCGGTGCGGACTTCGCCCACCACCTTCGCGAGGCTGTCGTTCATGTTCTTCAGCGCCTGCATGAGTTGGCCGGTTTCGTCGCGGCTCCCGATCTCGATGTGGCTGGCGAGATTGCCGTCCGCCACGGTCTCCGCCACTTTCACGGCCTCGCCCAACGGGTGGACGATGCCGACCGTCAGCCGCCAGGCGAACAGCCCGCCGACCGCCAATGCCACGATCGACAGCACGATCAGCGACATCCGGCCGGTGTCGTGCTCCTTCGCGATCGCCTGGGCCGACGCGTCGATCAACCCGCGTTCATGCACCGACAGCGCATCGACGGCCTTTCCATAGTTCGCCAGCGCCGTCGTGAACTGGTTGTCGGCCAGTTTGTTGGCACCGTCCGCGTCGTTCGCCGCCTTGAGCTTGTTGAGCGCTGCGAGCAGTTCGAGCACCACGCGGCGTGCCTCGGCCACGTCGCCGTAGAGCTTCTTTTCCTCGGGCGAGACCAGCAGCGCCTCGAGCTTCTTCTGCAGCGGATTGATGAGTGCCTGGCCGCCGCCGAGTTCCTTCTTGAAATAAGCTTCAGTGGCGGGATCGCTGGCCTTCACGATCGCAAAAGTCCGCACGATGTTGGCCGCCAGCAAGGTCGACCATTCACCGACCATGCGCTCCTTGACCAAGGTCTTCTCGACCATCTCTTCGGTGGCGTTGCCCACGTTGGCCAGCCGCAGCATGCCGGTGGCCGAAAGAAGGGCCATCAGCACCAGCATGGCGGCGAAGCCGATGCCCAGGCGGGTGCCGATCTTCAGATTCTTCATACTCATCACACACTTCCTCACTTCATCGAACGATTGGATCGGCGTCGAAACGCCGCGGGTCTTGTCGTATGCCGGCTCAGCTCGCCCGCGCGTCGGACGGATTCATCTTGAAGACGCTCACCACCTGCGACAGGTTGCCGGCCTGCTCCTGAAGCGACTGCGCCGCGGCCGAGGCCTCTTCGACCAGTGCCGCGTTCTGCTGCGTCACCTGGTCCATCTGCGTGATCGCCTGGTTGATCTGCTCGATCCCCGAGGTCTGCTCCTGGCTGGCCGCCGTGATCTCGCCCATGATGTCGGTCACCCGCTTGACGCTGTCGACGATCTCTTCCATCGTGCGACCCGCCTCCGCCACYTGYTTGCTGCCTTCCTCGACCTTCTCCACCGAGTCGCCGATCAAGGTCTTGATCTCCTTGGCCGCCGCCGCCGAGCGCTGCGCCAGGCTGCGCACTTCCGACGCCACCACCGCGAAGCCACGGCCCTGCTCGCCGGCGCGAGCGGCTTCCACCGCCGCGTTCAACGCCAGGATGTTGGTCTGGAAGGCGATGCCGTCGATCACGCCGATGATGTCGACGATCTTGCGCGACGAGGCGTTGATCGAGCCCATCGTGTCGACCACCTGGCTCACCACGCTGCCGCCCTTGACTGCCACTTCGGAAGCCGAGACCGCGAGTTGATTGGCCTGGCGGGCGTTATCGGCGTTCTGCTTCACCGTCGAAGTCAGTTCTTCCATCGAGGCAGCGGTCTCTTCCAGCGAGCTCGCCTGTTCTTCTGTGCGCGACGACAAGTCTTGGTTGCCGGTCGCGATCTGGCCCGAGGCCGTCGCGATCGTGTCGGTGCCGGTGCGGACTTCGCCCACGATCTTCACCAGGCTGTTGTTCATCTCCTTGAGCGCCTGCATGAGCTGGCCGGTTTCGTCCTTCGAGGCCACGTGGATGCGCGAGCTGATGTCGCCTGCGGCGACGGTCTCGGCCACCTTCACGGCTTCACCGATCGGCCGCGTGATCGATCGCGTGATGAACCAGGCAATCGCAGCGCCCAGCAGCACGGCCATCAGGCCGAGTCCCAGCATCAGGCCGCGCACACGCTGGTACTCGGCGGCTGCGGCGGCATTCGCCTGTTCGGCCCGCCGGGTCTGGTAGTCGATCATCGCGTCCACCGAGGCCAGCGTGGCGCGCACGGCGGGAGCGAACTTCTTCATCAGGAGTTCGGTCGCTTCGACGTTCTTGTTCTGCTGCGCCAGTTCGATCAGCTGGGCGCTCAGGGGCGCCGCCACCGCCAGCGTCTCGTCGATCCTGGCCAGGAAGGCCTTGCCTTCCGGCGTCACGACGATCTTGGCGAGCGCGGTCTTGGTCTCGGTGAACAGCTCGCGCGCCGATCCGATCTTTTTCATCTGTTCGCGCATCGCCGCCTCGTCGGTCAGCAGCACCAGTTCAGTTCCGTAGCCGGCGATGTCGCGAATCGAATCGAGCATCTTGTTGGCCAGCGCCACCTTGACATTGTTGTCATGGACCATGCTGTCGAGGCGCGCCTGGATGCCGCCGAGGGAGTTCAGGCCGAGTGCGACGATCGCCGCCAGGAACAGCAGAACGACGGCGAAGCCCATGCCCAGGCGGGTGCCGATTTTCAGATTGGAAAGCGCGTTCATGGTGGTGGCAACAAGGTGTCCTGGAGTAGATGTGAGGGTTTCAGAATTCGGTCCAGTCGCCCGCGGCCGCGCTGGCCGTCGCCGGCGCAGGCGCCGGCTTCGAACGGGCGGGGGCCGGAGCCGGCGATGGCCTGGATGGCGCCCGGCTCGGCGCAGCTGCCGCGACAGGCGTACGGGCCGGCGGAGCAACCGCTGCCGGCCCGTCGTCGAGCTTGAAGGTGCCGACGATCTGCGACAGGTTGCCGGCCTGCTCCTGCAGCGATGCGGCGGCCGCCGCGGCCTCTTCGACCAGTGCCGCGTTCTGCTGCGTCACCTGGTCCATCTGCGTGATCGCCTGGTTGATCTGCTCGATCCCCGAGGTCTGCTCCTGGCTGGCCGCCGTGATCTCGCCCATGATGTCGGTCACCCGCTTCACGCTGCCCACGATCTCTTCCATCGTGTGACCCGCCTCGGCCACCAGCGCGCTGCCAGCGCCCACCTTGCCCACCGAATCGTCGATCAGGCCCTTGATCTCCTTGGCCGCCGCCGCCGAGCGCTGCGCCAGGCTGCGCACTTCCGACGCCACCACCGCGAAGCCGCGGCCCTGCTCGCCGGCGCGTGCGGCTTCCACCGCCGCGTTCAACGCCAGGATGTTGGTCTGGAACGCGATGCCGTCGATCACGCCGATGATGTCCACGATCTT
>NZ_JBFTHX010000097.1:0-3369 GCF_056394465.1 Variovorax sp. 10N432
GCGGCGAGAAACTATTCGGCAGATGGCGACACGGCGGGGAGGACCCGCCCATGATTGAAGCCKAAGCCGATGCGATTGAATCCCTCSCGTTCGCACCAGCCTTGGAAGATGATCGCGTCCCCATCCTCCAGGAAGCTTCGGCGCTCGCCGTTGCCGAGTTGCACCGGCTTGCTGCCGGCAAGGGCGAGCTCCATCAATGCGCCGGCTTCGGAAAGCTCGGGCCCCGAGATCGTGCCGCTGCCCAGCAGGTCGCCCGGCTGCAGGTTGCAGCCCCCGGCCGCGTGGTGGGTGAGCATCTGCGCGATCGACCAGTAGTGATGACAGAAGCTGGTGCGTGACATCGTCTCGGCAGGGAGTCCGGCTTCGCGCATGCGATGGGTCTCGATCGACACCTCGAGACGGATATCGATGGCGCCCTGCGCGCGGTGAGACTCGCTCTCCAGATAAGGCAGCGGCTGCGGATCGGCCGCGGGGCGGGTCCACGGCGTCCKGTAGGGGGCCAGGGCRTCCATCGTGACGATCCAGGGCGAGACGGTTGTCGCGAAGTTCTTTGCATGGAACGGGCCGAGCGGCGCCATYTCCCAGGCCTGGATATCCCGCGCCGACCAATCGTTGAGCAGCGAGATGCCGAAGACGTGRTCCTCGGCGCGCGAGAGYGCAATGGGCTCGCCGAGCGCGTTGCCCGTGCCGACATAGATGCCGAGTTCGAGCTCGTAGTCGAGGCGCTGCGAAGGTCCGTATTCCGGCGTCGTGCYCCCGTYCCGCAGCGCCTGGCCATGTGGRCGCCGGAACCTCTGCCCGGCCACGCCGATGGARGACACGCGGCCGTGGTAGGCGGTGGGWACCCATTGGAAGTTCCGGGGCACGTCKCCCTTCGGGTCCAGCAGGCRGCTGATCGTTCGCGCGTGATGGATCGACGTGTAGAAGTCCGTGTAGTCGCCGATGCGAGCCGGAACCGCGTACTCGACCTCGGATTGCGGCATGAGACAGCCCCTGACCGCATCGACCTGAGACGGCCTGGTGGCGACGGCGTCCTTGTGGAGAAGCTCGAAGAGTGCGCGCCGCAATGTGCGCCATGCCACCGGTCCCAGGGCGAAAAAGTCGTTGAGCGCCGGTGCGGCACACGACTGCGCGGCTTGCAGCGCCAAGCCGTCGAGGCATTGCGTTCTGCTCAAGGCGGCCAGGTCCATGACTTCGTCGCCGATGGCAACGCCGCCGCGCAGCGGTTCGAGGGCCCCTGCCCTTCGAAACACGGCAAACGGCAGGTTCTGGATCGGAAAGTCGGTGGCCGCCCCGTTGGCGCTCGCCAGCCAGCTTGTCGCTGCGGCATCGTGGGTGTGATCGATCGTGCGCATGGGTTCGCCTCGGCCTCGGCTCAGTCGAACGCGCCCGCCGGGCTGCGGCGGCTTCGCAGCACGCCGCKCTGGCGCAGCGTCTCGATGCGTTCGGCGGAGATCCCCAGTTCGCCGAGCACCTCGGCATTGCTCTCGCCCTGGAAATAGGGCAAGCCCGGCTTCGGCAGTTCGGAGCGGCCGAAGCGCCATGGGGGCCCGGGCATGCGCACGGTGCCGCCTKCACGGTCTTCGACCTCGACCACCGCACCCCAGTCTTTCGCCCACTCGGAGTCCGCGAGGTCCTGCGTGCTGCGCACGACACCGATCGCCAGGCCCGCTTCGCTGACCTGYGCCTGAAGCTGGTCCAGGTCGGTGAAGGTCAGGATCCAGGCCTTGAYCTCGGCCATCAAGAGGGCGAGATTGGCCTTGCGAAGGGTGGCCGTGGCGAAGCGCGGATCCTTGAGGAGGTCCGTGCGGCGCATCATCGAGCAGTAGCGAATGAACATCGGCGAGAACACCGGACTTGTCGCGATGGTGAGGCGCCGGCCGTCYGGCAGCTCGAACAGCGGAGACTCGTTGGCGCTGAGCGCGTACGGTTCGTCATTGACTTCCAGGCCTGACAACTGCGCGCCGGCGCGTTCGTTGGCCGACAGCATCGTCGCGGCCATCGAGACGTCGACGTACTGCCCCTCGCCGGTGCGCGACCGGTGCTGCAACGCGGCCAGGACGGCGATGACCCCGTGGAGGCCCGTGTAGACGTCGGCGTGGCTGCATGCGTCGTTGCGCATCTCTACCATGGCGCCCTCGTAGTGCTTCTGGAGGATGTCGGTCAGGCCCGTCTCGGCGTGGACCGTTGGTGCGAATGCCGGCCGATTGCGCCACGGGCCGGTCTGGCCRTAGCCGCTGATCGAAACGTAGACGACCTTCGGATTGAACTTCACGACGTCGTCGTAGCCGAAGCCGAAGCGTGCGAGCGTTCCGGGGCGGAAGTTCTCGACGATCACGTCCGCGTCGGCGCAGAGCTTCGCCACGATGTCCCGCGCCTCGGGCCAGTTCAGATCGAGGCTGATGTTCCGCTTGCCGGCGTTCTGCTGTGCGTAGTACGTCGACATGGAACCGACATGCGGTACGCCCGCGCGGCCCACATCGCCTGCAGGGGGTTCGATCTTGGTGACGTCGGCGCCCAGATCGCGCAGCGCCTTGGTGCAGCCCGGACCGGACAGCACGCGGGTGAAATCGATGACCCGCAGMCCTTCAAGTGGCGCGCTCATGCTCAATTCCCTTCGAAGACGGCGGAGCCCGGCCCGGTGGCCACGAAGGCGGCCAGGCCGCGCGCCTGATCCGCGCTGTTCCACATGGACGTGTTGACCTCTTCCTGGCGCGCATCGCCGGCCGARATGCCGCCGCGGGCCGACAGGTTCGCGACGGTCTTGATGCCGCGCAGCGCCACCGTCGCTCCGGCCGCCAGCTGCCTGGCCCACGACATCGCGACGCCGGCAAGTTCGGCTTCTGCTGCAACCAGGTTGACGACGCCCCAGCGCTCGAGCRCCCGCGGGTCGTGGCGGCGGCCGAACATGGCCATTTCCTTTCCGCGCGCCAGGCCTGCGCGCTGCACGACGCGCTGGACGCCGCCGAGGAGCGGCAACAGCCCGAGCGAGGACTCTGCCATGCCGAACGAGGCCGTGTCCGCGGCGAYGATCATGTCGCACATCAAGGCCAGCTCGAAGCCGCCGCCCAGGGCCGCGCCGTGAACGGCCGCGACCGTCGGGACCGGCACGTCCTCGAGCGACGCCCAGAGTCTCGCAAGCGCCTTCTGGTCCCAGCGCTCCGAGGCGAGCACGTTGAGGTCGGCGCCGGCGCAGAAGTGGCGCATCGAGCTTCGCAGCAGGATGGCGCGGCATCCCTCCTCGACCGCTCTTGCGTAGGTGGACGCAAGCTCCTGGAGCATGGCGTTGTCGATCAGGTTGTGCGGCGGCTTGGCCATGGTGACGACGCCGACGGCACCGTCTTTTTCATACGAAATCGAGCTCATCGA
>NZ_JBFTHX010000098.1:0-3178 GCF_056394465.1 Variovorax sp. 10N432
CACATCAGCATGTGCGTTGACTCCGGCATCAGCGAGACGAAATCCCAGAACGTGTCGTGGGCGCTGGCCGCCTGCGGCATCTGGTGATGCGGCTCGGGCTTGACCGCATGCACCAGGTCGGGAAACTTGATCGCGTCCTGGATGAAGAACACAGGCATGTTGTTGCCGACCAAGTCCCAGTTGCCTTCGTCGGTGTAGAACTTGACGGCGAAGCCGCGGACATCGCGCGCCGTGTCCTTGGAGCCTCGCTCGCCCGCCACGGTGGAGAAGCGCACGAACACCGGCGTGACTTTCCCCGCTTGCTTGAACGGCGCTGCCTTGGTGAGCTTCGTGAGAGGTTCGTAGCACTCGAAAAAACCGTGAGCGCCAGAGCCGCGGGCATGCACGATGCGCTCGGGAATGCGCTCGTGGTCGAAGTGTGTGATCTTTTCGCGCAGGATGAAGTCTTCTAGCAGGGCTGGCCCCCGCGCGCCGGCCTTGAGCGAGTTCTGGTTGTCGGCGATGGCGACCCCCTGGTTGGTCGTCAGCACCTGTGCGGCCGAATCGACCCGCACGCGGTCGAGGGTGTCGATTGTGGCGTTGACGCCTTCGCGAGCGGCCGTGCCCGTCTTGTTCGAGAAGTTCTGCTCGGAGAGCGTACTCGCGGCGGGGAGGCGTGAGGGAGGACTGACTGTGGCCCCCTTGGGCGTGGCTGAGGCGTTGGCTTCGCCGTACTCCATCGGCTTGGTCGGGTTCGACCCCATGGCCTGGGCCAACCCACCGGTGTCGATGGCCTTCTGGGTCGGCAGGTCGTCTTTGCCCGCTGCGGGAAGCGGCGGCGTAGCAGGACTGCTATCGGTATTGCGTGCCGCAGCGCGTGCGGCATCGATTTCGGCGGCAGGCGTGGGGGGAAGCTTTTTGGCCATGGCAGTTCCGTATGGGAATTCGAAATGAAGGTGAATAGATTTGGATGGGAGGCCGCGTCATGGAGTGCGCTTGATCGCTCGCCTCCGCCACCGTTGTTCGCGGGCCGAGCTCGCCCAAATGAGGCACCCCGCGGCGAGCGCGGCCATCGACAGGGCCGCTTTGTTGCCGGACACGGCGCGACCCATGTTGAGCGCGATCTCCCCACTGCGTGGCGCCACGAGTTGGACACGTCGCTTGGCCATGTGTGCCCCCAACTCTCCCAGACGCTCGCCTAGGACACGTTCTGCGGCCGGCAGGACGACTGTCTCTTCATCGGCCACGTGATGAAGCACATTGCCCATGAGGGAATAAAACGTCTTGTCGTAGTCCCTGGCTTCAGGTTCCATCTGGCGCAGCAACACAATCAGGCGCTCCATCTCCTGATGCTCCGCCTCGCTGTCTCCGAGGAGTTTTTCACCTTCGTCGACCTCGCGCATGGCAGGATAGAAGATCTCCTCCTCGAGCTGGGCGTGGATCTCGAGCGCAGTACAGATCGTCAGTACCAAGCCCTTTTTCACGCGCGGCGCCGCGACGGCTTTGTACTGATGAAAGGTCGACAGGACGTGGGTGTGGTCCACCCGGATCATGTTCGTCACCGTCGGCAAGAGCCCAAAAAATGGAGTGTTCACCGAAGTCTCCTGAAAAAATAGGCAGCGAACTCGGCCGCTGCCTAAACCCCATGATTGCCAATCAGTGCAACGGTGCGCCTTAATCGCCCCTGCGGTCCAAGTTCCGCTCAGCCTCGAGCCAATCGTCCAGGTCGCTGCCGGGTCCGCCGCCGCGGCGTACATAGGCCTCATACGCGGCTTGACGGATGGCTTGCTCTCGCTCGCTAAGTCGTGATGCGTCGTGCGTCTCGTCCGGAAGGCCCCGGAGCTCTTCCTGTTGGGCCTCGAGGTCAGTCGTGCGCACCTGGGCTTCTGTTGGCAGGGCCTCCGGATTGGAAGGTCCGCCGACCGCTACGGGAGGGTCCTGCTTGCGCTTCATGAGGGATTGAGGTTATGCCGTCGCGCCCAACATTTCTTCCATCAGCTCTTCCTTGCGCACGGCGAGCCGCTCGCGCATTGCGACTAGGTCGAGTCCCTTGGCAGCGCGGGCCTTCACGAAGATCTCATTGCGCTCCTCCTTGACGTGGTGGTCGATGTATTCGCCAAGCACTTTGACCTTCGCATCGAACATATCGTCGGCATCCGCCGCATCTTCGAGTTGTGCAATCAGGTCCTTGGCCGTGCTGTGCTCCACTTCAGCTTCGTCGAGCAGGTCGGTTTCCTTGATCGCGTCACGCACGGCCGGATAAAAGATCTCCTCCTCGATGCGCGCATGCACGCTGAGCTCCAGGCAGATCTGCTTGGCCAATTCGACCTTTTTCGCTCCCGCCTGGGAGGAGCGCGACTGCGTCAGCGCCTCGTAGTCCGAAAACATCTTCTTCACTTTGCGGTGGTCGCTGTCTAGAAGGCTGCAGGCATCGGGCGCAGTGCGCTTGGTTGTTGGCATCGTGGGCTCCAATGAGATCATGAGGACGGCCATCGTCGGCGGCGGGGGAGGCAACCCATGTAGGAGGGTGCCGCGCGGCGCTAGCAGAAAACACTTTATTGCCGAGATTCAGTTAGTTGCGGTCCCGGTGCCTCTGTTGGATACGTCCTTTGGGCTCAGGTTTGCGGATAAGTGGACGGGGTAGCCGGGTTTGAGGTCGGTCCCCACGGGGAAAAGCCCCGCGTGCTTCGCACGACCGTGGAGCCCTCCCACAGTGCCTCAGCGCGTTCGCGCGGCCTTAGACAGCCGGCCCTCGCACGGCGCGCCAAATGCAGCTGGACTGGGGTCTGCTAGGACCCCTGGTCTACCCCCTCTCATGCGCTCAGCCGGGCCAACTAACCTGGTTTCTAGGTCCCCCAAGTCATTCAATCGGGTCTCGCCTGTCGCCCGCAAGGAGCAGTTGCGGAATCTGCGTCATTTGCCAGCCGCCGCGCTTCTTGCGGAATGCCCACACGAGGTCGTAGCGATCTTCCGGCCAACACATGGGCAAGCTCGCGTTGGAACCTAGTGCAGTGCGCCACGTAAATATGTACTTATCTTGTGCTCCGTGTCAGCGCCGCCTTGGCGCGCGTGACCTTGGCCAAGATGTCGGTCGCGCTCTTGGTCCAGATGAAGGGTTTGGGGTTGGCGTTGTGGTGGGCCACGTACAGATCGATGGCGAACTCCAGTTCGGCCACGCTGGTGAAGCTGTCGCGCCGGA
>NZ_JBFTHX010000099.1:0-2891 GCF_056394465.1 Variovorax sp. 10N432
TCAGATTCGCATTGAGGGCGCCGCGTCGCGCCCCTTCACCGTGCCACTTCACACCATCGATCGTCGATGTGACCAGGTGCAGAACGTCGGACTCGCCCTGGGCGACGCCAAGACCATCCTCGCAACCCTTCAGCAAGCGTTTGTCTAAGAGCAGCTGGATGGCTACCTGTCCGACCGCAGGGCCTGTCCGCATTGTGCCAAGCCGCGCGCGGTCAAAGGCTACCACCCGCTACGCTTTCGCACCGCCTTCGGGGAAATCGACTTGCGCAGCCCCCGTTGGCGCCGCTGCCGCTTCGAGCAATCCCGGGAGGCTACGTTCTCTCCGCTCAGCGAACTGCTGACGGTGCACACGACCCCAGAACTGACATACCTGTAGGCCAAGTGGGCCGCGCAAGTCTCCTTCGCAGCGGTCGGTGCGCTGTTGCATGATGTGTTGCCCGTCGACCAGGGGTGCATCCGGAAGCGATTCGTCGGCACGTTCTGGACACCGCGGAGCGACTCGAAGCGCAGCTCGGCCCGGAGCAGTTCACCTACGACGGCGGCTCCCAGCGCGAGATCGAAGCCTCGCCGGAACCTGCCGCTCCCATCACGGTGGGCTGGACGGAGGCTACATTCGAGGTCTCGATCGCCTGCCGGGTGCCAACGGATGCTTGGAGGTCATCGCCGGAAAGAGCATCCCGGACGAAGGTGCGGCGAAAGTCTTCGCCTTCGTTCATCGGATAGACCGCAAACCGAAGCGGAGGCTGCGCGCCGTGCTCGAGTCGCAAGGCATTCTCCCCCGACAGCACATCACGTTCCTGTGTGACGGCGGCGACACTGTGCGCGAGCTTGGCGCCTTCCTGCATCCGCGATCCGAGCACGTTCTGGATTGGTTCCACGTGGCCATGCGCATCGAGCAGCTCTTGCAAACGGCACGCGGCTGGCAAGGCTCGGAGAAGGAAAACCTCCTCAAGGGCTTCGAACGCGTCAAATGGTTCCTGTGGCATGGAAACGCGATCCGCGCCGACGAAACCTTGTACGACCTGGTCGAGGAAGTCGAAGGCGTGCTCGAGCAGGACAGGCAAGCTGGGCGGCCGCCTTCGGTCGTGCTCAAGAAACTTGATCGGGCGCTGGGTGAATTCGCGACCTACGTCGGCAACAACGCCGGCGCCATCGTCAACTACGGAGAGCGGTACCGGTGCGGGGACCGCATTGCAACCGGCTTCGTTGAATCCGCGGTCAACCAGGTGATCTCCGGGGTCGATTTGATTTCGGTGTCAAAAGTGACGGTTCGCAACTCCAGCAACGGCGCGGGGTCGGTTCGCTAAGTTGTTGATTTCGCGAGCATTGCTGTTCACTTCTTTGCGGCGTATCGTCTGCGCCCCCTGAACGACGAAGGAGCGCGACGATGCAAGGATGGCAGTCGTCCTATCTGGGCCTGCGCGACATGCCCGGCGAGCTCAGCGATTTTGAGTTGGAGACGTTCTTCAGCTTCAGCCGCACTGAGCTCGACTTGATTGCTCGTCGGCGCAGCGACAGCCTCAAGCTTGGCTTGGCGCTACACATCGGCTTCGCCCGCATGACCGGACGGCCTCTGAACAGCGTGCGGATCGTGCCCCCTGCCCTGCTTCGCCACCTTGGCCGAGAACTGGATATCCCCGCGCCGGATCTGGTATCTCTGCGCGCGCTGTACGCCCGCGGACGCACCCTGTTCGATCACCAGCACCAAGCCTGCGAATGCCTGGGATTCAAGTGGATGACCGAGCATCAGCGCCGAGCGTTGGTACGGGTCCTGCGCGACGAGGTTGCGCATTGTTCGGACCGCGAGCGGCTCCTGCTCCTTGCCAGGCAGTGGCTTTACGACCATCGCCTGCTCATCGTGCACGACCGCGTGATCCGCGCCATGGTGGCGGCCGCCCTGGTCGAACTCGAAGCAACAACCAGCCACGCCATCATGACATCGGTGTCTGCCGAGACTCGCAAACGTTGGATATCGGCATTGGACACGCCGCGTCCAGACGGCGAACACTGCCAGAGCTGGCTGTGGAGCGCGCCAGCAAGGCACTCCACGCGCCAGATCACCGAGGTCCTGGAAAGGATCGCGTTCCTGACGGACCTCGGCATCGATCGACATCTGGAGGATCTCAACGATGTACTGGTGCGCCGCTACGCCAGGCGCATGGCCGGGCGGCCCCCATCGGTCAGTGCCAGGATCAAGGAGCCGGCCCGCACGCTGGAGCTCAGCTGCTTCCTGCGCTACTGCCTGCTCACGGCCACCGACCAGATCATCTTCATGTTCCAGCGTCGAGTGGCCGACCTGGGGCGCCACTGTGCGGACGGTGTCGCGTCCGTGGATTGGGCACGGCAGTACCAGGAGCTGCTGCTGGAGCTCTCCGAGCTCGCAGGTCATGATGCGGTGCCAGATGCCGAACTGCGTTCACGCCTTCGCGAGATCGTCGCGGCCAAGCACGCTCAGCGCCCGCCGAGTCGGGCGTCAGTCATCCGGCAACGCCTGATCGATGCGATCGCGCCGGTGCGTTCTCTGCTGGTGGGGGTCAGTCGCTTGCCTTGGCAGGCCACCGGCGAGCACCCGGCACTCGATGCGCTGAACAAGCTCCGAGCCGGGTATGCCGCTGGCATCAAGCGACTTCCCAGTGAAGTCACGACCCCACGACTGGGGAGCCGCCTGGCGTGCAGCCATCGCCGACGCCGACCGCGAGCGCGCCTTCAGGGCGCTGGAGGTCGCCACCCTGCTTGCTCTGTGCCGGGCGGTGCGCAACGGCTCGGTCTGGATAGCTCATTCACTGAGCTTCCGCGGTCGCGAGCGTCTGTTCCTGCCCGAGGAGCGTTGGCAAGCCGAAGCGCCGAGGCACTACGCCAGGTTGCAGCTGCCGGCTAAGGCTAGCGAGTTC
>NZ_JBFTHX010000100.1:0-2804 GCF_056394465.1 Variovorax sp. 10N432
GGGTGCGCATTTCAGCGATCGTGGACGCTGGTTTCAGCGTGATCGCGGACGGTGTTTCAAGGTGATCGTGGACGATCACGGAAGCACGCGAGTGAAGGGGTTCATGGTATCTCAGTCGTCCATGATCTTGGTGAAGCGCCGGGCGTTGTCCACGCCGGCGAGCATCGCCGGGGTGGTCAACGCGGCGCCGAAGGCGGTGTGGATAGGCCTCTCTACAGCGCAGGCTTGTCCACGGCGGCGGGCGTCGCTTGCGACGAACGACCGCCGCGGTGGGCAAGCCGTGTTCGGCGCGACGGCGGTGGCGCTGCACGAACTGCGCGAAGCGGTCATGGCATCACCTGCTTTCTGCGCATCGACTCGCCCTTGAGCGCGATCTTGTGCGCCGCGTGCACGATGCGGTCCAGGATGGCATCGGCCAGCGTCGGGTCGTTCAGCCATTCGTGCCACGCACTCACTGGCAACTGGCTGGTGATCAGCGTAGCTCGCGTGCCCACGCGGTCGTCCAACAGTTCCAGCAGGTCGTTTCGCTCGGCCGCCGTGACCGGCGCGATCGCGAAGTCATCGATGGCCAGGAGGTCGATGCGCGCCAGTTGTGCAAGGCGCCGCCCGAAGCTGCCGTCTCCATGGGCCACCCGCAGTTCTTCTAGCAGACGGGGTGCCCGCGTGTACAGCACAGTGAAGCCCGAGCGCGCGGCCTGCTGCGCCAGCGCGCACGCCAACCAGGTCTTGCCGACTCCGGTCGCTCCCGTGATCAGGACGCAGCGGCCATGGCGCAGCCAATCGCAGCCGGCCAGCGTGGTGACGAGGCTGCGGTCGAGCCCGCGCGAACCACGCCAGTCGATGTCCTCGATGCAGGCGCTGGCCACCTTGAGCCTGGCCGCCTTGAGCAGGCGGGTCAGGCGCTTGCCGTCGCGCCAGTCGATCTCGCGCTGCACCAGCATCGCCAGGCGCTCCTCAAAGTTCAGTTCGGTCGCCGCCGTGCTGGTGGCCTGGTCGGCCAGTGCGTGGACCATGCCATCCAGGCGCAGGCCGCGCAGCTGATCCAGGGTGTGTTCGTTGAGCAAGGGGTTCTCCTTCGTCAGTGGTAGTAGTCGGGGCCGCGCACGTTGTCGTGCAGCGGCAAGGACGCCTGTGTCGGCTCGGCCGACACCTGCTGGCGATCCAGGCCCGCGGCCAGGATCGAGTTCACGCTTCGATAGGTCGGCGACCGGATCGACAGCGCCCGCGCACAGGCGGCTTCGAGCCGGGCGTCGCCGAACTGGCGTGCCAGACGTTGCAGTCCCAGGCACGCCCGGTAGCCCTGCTCGGGATGCGGGCGGTGCTCCATCTGCCAGCGCACCACGCCGGCCGTGGCCGCGCCGATGCGCTCGCCCCATGCGATGAGCTTGGCGGGGGTCCACTCGCGATGCGCGCGATGCGACGCCGGCATGTGTTCGGCCGTCGTGGTGTGGGCGCCGCGCCGGGCGCTGTACGGGTGAACGGCCACGCGTTGGTTGCCGCTGAGAATCTCCACCGTGGTGGCAGTGACGCGCAGTTCCACCAAGGTGCGCACGAGCCGATGCGGCACGCTGTAGTAGTGGCCATCGAGTTCGATGTGATAGTCGATGTTGACGCGGGCGCGCTTGAAGCGCGCGATCGGCATGCGCGTGGCCGGCAGCGGGCGCAGGGCCTGTTGATCCAGCGCGGTGAAGGCACTTGCGCGGCAGCCGGGCAGCTTCTTGAACGGCCGGGCGTTCAGGTCGGTGAGCAACTCGGCAATGGCAGCGTTGAGTTCGGGCAGGCTGAAGAAGCGCCGGTTGCGAAGGCGCGCCAGGATCCACCTCTCGACCACTTGGACTCCGACTTCGACCTTCGGCTTGTCGCGCGGACGAGCGGGGCGCGCTGGAAGGACCGCCACGTCGTAGTGGTCGCAGAACTCATCGACCAGGCGGTTGACGGTGGGCTCGTAGCGATCGGGCCGCGCGATCAGGGCACGCGGTTGATCGGGAACGATCAGGCGAGGAACGCCCCCACAGAACTCCAACGCGTCGATGATCGAGCCGACCCAGTCGGCTGTGGTCTGCGTCGCGGTGGCACAAGCGTAGGTGAAGTTGGACGCACCCAGCACCGCCACGAAGATCTGGGCGCGCCGGATCTCGCCGCTGGCCGCATCGATCACCGGCACGGTCTGCCCGGCGTAGTCGACGAACAGGCGCTCGCCGGCTGCGTGGGTCTGGCGCATCGAGCGCTTCAGGCTCATGACCCAGGCCCGGTACTTGACGCAGAAGCTTGTGTACTTGTAAGCCGGCTCGCCGCCTTCGCTGTGCCGACGCTGGTACTCCTCCCAAAGCAACTGCAGGGTGACGCCCGGGCGCTTGAGTTCCTGGTGGATCCAGGCGTAGTCGGGCTCGAGCTGGCGACTCGAACGCGGCACGGCCGGCCTGTACAGGCGGGCCTCGAGTTCTTGGTCCGAGAGGGTCTGGGCGACGCCCCAGTCGACGCCGGCGGCGCGCGCCAGCAGCATGAACTTGCCGACGGTTCCCTTGCCGATACCGACGGCGCGGGCGACCTGGGCGTAGCTCAGGTCGGCTTCGAGGTGCAGGCGCAAGACCTGTCGTATCTGTCGCATCGTGATCCTGGTGGTAGGCATGGCAGGCCGAAAAATCGGCCAGCATGCCAACGGTCAAGATCACTCGCGCGCGCCCGGATCGTCCACGATTAGGCTGAAACGTCGTCCACGATCAGCCTGAAACAGCGTCCACGTTCATCTGAAATGACGTCCACGATCGTCTGAAACGGGCGTCCACGATGCCCTGAAATACGCA
>NZ_JBFTHX010000101.1:0-2617 GCF_056394465.1 Variovorax sp. 10N432
CGCAGGCGGCCAGAACCTGCGCCTTGAACGCCGCGCTGTGCCGGCGGCGTTGCTTCGGATTGACGTCCATAGATGTCCAGCTAACTTAGGTGGACAGCATGGTCTCCGGCTTGGCCTCTGATCTCAAGGTGGGGAGACTGGCCGCTTACGGAGGAAGATCAAATGTTAAGCACGCTGCGTGAACGAAGCCTTAACGCTGAAATCGCGCACGGCTACTTACACCGAAAACGGGTCTGACGTAGCATGGAAAGTTCGTCCTACAGCGCCTTCGAGATCAGGGCGAGCCGCAACCAAGCTTGGTCCGCGACCTCGATCGAGTCGGCCAAATCTTCCCGACGGGCGTCACTGGTCGCTCCGGTCAGTTACTACCCGGCCGACATTGGCCACTCTGTCGCGCGACCGCTTGCCCGCTTGCGCTAAGCGGCCTCGATTTCGGCAGAGTCCCAACGGCGCTCGATTGACCACCCCCGGCAGACCGCTCTAAGGCGTGAACGTGTCCCCCAGGACCAAGCCTTCACGACGTGGGTCGGCGCCGCCCTGCAAAGTGCCTTTCTTATCCTGGAGCCGGATGATCGTGGCGACGCCGCTCGACTGCGCACCGACGTTCACGGTATGCCCCATCGCGCGCAGTGCCGTCACCAATGGATCGTTGGCGCCGTTGTTGGTGGCATCGATTTTCGGATGCTCGCCGCCGATGGARGTGGTCGGRCTGTTGGAGGCGCCGAAGTTCACCATCGCGCTCGCCTGCTGCGCATCGAAGTTCCAGTCCAGCGCGCTTACCAAGGTCTTTGTCACGTACTGGATGATCGCGGAGCCGCCCGGCGAGCCTGTGGCCATCACGAAATCGCCGCGGGAGCCGTCCGCCGCCTTGCTGAACACGAGCGTGGGCGCCATCGAGCTGCGCGGGCGCTTGCCTGATTGAACACGGTTGGCAATCGGCAGTCCGCTGGCGTCGGTCGGCGCGGCGGAAAAGTCGGTCAGCTGATTGTTGAGCATGAACCCGCGCGCCATGTGATACGAGCCGAAGCCCGACTCGACCGTGGTGGTCATCGACACGACGTTGCCGTCCCGGTCCACGATCGTGATGTGCGTGGTGCCGTTCTCGGGCGAGGGCGGCATGATGCCGGCCGGGATCGGGCCGAGGTTGCCCGGCTGCGCCGTGTGCATGCTGGTGGCAAGGTTGATGAGGCCGGCGCGGCCGCGCAGGTAGTCCCTGTCGACCATGGTGGGCACGCCATTGCCAGGCAGCGGCTGGTAGTCGGTGTCGGCGACGTACTTGTCGCGGTCCGCATAGGCCAGGCGCTGGGCTTCGGAGACGAGGTGCACGGCCATCGTCTGCGGCCGACCACCGTCGTTGTCCACGTTGGTGGGCGGGTATTGGCTCAGGTCGAAGTTCTCCAGGATGCCCAGCGATTGGGCTACCGCGATGCCACCGGAAGACGGCGGCCCCATGCCGCAGACCCAATACGAACGGTAGGTGGTGCAAACCGCATCGCGCTTCTTGGCCCGGTAGTTCGCCAGGTCGGCCAGCGTGGTCTTGCCCGGCGTGATCGGCGTGTTGCCGTCGGCGCTGGTGGTCATGTTGATCTTGGCCACGATGTCCTGGGCGATCGGGCCAGTGTAGAGGGCGTCTGCGCCACCCTGCGCGAGCGCCCTCAGCGTCTGCGCATAGGCGGGAATCGTCAGCACTGTCCCCAGTGCCTTGGCGGAGCCGTCCGGATTCAGGTAGGTCGCTGCCGCTTCGGCGTCTCTGATCAGGTTGGTTCGCGCCCCGGCGATGGCATCTGCCATCCGCCCCGGGATCTTGAAGCCGTTGTCCGCGAGGTCGATGCCGGCATCGAACAGGTTCTTCCAGGGCTTACGTCCGTGCTCCTGGTGCACCAGCTCGAGCATGCGGACCGCGCCCGGGGTGCCGATGGACCGGCCGCTCGCGCGCGCGCTCGGGCGTGGCGTGGTGCGGTCGGCCAGGTCATCGATCCAGCGGAGGTGGTTCTCGGTAGCAGCAGCCGGTGCCGTTTCGCGCCCGTCGTAGGTCTGCACCACCTGGGTCCGGGCGTCATAGTGCAGCAAGAAGGCACCGCCACCGAGGCCACTGGACTGCGGCTCGACCAGACCGAGCACCGCCTGCACGGCGACCGCGGCATCGGCCGCGGTGCCGCCGGACTTGAGCACGTCGCACCCGGCCTTGCTGGCGAGTGGGTTGGCCGCCACCACCATGAAGCTCTTGGCAGAAACAGCCTGCATGCCGGTGCGGTAGCCCGACGCGAGTTCCGGGGCCGCCGGGTCACCAGGAAGGCCTGAGCCGACGACGACGGAACCGCTCGCAGTGATCGCGGTGCATGAAGGATCCGACTGCGACGCCGCTGTCGCGGGCTTCGTGCTCTGGGCGACTGCGGCAGGGAAACCCCCTGCGCTGCCACCACCTCCGCCGCAGCCGCCCAGGAGCAGCAGCAATAGAAGAGAGCCAGTGAGGACACGGTTATGCAGGGGGAAGTGCATGCTTATCCTTCGAAGTACCAGCAGATGCCGAAGCCAGCGGTTTAGCATCGGAAGGCACGCGGTACGCATGGTGCTTTCCCCCTACAGATCGGGGTCTGCATGGGGCATGCGAATCAGG
>NZ_JBFTHX010000102.1:0-2591 GCF_056394465.1 Variovorax sp. 10N432
AAGGAAGGAGGCTGTCTGCGAAGACCCGGTCGCGGCGGCGCGCGACGCTGCAAGCCGCTGGAACGCGTGCGTGGCGTTGAAGGGCGGCAGCACGGTCATTGCCTCGCCGGACGGTGCGTTGTGGCAGTTCGATGATGGGGCGGCGGGATTGGCTACGTCGGGCTCCGGGGACACGCTGGCAGGTCTGATTGGCGGCCTGGCGGCGCGGGGCCTGCAGCCGCTCCCCGCCTGCGCCTGGGGCGTGGCGGCGCACGCAAGCGCTGGGGCTGCACTGTCGCGGCGGCACGGTCCGCTGGGCTATCTGGCGCGCGAACTGGCTGCAGAACTGCCCGCCAGCTTGCACGCGCTCGGCCGTTCCGTGTCGCACCGAGGCTGAGCGCGCCTCGCAGCGGTTCCCTGCGCGTGCGGGTCGCTGAGCGCGACATCTTCGCGTTGCGATCGCTTTCCGCGGAGGCGCTGCAGCGTGCGGCGAGCAAGCCCATCGCCTACGCGACCTGCGCTGCTGGACGACCCATGCCTGCAGGCGCGGAAACCCAGACTGACCCATCCTCGGTGCTCTCGTGGATCACCCAATGGAAGTGGCCGGGGTCCGGTTCGTCGACCCAAACTGCGATGTGCCTGAGGTGTGTCATTGGGCCGTTCCCAACGTTGATCAAGATTTTTCAATCCCGCCACTGCGGCCCGCCGTCCCAGGGGTCTTGTATTCGAAGCGCTTCTCCAGGACACGCAACCGGTCAGTCACTCGGGAGCGACACGAAAAAGCCCGCCGAAGCGGGCAAAGACCAGTCGATGGTCGGAGGAGACATCAATGATGTGCCGATTCTCTGAACGATCGCTGAACGCCATGCGATGCGAAACGTTGTCAAAGAGGAAGCGCACAGGGTCACCTATTCGGCGGCACTGGAGGTTCACGCGGGTGGGATGGAAGATAGTCACGGCGGTCTCCGGAAAGCCAGCGGTGCACGGAGCACAACAAGATAGCCTGGCTGCCGGTCCAGCGGAGGCGAAGGCAAGAACGGTGCCTCTCCAGCGCCTACCTGACGAGGCATCAACGTGGCATGTCTCTACATGCGCAAGTCGCGCCCCCCCTGGCGAGGCGCGCTCCTTCTTGCTCCTCCTCGAGTCACTTCTTCTGGTCGGGCTGCTGCTGCCTGCCCTGACCAGGCTGCTGACCGGTCTGCTGCTTGCCGGGATCCTGCTGCTGCTGCCCCGGATTGCCTTGACCTTGCCCTGGCTGTTGCTGCTTCCCCGGGTCCTGCTGCTGCTGGCGGGGATTGGACGTCTGATTGCCGGGCTGGTTGGGGTTGTTACCTTGATTCATGAGAAGCCTTTCTCGATGGCCGGAGCGACGATGCTCCGCCGCTAAAGTAGGCACGCGTCAACATGCAGACGGTAGTCGCACGCCCAGATCAGGTGTAGGACGCTTTTTGCACGATCAGCTTCAATGGCCTTGCCTCTCCCCGTTCGATTCTCGTGAGGCGAAGAGAAGGTGCCTTGGTCTACATCAAGGCAGCGTGCATGGTCTTGCGTAGCATCGCTCACAACAGGAGACTTTCTATGCACACAACTTCCGAGACCTTGAAGTGCGACATGGACTCGCCCGACTCCTTGGCGCGCGAAGTGCCTCTCGTCCATTCTTGCTTGAACCAGTTGCTGGCACTCGCGCCGTGGCCCGCCGCCATGTGGGAGTTCTGGCGAAGCCAGTCCTCGCGCTATTCAACCTTCCTCCCGGCAGGTTCCTACGCCGCCGACGCGCCCTTCGCAGGAAGCTTGATTCCCGTAAGGAGACCATGCCATGCACCGTCGATCGACTCCACGAAGGAGACGACGAAGATCGAACCGTGGGGCGGTGACGGTCCCAACGGCCCCAATGAGGGGCCGAACATCACGACGGGCAAAGAGCGCGGCGCGCCGGGCTCACCCAGCAAGCCCACGGGTTCCTGACCGAGGAGACGCACATGCCAGACGACACCTCCGGGAGTCTTTCATGACAGCTGGACGCACGCTCTCAGGCAAGGAACCGAGCGGCTGAGGTCGCTCGCCGAGGCATCGCCTATCGCTGGCCCACGCGCGGGAGGGGAGAACGAGGACGCGGACCCGGTCAGTGATCAGTGCGTAGCCTGATCAGGATGAGCAGCTGGCCCGGCTGAGCCGAACGCCAGTTTGAGTTCCTTCAGAGCGTCTTGGACTCGTTCAATCGCCGTGAGCACGCCGCTCGCAGACTCAGGGTCCGCGCCGGCAGGCGGACTGAGGGCGAACGTGAGGCGCTCGCACGCAAGCGCCCATTTGAGTTGGGCCTTTAGCTGCTCTGGGGTGCGCTGGGATTCGGTCATTGGCGATTCGATCCTACCCTCACACATCCTGAGCGCTCACTCACATTGCAAGGATTCCAACTACCGTTGCGAGATGGCAGGGCTATCGGTATTCCTCGTTGAGGACAACAAACAGATTCGGGATCATTTGATTCCCGCGCTGGCCGATTTAGGGTCCGCAAGCGTGATGGCCGTTGCCGAGACTGAAGGCGAAGCCATCGCCTGGCTTGCGCATCACAAGGGGCAGTGGGATCTCGCTGTTGTCGATCTCTTCTTGGC
>NZ_JBFTHX010000103.1:0-2577 GCF_056394465.1 Variovorax sp. 10N432
AGCGCCGCGGTCGGCTCGTCGAGGATCACGACGTGGCTCGCGAAGGCCGCCGCCCGCGCCACCGCCACGCACTGGCGCTGGCCGCCCGACAGCGTCTCGACCGCCTGCGTCATCGAGCGGATGCCCACCTTGAGGTCGTTCATGCGCGCGATGCTCTGCTCCAGCATCTTCTTCTTGTCGAGCATGCGCAGCACGTTGCCCAGGAAGCCCTCGCGCCGGATCTCGCGGCCSAGGAACAGGTTCTCGGCGATGGTCATCGCCGGCGCCACGGCCAGGTCCTGGTAGACCGTCTCGATGCCCTCGCGGCGGGCGTCGATGGGGGCCTTGAAGTGGATCGGCTTGCCGTCCAGCAGGATCTGGCCCTCGTCGGGCACCGTGGCGCCCGACAGGCACTTGATCAGCGAGGACTTGCCCGCGCCGTTGTCGCCGATCACGGCCAGGATCTCGCCGGCGCGCAGCTCGAAGTCKGCGCCGTCCAGCGCCGTGACCTGGCCGTAGCGCTTGATCAGGCCCTTGGCCTGCATCACGAGGGGTGCGGTGGTGGCGGTCATGTCAGCGGCCTCCCTTGCGCGAGAGTTGGTCGACKGTCACGGCGACGATCACCAGGATGCCGGTGATCAGCACCTGGTAGACCGACGACACGCCCATCAGCGTGAGGCCGTTGCGCAGCACGCCCACCACGATGGCGCCGACCAGCGAGCCGAGGATCATGCCGCGGCCGCCGAACAGGCTGGTGCCGCCCAGCACCACCGCGGTGATGGCGTCGAGGTTCTCGGTCTGGCCCGCGTTGGGGTCGCCGACGCCGGTGCGCGCCACCGACATCAGCGAGGCGATGCCGTAGAACACGCCGGCCAGCACGTAGACGCCCAGCAGCACGCGCTCGGGCGGGATGCCGACCAGCCGCGTGGCCTCCGGGTTGTTGCCGACCGCGTACACGTGCCGTCCGGCACCGGTCTCGCGCAGCCAGAACCACACGCCCAGGTAGAGCAGGATCATCAGCACGGTGCCGTAGGCGACGTTGGTGCCGCCCAGCGCGAAGGTGCTGCCGAACCAGGTCATCATCGGCGGCACCTCGGTCACGGTCTGCGCGCCCGAGTACAGCTGGGTGATCGCRAAGGCGATGTTGAAGGTGCCCAGCGTGACGATGAAGGGCGGCAGCTTGATGCGCGTCACCAGCAGGCCGTTGATGAGGCCGAAGCCGGCCGTGACCGCGATGCCGGCGAGGATCGCCAGCGGCGCGGGCAGCCCCATGTCGGCCGCCAGCTTGGTCATCACGATGCTGCCCAGCGCCATGATCATGCCGCACGACAGGTCGATGCCGGCCGTGAGGATGATCAGGGTCTGGCCGATCGCGATCACGCCGACCACCGTCACCTGCTGCAGGATCAGCGAGAAGTTCTCGCCGCTGAAGAACTGGTCGGTCGTGAAGCCGAAGGCGATGCACGCGATCAGCAGGGCGATGAACGGGCCGAGCTGCCCGAGCGGGGGCAGCTTGGCGCCCAGGGTGGTGGAGGGGATGGCGGCCATGGTGGTGCGTGTCCGGTGTGCAGCAGCGCTGCCCTTACTTCTTGCCCCAGCACAGCTCGGTGCCCACCTGGGTGTCCTTGCTCTCGACGCCGGCCACCGGCTTGGCGGCGATCAGGGTGACGCCGGTGTCGGTGTAGCCGCTGACCTTCTTGCCGCTGGTGGCGTAGTCGACGCCGGCGGCCACGCCCATGGCGGCCATCTTCAGCGGGTACTGCTGCGAGGTGGCGGCGATCTTGCCGGCGRCCACGTCCTTGATGCCGTCGCAGCCGCCGTCGACCGAGACGATCATCACGTTCTTGTCCTTGCCCGACTTYTGCAGGGCGTTGAAGGCGCCGGCGGCGGCCGGCTCGTTGATGGTGTAGACCAGGTTGATGTCGGGGTTCTTCTGCAGGCAGTTCTCCATCGCGGTCTGGCCCTTGGCGCGGTCGCCGAAGCTGTCGGCCATGCACACCACCTCGGCCGGGCGGGCCAGTTCGTTGTTCTTGGCGTCGTTGCTCTTGAGCCCGAAGCCCTGCAGGAARCCGTTGTGGCGCTGGGCGCCCACCGGGTGGCCCGGGAACAGGTCGAGCGTGGCGATCTTCACCGGCTTGCCGGCCATGGCCGCCTTGGCGTATTGGCCGATCAGCACGCCGGCCTGGTAGTTGTCGGTGGCGAASAGGGCGTCGGTGGCGCTTTGCGGATCGGTCGGGCTGTCCAGCGCGATCACCATCACGCCTTTTTCTTGCGCCTTCTTGATGGCCGGGATGATCGCCTTGGCGTCGCTGGGCGTGATCAGGATGGTCTTGGCGCCGGCGGCGATCATGTTCTCCATCGCCGCCACCTGGCCGGCGTTGTCGCCGTCGGTCTTGCCGGCGCCCGACAGCAGCTTGGCGCCCTTGGTCTTGGCCTCGGCCGTGGCGCCTTCCTTCATCTTGACGAAGAAGGGGTTGGTCTCGGTCTTGGTGATCAGGCCGATCACGGGCTCGGCGGCCTGGGCGGGGAACTGGGCGGCCAGCGCGGCTGAGGTCAGGGCGGCGGCGAGGGTGAGCTTGAGCATCGGGTTGTCTCCTG
>NZ_JBFTHX010000104.1:0-2499 GCF_056394465.1 Variovorax sp. 10N432
TTCCTTCATCTTGACGAAGAAGGGGTTGGTCTCGGTCTTGGTGATCAGGCCGATCACGGGCTCGGCGGCCTGGGCGGGGAACTGGGCGGCCAGCGCGGCTGAGGTCAGGGCGGCGGCGAGGGTGAGCTTGAGCATCGGGTTGTCTCCTGGGATTGCGGGCGGAGCGCCTGCGGGGCTTGAAGGAAATCCGGGCCCTTGACGGGGCTTTGCGTCCTGGGGCGATGCAACTATAGTTCGCTTCGAGTTCTTAAATCAAGTTGATTTATTTAGTGTTAACCCGAAGGAGACAGCAACATGTTCGTGGTCTGTGGTGAAGCTCTGATGGACGTCTACATGGGCGAGTCAACGCCCACCGGCCTGCGGCTCGACGCCCGCATCGGCGGCTCGCCCCTCAATGTGGCGCAGGGCCTGGCGCGGCTGGCACGGCCCGCGGCCTTCCTTTCCACGCTGTCGACCGACGCCATCGGCGAGCGCCTGCTGGCGTCGCTGGTGGCCGAGGGCGTCGACACCTCGCTGGTCCTGCGCAGCGACGCTCCGAGCACGCTCAGCGTCGTCAGCATCGACGCGACCGGCGTGCCTCGCTACGACTTCCACGGCAACGGCGCGGCCGACCGGCAGCTCACGCCCGGCACGCTCCCTGCGTTGCCGGCGCAGACACGCGTGCTGCAGCTCGGCTCCTACGCGCTCGTTGTGGAGCCGGTCGGCAGCACGCTGCGCGCCCTGGCGGCCTCCGCTCGCGCACGTTGCCTGATCGCCTACGACCCGAACGTCCGGCTCAACGTCGAACCCGATATCGACCGCTGGCGCCAGGTGGTCGAGGACATGGTCTCGCTGGCCCACCTGGTCAAGGTGAGCGAGGAAGATCTCGCCCTGCTCTACCCCGGCGAATCACCCGAGCAGGTGGCGCCGCGATGGCTGAAGCGGGGCGCGGCGCTGGTGGTCGTCACGCGCGGGGGCGCGGGCTCCAGCGCGTGGACGGCCAATGCACATGCCAAGGCGCCGTCCAAGCCGGTGAAGGTCATCGACACGGTCGGCGCCGGCGACACTTTCCAGGCTGCCTTGCTGACATGGCTGGACGACCACGATGCGCTGGCGCCCGCGGCGCTGACGACACTGGCCGACGGGCAATTGGATGCGCTGCTGCGCTTCGCAGCCCAGGCCGCTGCCATCACCTGCTCGCGCCGCGGGGCCGATATGCCGAGGCGATGCGAACTGCCCTGAGTCGGCCCCGATCAGCGCTGCCGCTGCTGCGATCTGCGCGAGCCGGACAAAAAAAACCGGCTCAGGAAAGCCGGTCTTCAGAGGGAATGGAAGCGCTCAGTAGCGACCGCCGCCGTACCCACCGGTGCCATAGCCAACGTCCGAGCGTTTGCCCGTGTTGTAGCCGGCGGCGCTGTAGCCACCCGAGCCGCCACCCTCTTCGCGCGGGCGCGCCAGGTTGACGACGATCGAGCGTCCATCGACGGACATGCCGTTCAGCCCCGTGATGGCGGCTTGGGCCGCTTCGGCGGAAGCCATTTCCACAAAGCCAAAGCCCTTGGAGCGGCCGGTTTCACGGTCCATCATGACCTTGGCCGAAGCGACGCTGCCAAATTCGGCAAAGTTGCTTCCCAGGCTGGAATCGGTCACGGAATAAGGCAGGTTGCCGACGTAGATTTTGACGCTCATGAAAAGAGCCTTTCTGAATGAAGGTGCGCAACGAATGTCGCGCGTTGGAACACGGCGTGCGGATGGGGCGTCCGCAGCAATTGAAAACAGGTGGCGGGTTCTGGATCTGCGTGGCAGATCATCAACACGTCGGGGGGTGGGGCATGCACGTTTGCAGCCAGCCCTGGGTGACTGCAAAGAGCCGGGCCGCTTCGCGCGACGCGAAGGCCTTGTCGAAGCGAAAGATCCGGCAATAGCTCCCGTTGCCTTGGGAACGTTGGACCGAGAAGGAGGCACGAAAGCCGCCACAAGGGGTCTCGTGTGTCGCGGGCGAAACGACGTACTTGCCCATGGAAATACCGATTTTTGGAATCTAGTTCATTCGGGATCGCAGGCTTGTGTGAACCTGCGTGAGCCAATCAGGAAGTCGGTTGGCTGCAGCTCTACAGACCCACCGGGCGACGAAGTCGCCAAACAGCCCGCACGGGATGGAGGTTTGCTCCGAGCAGGCACTGCGAAATCCCCGCCGTTCAAACCACGGGGCCGCAATAAATCGATTATATCAAAATTCGACATGTCATCGATTGTCTTTATTCCTAACGCGACTTGTCGCGGCGCTCGCGGCGCTGGCGAGCGGCCTGGCCTGAGGCGGGCCAGGCTGGTTATCGCGCCGGCCGCTCAGCTCGTGAAGAACGCCAGCAGATCGGGGTTGATGACTTCCGCGTGGGTGGTGAGCATGCCGTGCGGGAAGCCCTTGTACACCTTGAGCGTGCCGTTCTTCAGCAGCTTGACCGACTTCAGCGCCGCGTCGGCGATCGGCACGATCTGGTCGTCGTCGCCATGCATGACCAG
>NZ_JBFTHX010000105.1:0-2353 GCF_056394465.1 Variovorax sp. 10N432
CGCGGCCTCGTCGCGCCAAGGCCGTCAGCTCTCGTTGAACAGCGGCATCCAGTTCGATCTTCGGGGCAATGCGCATGGCTGCGACCTCCATCGAGGTCGGAGTGTGCCGCATCTATTAAGTTCCACTATTTCGAGCGCACTGCACTAGCGGGGCTCCAATCCCAAAAGCGATTGGTATCACCAGATACTCGATTCGGGACGCAATACCGTAGCCTGCAAGCGCCGCGGTGCCCGCTAATGCACCAACCAGGGTAGTCGTGACCGCAATCAGGGTATTGCTCAAAAGCGGGTTGAGCGTTGCGAGCGCGCCGACTGACAAGATGCGTCGCATCAACGCCCAGTTGGGTTTGCCAGGGGAAAGCCTCAGAGCGCTGCGCCCACTCAGGAAGTACCAGGCAAGAACCAGGACGCCAGCGCCGTAGTAGATCACCATGGCCCATCCCGCACCAGCCATGCCGAGCGCAGGAACCGGCCCCCAACCAAAGATCAGGGCTGGTGACAGTGGCAGGAGGAGTAGTGCGCCACCGCAGATCACTGCGCCTGGCACAACCATATTGCCGGTGCCGCGCATCGCGCTGGCCAGCGCGTTCATGGTCCAGAGTAGCACCAAGCCAGACGAAATGACGTTGGAGTACTCGAGTGCCGCGGTCAGCGCGCCAGCTTGGCCACCCATGCGCACATACACGGTTGGTCCCATGAAGAATAAAACGACCGAAAAAATGAGGCCAAGAGCCGCGTTCAGAAAAACTGCCTGCAACACGAGCTGGCTCGCTTCATCTACCTTTCCCGCGCCGAGGGCACGCGCGATGGCTGATGAGATTCCGCCACCCATCGCACCTTGAGACATGTTCTGCATCAGCATCAGCAGCGGCACTACGAGGGCAGCTCCTGCCAGGGCGTCCGTTCCAAGATGAGAAAGGAACCAGGTTTCGATCAGTCCTGTACTCGACTGCGCAAACATCATCAGTATGTTGGGCCATGAAAGACCAATCAACGTGATGAAAATCGGACCCCGGAGCATGGCGTCCAGGCGCTTGATTTGGCCGGTCGTGGGCGACCTGACATCAGTGATCATGGGAATTCAATGTATAGACGAAGATCTTTATAAATGATGACTATCATTTGGTATGCTGTCAATCGCTGTCTTATTCAACAGGAGCGCGATATGCCCCGAGCATCTAAGGAACAAGCCGCCACCCATCGCAAGACGATCACTGCCGAATCGGCACGGCTTTTTCGTGAGCGCGGATTTCGTGGCGTGAGCGTTGCGGACCTGATGGCCGCGGCTGGGCTCACGCACGGGGGCTTCTACGTCCACTTTGAGTCCAAGGAGTCGCTGGCTGCCGAGGCCTGTACCGAGGCCCTGGGCGAGGGGGTTAAGCGATGGAGGCGCCGGATGGCGGGCGAGTCCGCAAGCTCCGCTCAACGAGCAGCGTTGATCGACGGCTACCTCTCATCGAAGAGTCGTAATGACCCGGGAAAGTCGTGTGCGGTTGCTGCCCTTGCCAACGATGTCGCAAGGGAGCCAGCGGACTCCCTCGTACGCCCCGTTTACATCTCGGGGCTTGAGGAACGGCTCGCGATCCTGGCATCGGTGCAGCAGACGAGCAGCGGCGCTGAGAATCGTGCTCGGGCGATTCTCGACTGCTGCACGATGGTTGGCGCCCTGGTTCTCTCTCGAGCGACGAGTGGTAGCCCCTTGTCCGACGAACTGCTCGCGACGGTACGCGAGCAGCTCAATTCGGTTGCGCCAGATAGAGCCTCAAAGCGCTGAATCCGGCGCGCCGAAAAGCTCATGGAGTAGCAGCACGGCCCGTGACCGATCATCAATCGGGTGCTCGAGGCGCGCTGCAATGTTCGACCAGAGCCTGCTCCCATCCTCCGATGCATCCGCTCCAGCTGCGTCGCAGCTCACCCTTTCTTCGATGGCTCCCAGAGGGAGGTTGTTCTCAAAATTGCTTCGGGGAAACAGATATTGCGGAGCACTGCATCGCCCAGTCCACAGTTCCTCCGGCGCACCATGAAGGCACTTGTGCGGGATTGACACTTCAGATCCACTGAAACGAAGCTGGCGTCCAGCGATTTGATCAATCCACGCGAGCGCCCATTTGACGAGCCCTCAAGTGCTGCCTTGCTGTTAGGCAAATTTGTTGATTTACAGAATCGCCTTGAGCAGCTTGGCGAGCTCGGAGAAGTTGCGCGTCACCGTGAATCCGCTCTCTTCCATGATCGCCAGCTTGGCATCCGCCGTGTCGGCGCCGCCGGAAATCAGCGCACCGGCGTGGCCCATGCGCTTGCCGGGAGGCGCCGTGACGCCGGCGATGAAACCGACGATCGGCTTCTTCATGTTGTC
>NZ_JBFTHX010000106.1:0-2250 GCF_056394465.1 Variovorax sp. 10N432
TGTCGCTCAGGCAGGGTCTGAATCTCGCCCACGTCAGGATTAGTCGGCGACGTGCGAAAGGGCGTGGTGAATGTCATGGGTGCTTCCTATGAGGTATCGTTGCGCCTGGCATTCTAGGAAAAACAAAGAGCAAAGGCAAACGTTTGCACGAAGGACACACTAGACAATGCGTCGTTTCTCATTTTCCCCCTAGGTCAGCTCTATGAAAACCAAACGGGCAAYGCTAAAGGATGTGGCTGAGCATGTTGGCGTCCACTACTCCACTGTGTCGCGTGCGCTTGATCCAAGAAGCAGCCATCGCATTACCGACGAGGTGAGAACACGGATTCAAGAGGCTGTTGAGCAGCTTGGATATCGCCACAACGGTGCCGCCGTGAGCTTGCGAACCAATGCCACCAAGACCATCGGCATCGTTGTGCCGGACATCACCAACATGCTCTTTCCGCCAATCATCAGAGGCATCGAGGATACGATTTCGAAGAGCAACTATGTTGCGATGATTGGCAATACGGACGATGACCCCGAGCGCGAACGTTTGCTGATCGGCACATTCTTGCGTCGAGGTGTCGAAGGCTTAGTGGTTGCCAGCGCTTTGCGCGAAGATGCAGCCATATCAGGGCTCCCTTCTCAGGGGACACCGATTGTTACTGTAAACAGCGCGGTGGAGAACGAGCAGATATCGTCGGTGGTCAACGCCGATCGTAAAGGTATTGGCGCACTGCTGCGCCACCTCGTCGATCTCGGGCATCGACGCATCGCCTATATCTCGGGACCGACTTCCTGGTCTACCGGGCGCGACCGACTTGCCGCGTATCTCTACTGGGCAAAAAGGCTCAAGATCGACACGGACAGAAACTTGATTGTCTATAGTCAGGGCTATCGGGAAGCCGAGGGCGAGGCATGCGCAGACACCCTTGTTTCAAGTGGCGTCCGCTTTACAGCCCTTATGGGTGCTAACGATTTGTTGGCCATGGGCGCGATTACCGCGCTTCATCGGCGCGGCCTTCGCTGCCCACAGGATGTCTCTGTGACTGGCTTCAACGACATTCCGCTATCGGCAAGGTGGACCCCTTCACTCACGACCGCTCGCATTCAGCCCTACCTGGCGGGGCAAACAGCAGCCCGAATTCTCCTTGCGAATATGGAATTTTCGTCGGATTTCCAGCCGCAGCACGTTGTATTGCCCGCTGATCTGGTGATTCGCGAATCTACGGCGCAGCCGAGAGGCATTCTCGAGGTCCCACGCTCACGGGGCCGAACGAGTTAGCGACACCATATGCTAGTACAACATCCCTGAAATAACTTTCATTAAAATGAATGGTGATGTAAGCTCGATGCAACTCGCATTCGCTCTCTCCAACCTGGATGACAGTAGAGCATGGGAGATGCCTGATTCATATAAGTTCCGTCAAGAACAGAACACTACACTAGGCGCTGCCTTCTTTGAGACCGAGACTCGGCACGTCGAGCTTTTGCGGCGCACCGGCTGCCCGTGCCTCCTTGGCCTTCCCTCTTCTCTAAGCCTCGCTCGCCCTTCATCCGAGCGAGGTTGGGCAAATGTTGCTGTCGCACGCGGGTCGCATTCGATCGATCCCGGCTATCAAGTAAGTCGCGACGACATGTTTTCTTAGCCAGATGCGCGCACCGCCTTCACCGAATTCGCGCCGACGAGACTTGGCCGCAGGACATGCAGATTGTGCGCGCTGCAGCGTACCTCGCCAGTTCGTTGGAGACAGGAGGCGCAGACAGACAGCGGCTCGCCGTTCTGTTCGCAGGTCTGCGCAGAGCTGGGCATCCGTCATAAGTGCGCGCGAATGGACTGCCCACAGACCACCGGCAGGCCGAACGATTTCATCCAGTCGGCCGAACGAAAGTTGGCCTTTGGCTTCACCTAGCAGCACGCCAGCAAGCGCACGGCCCCACTGAACTACTGGAGTCACGACTGTAATTGGCACTTCCCCCATCAACGAATCGGCAGTGCCGCTCCCCTGTGGAGATTCAACAAATCAACAACAACCATTTCACTCTTCACAGTTAGAGTGCTCGCATTGCCGACTTCGAGGCTCCTGGCAAGTGATTGCCGTGCCTCGAAGGCGCTCGGCATCAGTTTCGGTGCCTGGGGAAGACAGCCATCATCTCCAGTTCGACGCGCGCACCGGGCGTGGAAAGCTGATTGATGCACACAGTCGTACTCACCGGCGACCAAGTGCCGAAGTACTCCTTCATCACCTCGACCATCCCGTCCATATC
>NZ_JBFTHX010000107.1:0-2054 GCF_056394465.1 Variovorax sp. 10N432
TTCCTTCATCTTGACGAAGAAGGGGTTGGTCTCGGTCTTGGTGATCAGGCCGATCACGGGCTCGGCGGCCTGGGCGGGGAACTGGGCGGCCAGCGCGGCTGAGGTCAGGGCGGCGGCGAGGGTGAGCTTGAGCATCGGGTTGTCTCCTGTTTGCCAAAAAGTATTGAGGACGGGCAACAGAGTTTGGAACCCCTTAGTTAATAAATCAAGTGGATTGATTAATGGAAAACCCGGGGTTTGGTCACGGGGTATTTCAGGGAGGGGCGAGGCCTTGAGCCGCCGGGCTGTCGAGTCCGCCTGGGCGTCTTCACTCTTGTGTCGATCGCGTCTCGCTCGACGTCAAGTGTGGTGCGGAAACACGCGGCATGCGGATGCCGCAATAGGCCATGACGATGGCGATGATCGGGCTGGCGATGCAGAAGATCGCAAAGGGCGCGTAGCTGAACGTGGCGACGCCAAGGGTGGCTGCCATGTAGGCGCCGCAACTGTTCCACGGGATGAGAGCGGATGTGGGTGTCGCTACGTCACCGATCGTGCGTGACAGCACGACCGGAGCGAGGCCGCGTGCTTCGAAGGCACTCTTGAAGGACCGCCCCGGCAGCATCACGGCCATGTACTGATCGGCGGTGGCAATGGCGGTGCCGATGATGGCGGCTGCGAGTGCGGCGACCAATGCCCCGGCGCTCTTCGCCCGCGCGAGGATGGGAGTCGTCAGTCGCTCCAGGACTCCACACTTCTCGACGACCCCGCCGAAGGCGAGAGCGGTGATGATGAGCCAGATCGTGCTCATCATGCTTTCCATTCCGCCGCGGGTAACGAGGAGGTCGATGGTCGGGACGCCGGTCGAGGATTTGTAGCCGCTCGCCAGCGCCAGCCACATGCCCTTGAGCATCGCGAGCACGCTCGGAATGCCTTCTCGCGCCTGGGCGAAGGCAATGACGCGTTCTGGCGCGGTGAAGGCCGCGAGTCCGGCGGCAACGAGCGCACCGATGAAGATCGACGTAAAGGCCGGAACCTTGCACAGGGCAAGCACGATCACGGTTGCGAGCGGGATGAAGAGGAGCAGCGAGATGTTGAAGGTGCTCTTGAGCAAAGCCATCTTCTGGCTCGCGTCGAACTCACCCGGACGGCCTAGCTGGTAGAAGACAAGCAACGAGATGACGAGCGCCACCAGCGAAGTCAGCAAGGTCTCTCGAATGTGCTTGTACAGATCGACGCCCGCCGCGGCAGCGGCAAGGTTGGCCGAGTCCGAAAGCGGTGATGACTTGTCACCGAAGTACGCGCCCGAGACGACGGCCCCTGCCGTGATGGCAGCATTCATGTCCATGTTCTGCGAGATGCCCATGAGGCCGATGCCGATCGTGCCGACCGTCGTCCACGAACTCCCGATGCTGAAGGAGATGAAGCCGCAAATGAGCAGGGCGGTGGCGTAGAAGTAGTTGGGACTGAGCAACTGCAGGCCGTAGTACACCATCGCGGCGATCGTGCCGCTCAGCGCCCAGGTGCCGACCAGCGCGCCGACCGCCAGCAGGATGAAGATGGCGCCAAGGCCCGAACTCACGCTCGCAATGGCCGCGTCCCGCATTTCTTCCAGTGTGAGGCCATGACGCAGACCGATGACGGCAGCCACCATCGTCGCCACCATCAGCGCCACCTGGTTGGGCCCGCCCGCACCCGCATCGCCGAACAGGAAGTAGGAAAGTCCGACCAGAAAAATCAGACTGGCGATCGGGATGATGGCCTCGGTCAGTGATAGCTGTGGCCTTGTCGCTTGTTCCGTCTCCATGGTCGGGTTCCTCCTGAATTCAGCCGGAAACCAGTCAGAAGTCCACCGCGTCCCGAACGATCGGGCAAGTCATGCAATGGCCACCGCCACGACCGCGGCCCAGTTCGGCCCCGACGATGGTCACCACCTCGATGCCCTGCTTGCGCAGCAGCGTGTTGGTGTAGGTGTTGCGATCGTATGCATAAACCACGCCCGGCGATGCACAGACCAGGTTGGCGCCGCTGTCCCACTGGGTGCGCTCGCGCTGGTAGTCGCTGCCGCCGGCCTC
>NZ_JBFTHX010000108.1:0-2327 GCF_056394465.1 Variovorax sp. 10N432
TGTTGGCGCCGGCCGAAAATTGACCCACCTGTGAGGGTTGTGCCGGTTCAAATTTGACCCGGGTGTTCAGCCTACCCTGCTGCTTTTTTAAGCGGTGGGGGAATGAGGATTGATCACCATGGCCATGATTGGCAAGGTCCTGCGGATGCACCACCGCGAGAACAAATCGGTGCGAGAGATCGCGAGGGCAACGAGCCTGTCGCGCAACACGGTGAGGAAGTACCTGCGCGTGCCGGTGGCGCAGCCACCGAAGTACGTGCGCCGAGCGGCCTCGACGAAGCTGACGCCGTTCGTCGAGATGGTGAAGATGTCGTTGTTGGCCGACGCGCGTCGACCGAAGAAGGAGCGGCGAACCGCGCGAGCACTGTTGCAGCAGATTGCGGCGGCCGGCTATGAAGGCGGCTACACCCAGCTGACCGACTTCATTCGAGCGTGGCGAGCGCAGCAAGGGGGTGTTGCCGTCGGCAAAGCGTTCGTGCCACTGGCATTCGAGTTGGGCGAGGCGTTCCAGTTCGACTGGAGCGACGAGGCGCTGGTGATCGGCGGGATCTACCGCAAACTGCAGGTCGCGCACATGAAGCTGTGCGCGAGCCGGGCGTTCTGGCTGGTCGCGTACCCGAGCCAGGGTCACGAGATGCTGTTCGATGCCCACACCCGGTCGTTCGCCGCGCTGGGCGGTGTGGCTCGCCGTGGGATCTACGACAACATGAAGACCGCCGTGGACAAGGTGCACAAGGGCAAGGGCCGCACGGTTAACGCGCGCTTCTCGGTGATGTGCGCACACTACCTGTACGACCCCGACTTCTGCAAGTCGGTGGCGCGCAACCGCTACTCGGTGCCGTGCGAACTGGCCGGGCAGATGGTCAGCACGCACCTGTACCCGACGCGCGTGACGGTGGTGGTTGGCGACGCCCTCGTGGCCGAGCACGAACGGCTGACGGACAAGGGCAAGACGCGCTACGACTGGCAGCACTACATCCCGCTGGTCCAGAGGAAGCCGGGAGCGTTGCGCAATGGGGCGCCGTTCACGGACCTGCCGCAGCCGCTGCAAAGGCTTCGCCGCGCGCTGTTGCGCGAGACCGGAGGCGATCGCCTGATGGCCCGGGTGCTGGCTCTGGTGCCGACAGCGGGACTCGAGGCGGTGCTGGTGGCCGTGGAGTTGGCGTTGGACGGCGCGCCGCCCTCGGGACGCGTGAGCGTCGAGCACGTCATCAACGTGCTCGCGCGTCTGAACGCGGCGCCGCGGCCGGCCAATGTGGAGACGGCGCTGCAGGTGCTGACACCGCCGATTGCCGACACAGCTCGCTACGACCGGCTGCGCAACATTCAGGAGGCCGACCATGCGTGACGTCATTGCCGAACTCAAGGCGCTGCGCTTGCACGGCATGGCCGGGACGTGGGCCGATCTGATCGAGCAGAACAACGCCGAGCTGGAGCGATCGCGCTGGCTCGTCGAGCAGATGCTGCGCGCCGAGACGACCGAGCGCGCCACGCGCTCGGTCAGCCACCAACTGAACGCGGCAAAGTTCCCGGTGCATCGGGATCTTGCGGGGTTCGACTTCGAGGTCTCTCCGGTGGATCGCAAGCTGGTGCTGCAATTGGCCGACATGCGCTTCACAGATGAAGCGCACAACGTCGTGTTGGTGGGCGGACCCGGCACCGGCAAAAGCCATCTTGCGACGGCCATCGGCGTGGCCGGCATCGTGCAGCATGGCAAGCGCGTGCGCTTCTACTCGACGGTGGACCTGGTCAACGCGCTGGAGCAGGAGAAGGCCCAAGGCAAGGCCGGTCGCATTGCGGCGAGCATGCTGCGCCTGGATGCGGTCGTCTTGGACGAGATGGGATACCTGCCCTTCAGTCAGGCCGGCGGGGCGCTTCTGTTCCACCTACTCTCCAAGCTCTACGAGCACACCAGCGTGGTGGTGACGACCAACCTGGACTTCGCCGAATGGTCCAGCGTGTTCGTGGATCCGAAGATGACCACCGCGCTGCTGGACCGACTCACGCATCACTGCCACATCGTGGAGACGGGCAACGACAGCTACCGCATCACGCACGCCACGGCCAACACGAAGAAGCGCATCCGCGCTCGCGAACAGGAACGAAAGGAGGCCAAGGCGCCACCGGAAGACCTCGCCTGATCAACGCTTCGAAGGGACAAGGCGCTGCGGGCTTCGCCCTCCGCGCCCTCAAAGACCGAACATCAAGCAAAGCAAGAAAGGAGGAAACAGCTACAGTTATCCACAGTCGGCAACCACGATGCCGGCTCCCATCCCCGGGTCAAAGTTCAACCGGCAGGGTGGGTCAAAGTTCAACCGGCGCCGACA
>NZ_JBFTHX010000109.1:0-1580 GCF_056394465.1 Variovorax sp. 10N432
ATCATCGTCGACAGCGTCAAGCGGGTGACCGACATCATGGGCGAGATCACGGCGGCCAGCCAGGAGCAGACCTCGGGGATCGAGCAGATCAACCAGGCGATCACGCAGATGGACCAGGTGACCCAGCAGAACGCGGCGCTGGTGGAAGAGGCCGCGGCCGCTGCCGGGTCGCTGCAGGAGCAGGCATCGAGCCTGGTGCAGGCGGTCAGCGTGTTCAAGATGGCCAGCGACGGCGAGGCCGCGCGGGTGATCGCGCAGGCGAAGTCGAAAGCGAAGGCGCAGCAGGTCGCCCGCAAGCCGGGCGCTTCGGCGCCGGCGCCGAAGCGCCCGGCGGAGTCGGCGGCTCGCAGCGAGCCGAAGCTGGCCTCGTCCGGCGACTGGACCGAGTTCTAACAGCCCGTGCGGCGTACGGCCGCCATCCTAGGAGCAGCAATGCAGTGGTTTCAAAATCTTCGCGTCACCGTCAAGCTGGTCTTGAGTTTCCTCGTGGTCGCGGCCCTTGGCGCGCTCGTCAGCGCGCTCGGCATTTTCCACATGGGACGCATCAGCGCGTCGACCGAGAGGCTCTACACCCATGAGCTGAGCGCCCTGCAGGCCGTACAGCAGGCCAATATCGCGCTGCTCTATGCCAGCCGCTCGCAGATGACACTGCTGTCGGCGGCCACCCGCGGTGAGCGCAACACGGGATCCAATGCGATCCGCCAATCGCTCGAGGCTCTCGAGGCTCGCACCGCCGAGGCCAAGCCGTTGTTCCTGGACAGCGAGGCCGGCACCAAGCTGTTCCGGCAATACGAGGCCTTGATGGCGCCGTTGAAGCTGCGCATGGCAGATTTCGTCACGCTGGTGGGCAAGCAATCGCTCGACAGTTCGCAATTCGACGGCCGGGTCGGTGACGACAGCGCGCAGCTGCTGAAGGACTCGCGCGCGCTCGAGGAGGTGCTGGAGGCGATGGTGGCCCACGCCAACACGCTCGCCAAGGCCAGCGCGGAGCGGGCCACGGAAACCTACCAGGGCTCGCGCTGGATGATGCTGGTGATCGCGGCCGTCGGCCTGCTGGCCAGCCTGGGCCTGGGCGCCGGGGTGGCCCGCTCGCTCGGGCGCCAGCTGGGCGGAGAACCGGCCTACGCGGCCGAGGTGGTCGGCCGCATCGCGGCCGGCGACCTGGCGGTCGAGGTGGACACCGGCGCGGCGCGGCCCGGCAGCCTGCTGCATTCAATCCGGCTGATGCAGATCGAACTGACCGAGGTGGTCGGCAAGATCAAGGCCTCCAGCGACACGATCGCGACGGCCTCGAACCAGATCGCGGCGGGCAACCAGGACCTGTCCTCGCGCACCGAGCAGCAGGCCAGCTCGCTGGAGGAAACGGCCGCCTCGATGGAAGAACTCACCAGCACCGTCAAGCAGAACGCGGACAACGCGCGCCAGGCGAATCAGCTCGCGGCCTCGGCCTCCGAGGTGGCGGTGAAGGGCGGCGAGGTCGTGAGCCAGGTGGTGGACACGATGGCGTCGATCAACGCATCGTCGAAGAAGATCGTGGACATCATCGGCGTGATCGACGGCATCGCGTTCCAGACCAACAT
>NZ_JBFTHX010000110.1:0-1577 GCF_056394465.1 Variovorax sp. 10N432
CGCAGGCGGCCAGAACCTGCGCCTCGCAGGCGGCCAGAACCTGCGCCTTGAACGCCGCGCTGTGCCGGCGGCGTTGCTTCGGATTGACGTCCATAGATGTCCAGCTAACTTAGGTGGACAGCATGGTCTCCGGCTTGGCCTCTGATCTCAAGGTGGGGAGACTGGCCGCTTACAATTTACGTCCTAACTTTGACGACGACGCGCCTAAGTTGTTGATTCGATGAGAAATGCAGGGCAGGGCAGGGCAGGGCGGGCGGAAGGGGAGCACGCCAGGATCACATCGAAGCGCGTGCGCACTGACCGCGTGGCGGTCAACAATCTGGCCAGCCGCTTCCGGCCAAAACCGGACGGTCAGCCCCGCCGCCGAATTCGCCGATACCGGACGTTCGCAGCCCGCGCAAGTTCGCTACTCACTCGCGGGCACCGGACGGCATGCTGTTTGGACTTCACGCCGCAGCTTCGCGCTGCATCACCTTTGGTAGTGCGCAGTTGAGGGCCGCTGCAGGCTCGCGGTAGCGGGCAAAGCCCACACGGCAAGCGCGCGGGCTACGCGCCACAAGACCAAAAGGAAAATGAGGGGCAGGAGCACTGTCTCCACGACAAACTGCGCAATCAAACTAACGATGGTCTTACTCCAACTGCCCGCTGCCTTCATCAGGCGGTCCAACGGAGATGTCGAACGTTGGAACCAACGCTTGACGCGCTCAATGGGCCCTTCCTCAGCCTTAGCGGGATTCACCTGGCCCTCGGCAACAGCGTAGTCGATGCGCTCTAGGTTGCTGGCATAGTCATGCTCGAAGAAAGTCTCATAGACCAAACCATTCGCCAGTACTGTGAGGGGCACCGCAAAGCGGAGCAAAAGGAGCCCCACAAGGACCGGACGTAGCCAGCGTGAGGACGGTGTAGGGTTTTGCCAGCTAGCAATGAGCATGAGGGCAATCGTTGCGGTCAGGAGTGATGAGACCAACCAGTGAGAGCCTACGTCCAGCAGGAGGACTTGGACCCCGAAGGCAACACTGGCCATCAGCATCACGGTGGAAAAGTGGTCCACCAACTCATTGAGCGGCTGCAAGGTCTGGCCAGGCGCCACTGTGATACCTGACCCAAGAATCTTCGCGTCGAACTCGGCGTTCTGAACGACTGAGATGACGCCTCCTAGTACGCGTGCCGCGGCAAACACAGCTAGGGCGCGTTGGAGACCATCGGACGCATGTTCGCGAGCCATGCGGTCCTGCGGAAGTAGCCAACTGCCCGCAAGAACGAGTACGGCGAGGAGAGTGATGATGAGGCGGTGGTAGCGGCGCAAGGGTATACAGTCAAATTATCAGAGGTGTTCGGACGACATTTTGCGCCGAACTCGAGGTCGAATCGCTGCTCCTACAGGAGACCTCAGCCCAGCGCCTGATAGCAGAGCCAAAGCACGACGATGAGTGAGACCAGGGACGCCCTCTCTGCGTATTTCAGGGCATCGTGGACGCCCGTTTCAGACGATCGTGGACGTCATTTCAGATGAACGTGGACGCTGTTTCAGGCTGATCGTGGACGACGTTTCAGCCTAATCGTGGACGATCCGGGCG
>NZ_JBFTHX010000111.1:0-1456 GCF_056394465.1 Variovorax sp. 10N432
TGAACCGCCCCGGATTTTGAGGAGGCTCCTTCGATTGAGAATGGAGCCAAGATGAGAAAGTCACCGAAGTTTTCCCCTGAGGTCATGGAGCGCGCGGTGCGCATGGTCTTTGACGCCAAGGACCAGTACCCGTCGCAGTGGGCGGCGATCGAATCGATCGCCGGCAAGATCGGCTGCACGGGCGAGACGCTGCGCAAGTGGGTGCGCCAGGGTGAGCGCGACAGCGGCGTACGGCCAGGCCCGAGCACCGTCGAGCAGCAGCGCATCAAGGACCTCGAGCGCGAGGTTCGCGAACTGCGCAAGACCAACGAGATCCTGAAGTTGGCCAGCGCGTATTTCGCCCAGGCGGAGTTCGACCGCCAACTCAAGAAGTGAACGCCTTCATCGACGAGCATCGCGCTCGTTGCGGGGTCGAGCCGATCTGCCGCGCGCTGCAGGTCGCCCCGTCGGCATACCGGCGCCACGCGGCGCGCCAGCGCAACCCGGCGCTGCTGCCCGCGCGAGCCCAGCGTGATGCGAGCTTGCTGCTGCAGGTGGAGCGCGTGTACGACCAGAACCTGCGGGTCTATGGTGCCGACAAGGTCTGGCGGCAACTGCGCCGCGAAGGCACGGCTGTGGCGCGATGCACTGTCGAGCGACTCATGCGGCTATGCGGGCTGAGCGGCGCGCGTCGCGGCAAAAAAGTGCGAACGACAGTACCGGACGTCAAGGCCGCATGCCCGCTCGATCGGGTGAACCGGCACTTCAAGGCGGACAGGCCGAACCAGCTTTGGGTGGCGGACTTCACCTACGTGTCGACCTGGCAGGGCTTCGTGTACGTGGCCTTCGTCATCGATGTCTTCGCGCGGCGCATCGTCGGCTGGCGGGTCAGCAGCTCGATGCAGACCGACTTCGTGCTCGACGCGCTGGAGCAGGCACTGTACGCGCGTCGGGGCGAGCGTGAAGGGGCGCTGGTGCATCACAGCGATAGGGGCTCGCAGTACGTGTCGATCCGCTACAGCGAGAGGCTGGGCGAAGCCGGCATCGAGCCCTCGGTGGGCAGCACCGGCGACAGCTACGACAACGCGCTGGCCGAGACCATCAACGGTCTGTACAAGGCTGAGATCATCCACCGACGCGGCCCCTGGAAGACGCGCGAGGCGGTCGAACTCGCCACCCTCGAGTGGGTCTCATGGTTCAACCATCACCGCTTGCTGGAGCCTATCGGCTACATCCCGCCGGCCGAAGCAGAGGCGAACTACTGGCGCCTGCAAGCCCAGGCGGTGACCACAACCAAGCCTGCCCAGTCGGCAGTGCTGCAGAAGGGTTGAACCATGAGTACATGGCCCAACCGGGGGCGCCTCCGGCGGCCCCTGCGGGGGGCTGGAATAATGAAAGTCAGAACAGCCAGAAGAGAAGTCAGACCATCCCGGTCGGACTCAAGCCAATAGGCCTCCTCGAAAGCCGGTGCGGTTCA
>NZ_JBFTHX010000112.1:0-1401 GCF_056394465.1 Variovorax sp. 10N432
TTGACGCAGGCGCAGTTCGATGCGCTGGTGGTGGGACTGCCCTGGGAGCGCCTGCCAGAGATGACTGTGATCACCCGTCTATAGCCCTTCGCAGGGAGCGCGTTCACAGCGCAATTCCCAATGACGCGAAGCAGCCGGTCTTGCATGATGRGAACCCATGCAGGACCTGCACAACCTCAAGGACGAAGACCTCCAAGGTCTGMCCCCCGAGGCGGTCACGGCGCTYGCGCAGCAGATGCTGCAGCAGATCCAGCGCCARGCGCAGGACATCCGYCTGAAGGACGCCAAGCTCGAGAAACTCACGTTCGAGCTGGCTCGSCACAAGGCCTGGAAGTTCGGTGCGAAGTCCGAGGCGATGAGCGCCGAGCAGCGCCGGCTGTTCGAGGAGACGCTGACYGAAGACGAKGCCGCTCTGGAGGCCCTGCTGAAGCAGGCGCAGGGCACGCCGCCRGATGACAYAGCCGCGTCGTCCAGGCGTAAGCCGCGACGCCAGCCCCTGCCCGACCATCTGCGTCGCGTGCAGCATGACCATGASCCCGAGGACACCGCMTGCCCAAGCCCGGGCTGCGGCAAGCCGATGGTGCGCGTGGGCGAGGACATCAGCGAGAAGCTGGACATCGTGCCGGCGGAGTTCTTCGTGCACCGACACGTCTACGGCAAGTGGGCGTGCCGCTGYTGCCAACGCCTGGTGCAAGAAGCCGTCGAGCCGCAGATCATCGACGGCGGCATGCCCGCAGCCGGCCTGGTGGCGCACACCCTGATCAGCCGCTTCGTGGATCACCTGCCGTACTACCGCCAGGAGGCCATCAACGCGCGTTCGGGCGTGCACACGCCGCGCTCGACACTGGCAGCCTGGTCTGGCCGAGGCGGTGCGGCACTGGAGCCGCTTTACGACGCGCACAAGCGCTTCGTGCTCTCCGCCCGGGTGCTCCATGCCGACGAAACGCCGGTGGCCCTGCTCGACCCGGGTCGGGGCAAGACCAAGAAGGCCTACGTCTGGGCCTACGCACGCAGCGCCTTCGATCCAGTGCCGGGCGTGATCTATGACTTCTGCGAGGGACGCGGCGCGCAGTATCCGATCGCGTTCCTGGGCGCTGGGGGTGGTCAGGACGAGCGAAGTTGGCGCGGCACGCTGGTGCGCGATGAATACAAGGCCTACGACAGCGTGATGAGTGCCACGCCCGGACGCATCGCCGCCGGATGCCTTGCCCATGCCAGACGCAAGTTCGATGAACTGCTGCTCGACTCGGGAAAGAGCGCTGTCGCTGAGGAGGCGCTGCGTCGCATCGCGGAGATCTACCGCCTCGAGCGAGAGCTGTCGGCGCTGACGAGCGATGAGCGGCTGTCGAGAAGATGCAGCCATGCGAAGCCACTGTGGGCGGACCTGCATGCATGGCTGCA
>NZ_JBFTHX010000113.1:0-1395 GCF_056394465.1 Variovorax sp. 10N432
ATCATGGCGCTCGACGCCAAGTTCAACTTCGACAGCAACGCGCTGTTCCGCCACCCCGAGATCGTCGCCCTGCGCGACCTCGACGAGGAAGACGCGGCCGAAGTCGAAGCCAGCAAGTTCGACCTCGCCTACATCAGCCTCGACGGCAACATCGGCTGCCTGGTGAACGGCGCCGGCCTGGCCATGGCGACCATGGACACCATCAAGCTGTTCGGCGGCGAGCCGGCCAACTTCCTCGACGTGGGYGGCGGCGCCACCCCCGAGAAGGTSACCGARGCCTTCAAGATCATGCTGAAGAACAAGAACGTCGAGGCCATCCTSGTCAACATCTTCGGCGGCATCATGAAGTGCGACACCATCGCCACCGGCGTGATCGCGGCYTGCAAGGCSGTGAACCTGCAAGTGCCGCTGGTSGTGCGCATGAAGGGCACCAACGAAGTCGAGGGCAAGAAGCTGCTGGCCGATTCGGGCCTGCCGATCATCAGCGCCGACACGATGGCGGAAGCCGCTCAGAAGGTCGTTGCGGCCGTCGCCAAGTAAGGAACAAGTCATGTCGATCTACATCAACAAAGACACCAAGGTCATCACGCAAGGCATCACCGGCAAGACCGGCCAGTTCCACACGGAAAARTGCCAGGAATACGCGAACGGCAAGAACTGCTTCGTGGCCGGCGTGAACCCGAAGAAGGCCGGYGAGTCGATCTTCAACATCCCGATCTACGCCTCSGTCAAGGAAGCGGCCTCGCAGACCGGCGCCACCGTGTCGGTGATCTACGTGCCGCCGGCCGGCGCCGCCGCCGCCATCTGGGAAGCGGTCGAGGCCGACCTCGACATGGCGATCTGCATCACCGAAGGCATCCCGGTCCGCGACATGCTCGAAGTGCGCAACAAGATGCGCGCCAAGGAAGCCGCCGGCGGCAAGAAGACGCTGCTGCTCGGCCCSAACTGCCCCGGCCTGATCACGCCCGACGAGATCAAGATCGGCATCATGCCCGGCCACATCCACCGCAAGGGCCGCATCGGCGTGGTCAGCCGCTCCGGCACGCTGACCTATGAAGCCGTGGCCCARCTCACCGAGATCGGCCTGGGCCAATCGTCGGCGGTCGGCATCGGCGGCGACCCGATCAACGGCCTGAAGCACATCGACGTCATGAAGGCCTTCAACGAAGACCCCGACACCGACGCCGTCATCATGATCGGCGAAATCGGCGGCCCCGACGAAGCCGAAGCGGCGCGCTGGTGCAAGGACAACATGAAGAAGCCGATCGTCGGTTTCATCGCCGGCGTCACGGCGCCTCCCGGCAAGCGCATGGGCCACGCCGGTGCGCTGATTTCCGGCGGCGCCGACACGGCGGATGCCAAGCTGGCGATCATGGAAGAGAGCGGATTCACGGT
>NZ_JBFTHX010000114.1:0-1386 GCF_056394465.1 Variovorax sp. 10N432
GATCAGATGGTATGGGCGCCTCCCTCCTACTACTGCTAGGCACGACACCTCGGCAGTGTCAGAGTGAGCGTCCCACCGTCAACATCGAATGGAGGCCATCATGGAACGAACCGTCATTGCCGTCGACATTGCCAAGAAGGTGTTTCAGCTGCACTGGGTCGACATGGATACCGGCTGCATCGAGCGCTTGCAGGTGAAGCGCGCAAGGATGCTCGAATGGTTTGCCAACCGTACTGCTGCGCTGGTCGTGATGGAAGCGTGCGGCGGGGCGCACGACTGGGCCCGTGCTTTGATCGAGTTTGGTCACGAGGTGCGACTGATCTCGCCCAGGAAGGTGCGTCCGTTCGTGCAGCGCAACAAGACCGATGCTGCGGACGCCCAAGCGATCTGGACGGCATGCCAGCAGCCAGGCATGCGTTTCGTTCCTGTTAAGACCGAGGCCCAGCAGATCGTGCTGTCGCTGCACCGGCTGCGCGCGCAACTCATGAAGACGCGCATCATGCAGACCAATGAGCTTAGGGGGCTTCTCTATGAGTTTGGAGTCGTGCTGCCGGAAGGTCACGCGGCGCTGCTCAAGGCATTACCCGACGCTATATGCGATGCGAAGACGCGGCTGCCAGCGATGCTCATGGACAGCTTGGACGAGCAGCTCAGGAGAGTTCAGCAACTGCAGGCAGACATCGGTCTCATTGAGCGACGGCTCACGCAGCAAATGCGAGAGCTGCCAGCCTGCAAGGCTGTCGCCGAAATTCCCGGCATAGGTCTTCTTACCGCTACTGCCGTGGTCGCCAGTATGGGGACGCCGGCGGCGTTCAAAGATGCTCGGGAGTTTGCCGCCTGGGTCGGACTTGTTCCTCGTCAGACCGGTACGGGCGGGCGGGTCAGGCAGCTCGGCATCAGCAAGCGTGGTGATGCCTACCTGCGAACACTCCTTATGCATGGTGCTCGAGCCGTCGTGATCAGAGCCAAGGATGGCCCGACATGGCCATGGCTGACCGCTCTGTTGCAGCGCCGACCCTACAGCGTGGCCGTCGCTGCCGTGGCGAACAAGCTGGCGCGAACGATCTGGGCAGTGCTGGCCCGAGGTCTAGCTTGGCGCCCCGGGGCTTGGCAGGCCGCGGGCTGACGAAGATGCAAGAACAACGCTTCTGAAGGAGAGCAAGCGACCACGCGTGTGATGGGACAGACAGGTCGGACCGGGACGGGGACACTCCGATAGGGAACAAGAGCATCAAGCTCGTTGATCAGATGGGAACCTCGTCAGCGAAAACCATCAGGGCCGGCAGGCATATCAGCTTGCACATCAGGCCGGATATAAGACTGCAGCCCTGCCTCCTAAAGCGTCACACACACGAGTTCTTGCGATCCGGGAGGCGCCCATATAAG
>NZ_JBFTHX010000115.1:0-1304 GCF_056394465.1 Variovorax sp. 10N432
GGCAGCAATGTCGATACGGTCATCATTGGCGGGCGCCTGCGCAAACGGCGTGGTGTCGTGCTGGGCGTGGATCAGGCAAAGCTGCGCTCCGCGATCGACGAGTCCCTCGCTTATCTGTTCAATGCGGCTGGGTACAGGCCGGATCCGTTTGCGGAATCGTTCAAGCTGAATTAGTGCTTGATGAATGCGCTATTGCTACTGATACGTATCGGTTTCGGCGCCACAGCGCCATCGCTTTGCAGACCACTTTGAATGGTCAGGTTGCATGGGGCATGTGTGGCGACCCCCTGACTGCGTCGCTGGTGTCCTTTGCCATCGGCTCGCTCTGTCTGGCTGTGATCGCCTTGCTTTGCGGCTGTACCGTGGCATCACCAGGGAGGCTCTCACGAGGCGGTGATTTTGGACTGTGAGTCGCGCTTACCCGGATGGTTGGCCGGGCGTTCAGTATTCGCCCGGACAGCACCGTCAGCCGCACCTGATGCTTCCCTGAATGCGTTTGGCCTGGGTAAGTCTACAGCGTTGTCTCAGCCCTGCGCGCCCAAGGCTACGCCGGCAAAAGGCTTCGCAAGGTAGTCGATAAAACGCCCGACCTTCGGCAAGACCAACTTTCGGGTCTGATGGCGAAGACCTCATAGTTTTTTCCAGGAGAAGGAGATCTCAAGGCCATGGATAAATCGCAGACAGAGGACACGTCTACGCGCTTCGCCGCAGGCCCAGACAGCAATGCGCTCGGTGGCGCTCTCTATTTCCCGTTCAGCACCGTGGCGGCCCAAGCGGCACCCCTGCGCTCCGAACCGACGGATGACGGAATCGGGTACACGCCCTACCTCGGGATCGCGGGCCTGGCCATCCTTGCCATCGTCGCCTGGAAGCTTCTAAGCAGGTGAGCCGGGCGTCGGCGATTCAATTGCTGCCCGGCGTCAACTACTATGAGCGGCGTATTGCCTTACGAAGGAATGTGCGCCTCGCCGTTGACCAGGTTGGCGCCATGACCGTCCAGGCGCTTGCCGAGCGTGGAGAAGCAGCGCTCGAGCATGGGGCTTATGATGTTGGGCGAGCCGCTGCCGACCTTCTGACGCAAGCGCTCGATCGTCGCGTAGCGCCTGGCCCTCTTTAGACCGTCGCAGCCGTCGCCGAGGGAGATGTACTTGCTTCCGATGCGCACGGCCTTCTACGTTCGAAGGATCCTGGGACCCGCTGGCGGTCCCGAAACGGCGGCACAAACCAAGGCCTCCCGGTTGCTGCAAGCCGCCACGATCGATGGCGCCGCAACCGCGGGACTCCAGCAACGCACGGGTAGCCTG
>NZ_JBFTHX010000116.1:0-1254 GCF_056394465.1 Variovorax sp. 10N432
TGAGGACACGGTTATGCAGGGGGAAGTGCATGCTTATCCTTCGAAGTACCAGCAGATGCCGAAGCCAGCGGTTTAGCATCGGAAGGCACGCGGTACGCATGGTGCTTTCCCCCTACAGATCGGGGTCTGCATGGGGCATGCGAATCAGGCCTAGCTCGAAAGCCTGAGTCGAAGACTCAACCGTTGTGCAGCGTTTCCTGGCTTTCGCTCGGCGGCGGCCGAAGACTCAGTTCGGCCAATTGCGGACCTTCATCACGACCTTCCAATTCGCGAACGCCCTAAGGTCTGCGAGCTCGCTGGCCGGCAAAGGAGCCATCTTCGCCCGGCGGTTCGAAGATTGAGCTCGGCTTGCTCGATTCAGTTAGTAGTTGAGGTCGGAGAACTGCGTCGCGAGGCGCTGTCGCTCAGTGTGCCGCTGCAGACTCCGCTCCTTTGCGCCCACGACGACTGCGGCCAATGCCTTGGCGCGGCGTCGCCGTGCCATCAGCCTCCACAACCCGAACAGAGCAATAGCGCATACCAATGCGATAAGAACCGGCGTCAGCCAAACTTCCATCAGTACGTCGTAGTTCACGAAGTTTGGCGCTGCTGCTGCGCCGGCCGTGGCGCTGAAAAAGAGCAGGACGCCGGCGATGAATGCGGCTGAAATTCTGCTAGTCATGTCGTATCTCGGTGCCGAAGTCGGTATGCCCCGATTCTGCTGCACGAAGTAACACGTTCGTTTTCAGGATTTGCCGCCAAGAATGTGCTTTTGTCACATTCGTTAAATAGTTCACAAGGCGACCCGGTATCGTCCTCGAGAAACGGCGAATCGTTTGCCGTCAGGAAGCCTGCAGAAAGGCGAGAACATCTCGCCTAGGCCAGGGCGCGCGGAGCAGCGATGGCTTCGAGGTGCAGAGCATCGACCGCTTTGCTCGGTCTACCATAAAGCTCGCAGTCCTGAGGATGTGATGATGGCATCGCGAAGGACGTTTCAGCCGCTTGGACAACGTGCGGATGACCAATCCGCCGGAGAAACAGGCCCAAATGCGCCAGAACTTCGTTGCCGCCATGCAAATTCAAGGAATCACGGTGGTACCGTGAACGGCCAATACCGGCTTTTCAATGCCTAGGGAGATGCTTATATGGGCGCCTCCCGGATCGCAAGAACTCGTGTGTGTGACGCTTTAGGAGGCAGGGCTGCAGTCTTATATCCGGCCTGATGTGCAAGCTGATATGCCTGCCGGCCCTGATGGTTTTCGCTGACGAGGTTCC
>NZ_JBFTHX010000117.1:0-1193 GCF_056394465.1 Variovorax sp. 10N432
GCCGAGAACGGCGAATTCGTGTGTGACGACTGCAGGATCGACCATCGGCTCCTCACCTTCGGCGCGCCAATCGTGTCGTACTTCGGGATGGCTCTCGGTCCGCAGGGTGGGCCCACTGTTGCGATTTTGTGCCACTTCGACGTCGAACATCGTGCGCTCAAGCCGTGTGAACTTGCGTTCTTGCGCGCCGTGGCACCCTTGTTGCTGGAGCATCTGGATTGAAATCTACCGAAGGAGCGCGCGAGCCAGTTGGAGGATTGTGATGATGACAAACTCTGCAGTTCATCGATTCGCCTACGACGGCTGGAATGTGGAGGTTGCGCTGGATGGTTCGACCCTCGACGGGGTCATCTCTGGTCATGCGGATCTTCATTGGAAAAATGGCCACCGATGCCGGATAGCCTTGGCAGGAAGGCATCAAAGCGGAGCGAGTGCGATCGCCTCTCTGTCCCAGCGATCGCGCGTCTTCATTGACGACTGGCGAAGGAAGCGCCTCGCAGGTGCGCCTGAGGGTTCAGAGCGTCAAGCTGAGGCCGGATTGGCCGGCCGCGAAGCCTGCTTCGCGGTCCAGGAGCGGATAAATCAGCTTGCTGTTGATGATTGACTTCATCGTGTTAACTTCTGCGCCCGCGAGCCATGCCGTGTGTTCTCAACTTTGCGTCACCACGGCCCCCAGCGGCCGAGATCCAGGCAAGTCACGTCGTCCGGTTGGCTTAAGGCGTGAGTTTCCAGCAGATCCGCTGCAACGTTGTCGCCCACCGACTAGCCCAATGGGATGGCGTGCTGGCAGGCCATCAGCGAGTGGTTGCCTGGGTCATCGGTGGGCGCGACGACAGCCTCGCCAGCGACGAACACCTTGAGCACCGCCGGCAAAACGCTGGTCCAGTAAGCTGGCTATCGGCCTCGAAGTCCTCGCCTTGGGGCGTAGATCACTTCGTACGCCAACTGGAATCTCAGAAATCCCGGAACTGAGCCGAATCGCCACGAAAAAGGCCCGCCGAAGCGGGCAATGAGGACACTCGAAAGTCCTCTTTGGAGGAGGAAGGTAAGCGGCTGGCCGTCCCATAGTTGACGGGCGGACGAGGATCGCCGCGGTAGCGGCGACGTGCTCAGCGCGCGGGGTGCCAGTTGTGCGGAAGCAGTTCGTCGATGCGGCTGTTCAGCTGCGTGGGCAGCCGGGTGAGGACATCATT
>NZ_JBFTHX010000118.1:0-1187 GCF_056394465.1 Variovorax sp. 10N432
TCGCCCTGACCGTCCTCGCCGCCGGCGGCGCTTCCGCCCAGTCCTCCGTCACGTTGTTCGGCGTCGTCGACGCCACGGTCAGCGGCTATTCGAACAAGGCCGAGACGCCGTTCGGCGTCGGCGTCACGACCAGCAGCACCGGGCAGAACAGCTCGGGCTACACCGGCAGCCGCCTGGGCTTCCGCGGCACCGAGGACCTCGGCGGCGGTGCCGCGGCCAGCTTCTGGCTCGAGGCCGGGATACTCAACGACACCGGCAACGGCGTCACCCCCAGCGGCGGCCTGGCCTTCAACCGCCGCTCCACGGTCAGCCTGTCGGGCGCCCTGGGCGAGGTCCGCCTCGGCCGGGACTACACGCCCACCTTCTGGAACGACGCCGTGATGGATCCGTTCACCTCCAACGGCGTGGGCATCAACCTGATCGCCACCGCGAGCGGCTTCAACACCCCGGGCCAGGTGGCCAACGGCTTCCAGGGCAATCCCAACTATGTCCGGGCCTCCAACTCGGTGGGCTACTTCCTGCCGCCGAACCTGGGCGGCTTCTACGGCCAGCTCATGTACGCCTTCAACGAGGCGACCAAGTACGACCCCGGCACGCTGACCCCGAACGTGCCCAACAGCCAGCGCGCCGGCCGCTATGTCGGCGGTCGCTTCGGCTACGCCAAAGGCCCGCTGGACGTCGCCGTGGCGGCCGCCCGCAGCACCATCGGGGACCAGTTCTTCCAGGGCACCACGAGCTATCTGGACATCTGGAACCTCGGCGCCACCTACGACTTCGGCGTCGTCAAGCTGTTCGGCGAGTACTCGCACAACAAGACCAAGACCGACTTCTCCGGCATCCCGCCGCTGCCCAATGCCTTCGGTTTCACCAGCCCCGGTGCCAACGGCGCCCTGGTCGGCGCCACCGTGCCGGTCGGACCCGGCCTGATCCGCGCCGTCTACACCCAGGTCAAGTACAACAACGTCACCGCCCTGAACCAGCTCATCCCCGGCCTGTCGCCGGATCCGAAGTCGGAGAAGTTCGCCCTCGGCTACGTGTACAACCTGTCGGCGCGCACGGCCGTGTACGCGACCGCGGCACGCATCGACAACAAGGGCGGCGCCGACCTCACGGTGGGCGGGCCGGCCTTCTACGCGAAACCGATCAATGGCGTCGTGCCGACCGCCAAGACCTCCACCGGCTACGAC
>NZ_JBFTHX010000119.1:0-1157 GCF_056394465.1 Variovorax sp. 10N432
TTCTTCATCCAGGACGCGATCAAGTTTCCCGACCTGGTGCATGCGGTCAAGCCCGAGCCGCATCACCAGATGCCGCAGGCGGCCAGCGCCCACGACACGTTCTGGGATTTCGTCTCGCTGATGCCGGAGTCAACGCACATGCTGATGTGGCTGATGTCSGACCGCGCGATTCCGCGCAGCTACCGGATGATGCAAGGCTTCGGCGTCCACACCTTCAGGATGGTCAACGAGGCGGGGGAGTCCGTCTTCGTCAAGTTCCATTGGCAGCCCAAGCTCGGCACCCATTCCCAGGTCTGGGAAGAGGCGGTGAAGATCTCGGGCGCTGATCCGGACTTCCATCGGCGCGACCTGTGGGAGGCGATCGAGGCCGGCGAGTATCCGGAATGGGAACTCGGCCTGCAGATCTTCACCGAGGAGCAGGCCGAACAGTTCAGCTTCGACATCCTYGACGCGACCAAGCTCGTTCCGGAAGAGCTGGTGCCGGTGCAGGTGGTCGGACGCATGGTGCTGAATCGCAATCCGGACAACTTCTTTGCCGAGACCGAGCAGGTGGCGTTCTGCACGGCCCACATCGTGCCGGGACTCGATTTCACGAATGATCCTCTGCTCGCAGGACGCATCCACTCCTACGTCGACACGCAGATCAGYCGGCTCGGCGGTCCCAACTTCCACGAGTTGCCGATCAACGCRCCGGTTGCCCAGGTCCACAACAACCARCGCGACGGCATGCACCGGCAGGCGATCCATCGCGGCCGGGTCGCCTACGAGCCGAATTCGCTCGCCGGCGGTTGCCCCTTCCAGGCCGGTGCCGCCCAGGGCTTTACCAGCGTCGCTCGGCGCCTGGACGCCAAGGAGAGTGCCGACAAGGTCCGCATCAAGCCGGAGAAGTTCGCCGACCACTACACCCAGGCCCGCCTCTTCTTCGAAAGCCAGTCCGACGTCGAGAAGGCACACATCGGCAATGCCTTCCGCTTCGAGTTGTCGAAGGTCACCGTGCCCGCGATTCGCGAGCGCGTGGTGGCCAGCCTGCTCAACGCGGCGCCCGACCTGGCGGCGCGGCTGGCGCAGGACCTCGGCATGGACCTGCCCGCCCCGATGCCGAAGGCGCTGGAGAATCCGGCGTCCCCCGAAGTCGAAAGCTCGCCGGCGTTGTCGCT
>NZ_JBFTHX010000120.1:0-1102 GCF_056394465.1 Variovorax sp. 10N432
GCGTACAGCACATTGCCGATCAGGTACGCGGTCGCTTTCCGGCGTTTGCCTTTCAGCGCCAGCCAGTCTCCGTGCGGGCCGACGTAATGGATGGCGAGCCCGTCTTCGCCCGCCGCCTTCTGCAGGGCGACGCGCACGGCTTCGATCTCGTTCTTCTTCAACAGGTCCCGGATCGAGTCGTCGAGCCGGCCCAGCCTGGATTCGAGCGCGGTCTTGACTTCGGCATAGGGTTTCGGCGTGTTGATCCTCACGTGGTCCAAGGCAAGGACGGAGGTCGTCACCGAGATGTCTTTCAACTGGGGGGCGTTGGTCATGAAAACTCCTGCTACTGTGGTTCGAGCTTGACGAGCTTGGCGATGCGGCGGAACTTCTCGACTTCCTGCTGGTAGAAGGCCGCAGACTGGTCGAGCGTCATGGGTTCGACAGGCAACGCGGCCGAGTCGCGAAGAAAGCGCTGGAATTCGTCGCCCTTCACGATCTCCGCCAAGTCCTTGCTGAGGCGGGCCGCCGCAGCGGGAGGCGCCGAGGCCGGGATGAAGACGGCCGCCCATGCGCTGTACACGAAGTTCTTGAGGTATTTGCCCTCGCTCAGCGTGGGCACCTGCGCCAGGAAGGGATTGCGCTTGGTGTTCGCCACACCGATCGCCTTGATCCTGCCCGTGCGAACCAGCTCCAGCACGTTGGGCGCCAGCGGCACGAAGGCCATGTCGATCTCCCGGCTGAGCAGCGCCTGGACGACCGGCGCCGCGCCCTTGTAGGGCACGTCCATCAGTCGCGCACCCGTGGCGGCGCCAAAGTCCGCCGCCACGAGGTAAGGCGCCGAGCCGTAGCCCCAGCTGCCGACCGTCATCTCCTTGCTGCCCGSCTTCTTCGAATGCTCGATGAGCTCGTCGACATTGGCGAAGGCGTGCTCGGCACTCGTGACCAGCGTGAAGTCGGTCGGCAGRATGGTCGCCAACAGCCGGTAGTTCTCGGGCTTGTACTTGACCTGCGACATCGCGAGGGGCGAGAGGATCATGTCGTTGCCGGTCGTCACCAGCAGCGTCTGGCCATCGGGCGGCGCGTTCAGCACGCTCGCCGCGGCGATCGATCCGCCCGCGCC
>NZ_JBFTHX010000121.1:0-1034 GCF_056394465.1 Variovorax sp. 10N432
TGTCGAGTTTCAGCAGGTTGTTCATGGCCGGTATCCGGCTCATGGGCGGCTGATGGTTGAGGGCTGAGTGTGGCCGATGCCAGTTGTAGTGATGGATGAAGGGCTGTAGCGCGGCCTCGCGTTGAGCTGAGCTTTCGTAGGGCCTGGCGTAAGCCCACTCGCGCAGGCTGGTCTGCACGAAGCGTTCAGCCTTGCCATTCGTCTTCGGGGTGTAGGGCCGGGTGCGGATGTGGCGCAAGCCCAGTTCGCCGCAGGCGGCATCGAAGATCTTCTTGTACCCAGTGCCGTTGTCGGTCATCACACGGTCGATACGCACTCCCAGGCGGGCGTAGGCGGCGACTGCTTCGCGCAAGAATTGCGTGCAACTCGCAGCGGTTTCATCAGGCTTGATTGCTGCAAATGACACTCGAGAATGATCGTCAATGGCCAGGTGCACCGCATCCCAGCCGATGCCTTGGTTGCGGTTGAGCGTGCGGTCTCCGGTGATGCGGTGGCCCACACCCTGGATGCGTCCCAGGCGCTTGGTGTCGATGTGAAGCAGTTCGCCGGGCGCAGCCCTCTCATAGCGAACGACGGGCAAGACGGGTTCGAGCGACCTCAACCTCGACAGTCCGGCCTGCTTCATGCAGCGGCTGAGAGTCGCCAGGCTGCGGCCGACCTGCATGGCGATGCGCCAGAGCGGCCATCTCTGTCGGCGCAATGCTTCAAAGTAAGCCCGATCCACAGGACTGGTGGCGTGCGGGCAGTGAGTAGGCTTGGAACTACGGTCATTCAACCCTGCCGAGCCTTCGGCCTTGAAGCGAGCGAGCCACTTGTAGGCTGTCCTCACGCTCACGCCGCCAGCTTCGCTGGCGGCAGCCACCTTCCAACCCTGCTGCAACACCCGGCTTACCAGGAGGGCTCGACCTTTGGGCGTCAATCTCGCATGCTTATGGCTGTTCATCCGTCTCTCCTGAGTTGAGTAGCCGTGTCTTGGTAACCACAGCTTCCCAAATCTGGGACGGATGAACAACCTACTGAAACTTCACAGCTAG
>NZ_JBFTHX010000122.1:0-996 GCF_056394465.1 Variovorax sp. 10N432
CGTGCCTTCCAGTTGCGGCGTCAGGTCGTTCGTCCAGCCGTTGTTCGCCACCGGGCCCGTCACCGGCGCCTCGTCGTCGTTCAACGCCGTGATCGTCGCCCGGTTGTCCGGCCCGATGAGCTCCAGCGTGATGCCGTAGGGCGACGAGTTCGCGCCGAGGTTGCCCGCCGCGTCTTCCACCCGCGCCTCGTAGCTGTAGCTCCCGTGGTTCTCCAACTGGCCCGTCGTGTCGACGTACTTCCAGTTCGTGCCGGTGCCATCCACGGTCGCGTAGCCGATCTTGACGTTGTCCCGGTACACCGCCAGCGTCTCGTTGCCGGCCAGTGCCGACGACAGCGTCCCGCGCAGCTCCGGCTGCGAGTCGTTGGTCGTGCCGTTGTTGGCCACGTCGCCGATTCCCGGCGCCACGTCGTCCCACACCGTCGTGATCACCACCGTCTGCGACGGCTCGGACGTGTCCACGTGCACCAGGTAATCGCTCGATACGCCGCCCCGGTTGCCAGCCTGGTCTTCCACTCGCGCCGTGTAGATGTAGGTCTTGCCATCGGCAAGCCCCGCGTCGTCGAAGGTCCAGCCCGTGCCGTTCACCGTCGCCGTGCCGATCACCTGCCCGTCGCGCAACACCACGACCTTCTCCCCAGCCGCCAGCACATCGCTCAGCGTGCCGCGCAGCTGCGGCGTCGTGTCGTTCGTGTAGCCGCCGTTGCCGATCTTCTCGGCCGTCGCCAGCACGCTGCCGTCGGCCGCGACGTCGTCGTACACGCCTTCGATCGTGGTCGCCTGGGTCGGCGCCTGCGTGTCGACCGTGAACTCGAACGGGTTCGACTTCGTGCTCTCGTTGCCCGCGGCGTCGACGTTGGTCGCCTCGACGTGGTGCGGGCCATCGTTCAATTCCTTGCCCAGGTCGGGCGTGAAGCTCCACGAGCCGTCCGGGTTCACATCGGTCTCGCCGATCTTCACCCCGTTGTCGTAGATCACGACCTTCTCGCCCGAGTT
>NZ_JBFTHX010000123.1:0-993 GCF_056394465.1 Variovorax sp. 10N432
CGTGCCTTCCAGTTGCGGCGTCAGGTCGTTCGTCCAGCCGTTGTTCGCCACCGGGCCCGTCACCGGCGCCTCGTCGTCGTTCAACGCCGTGATCGTCGCCCGGTTGTCCGGCCCGATGAGCTCCAGCGTGATGCCGTAGGGCGACGAGTACGCGCCGAGGTTGCCCGCCGCATCTTCCACCCGCGCCTCGTAGCTGTAGCTCGTGCCGCTGTCCAGCCCCGTCGTGTCTTCGAAGGTCCAGCTGGTGCCGCTCACCTTCGCTTCGCCGATCTTCACGCCGTCGCGATACACCGCCAGCGTCTCGTTGCCGGCCAGCGCCGACGACAGCGTCCCGCGCAGCTCCGGCTGCGAGTCGTTGGTCGTGCCGTTGTTGGCCACGTCGCCAGTGCCCGGCGCCACGTCGTCCCACACCGTCGTGATGACCACCGTCTGCGACGGCTCGGACGTGTCCACGTGCACCAGGTAGTCGCTCGATATGCCGCCCCGGTTGCCAGCCTGGTCTTCCACTCGCGCCGTGTAGATGTAGGTCTTGCCGTCGGCAAGCCCCGCGTCGTCGAAGCTCCAGCCCGTGCCCGTGCCGTCGACCGTGGCCTCACCGATCACCGCGCCATCGCGCAGGATCACCACCTTCTCGCCCGCGTTGAGCCCGTCGCTCAGCGTGCCGCGCAGCTGCGGCGTCGTGTCGTTCGTGTAGCCGCCGTTGCCGATCTTCTCGGCCGTCGCCAGCACGCTGCCGTCGGCCGCGACGTCGTCGTACACGCCCTCGATCGTGGTCGCCTGGGTCGGCGCCTGCGTATCCACCGTGAACTCGAACGGGTTCGACTTGGCGCTCTCGTTGCCCGCCGCGTCGACGTTGGTCGCCTCGACGTGGTGCGGGCCATCGTTCAATTCCTTGCCCAGGTCGGGCGTGAAGCTCCACGAGCCGTCCGGGTTCACATCGGTCTCGCCGATCTTCACCCCGTTGTCGTAGATCACGACCTTCTCGCCCGAGTT
>NZ_JBFTHX010000124.1:0-898 GCF_056394465.1 Variovorax sp. 10N432
AATGTCGACGGCAATGACGGTTCGTTCCATGATGGCCTCCATTCGATGTTGACGGTGGGACGCTCACTCTGACACTGCCGAGGTGTCGTGCCTAGCAGTAGTAGGAGGGAGGCGCCCATACCATCTGATCAATGAACGACGTCGTCGGATCTGAAGACATCACGACGCGATGCGGTCGCGATTTCGGTCAACGTCGCGCCGTGAGGTCTGCCCGCCGGGCGTTTTGCGCCTCTTTCGAGGCCACTTTCGGTGCTCAAGACGCACCTCGGCCATGCGCGACCAGCAACGACCTCTTGGCGATGACCAGATTGGCCAGCCCGAACAGGCTGAACAGCTGCGCCTCGTTCTTCGCAAGGCCCTTGTGGCGGGTCTTCTTGTGGCGAAACAGGTTTTTGATCACATGGAACGGATGCTCGACCTTGGCCCGGATGCTCGCCTTCAGCTGCTCGGCTTTCTCCAGCAGCCGCGCCCACTTGCGCGTCAGATCCAGCTGCCGGCGCTTGCCCGGCTGCATCGCCACGTGCCACTTCGGGCCTTGCGCTTCCTCGCGCTTGTGCACGCCCCGATACCCGGCGTCGCCGAAGGCCGCCGTCTCCTCGCCGTGCAAAAGTGCGCCAGCTTGCGTCACGCCGTTGACGTTGGCCGCCGTGGCGATCACGGTGTGCACGAGCCCCGATTCGGCATCCACGCCAATATGGGCCTTGAGGCCAAAGTGCCAAGTGTTTCCCTTCTTGGTCTGATGCATCTCCGGGTGCGCATTTCAGCGATCGTGGACGCTGGTTTCAGCGTGATCGCGGACGGTGTTTCAAGGTGATCGTGGACGATCACGGAAGCACGCGAGTGAAGGGGTTCATGGTATCTCAGTCGTCCATGATCTTGGTGAAGCGCCGGGCGTTGT
>NZ_JBFTHX010000125.1:0-875 GCF_056394465.1 Variovorax sp. 10N432
CTCCGCGCCCTCAAAGACCGAACATCAAGCAAAGCAAGAAAGGAGGAAACAGCTACAGTTATCCACAGTCGGCAACCACGATGCCGGCTCCCATCCCCGGGTCAAAGTTCAACCGRCAGGGTGGGTCAAAGTTCAACCGGCGCCGACAGTACTGGCCGCCTGCGCCGAACCCGGCGCTTCCGTCGCGGCGGTCGCGCTGTCGTTTGGGCTGAACGACAACCTCGTGCATCAATGGCGTCGCGGCCGCGGGGCGAGTCCCGCGCCATCTCCAGCAAGTGCCACCGTCGAGCGTGCGCGGGAGTTTGTCGAGTTGTCGTTGCCTGCGCCGCCGGCGGCTCCGGCGCCATCGCGCGCAGCGGCCAGTACCGAGACGATCCGACTCGAGTTCAAGCGCGGGGCCCTCGGCGTCACCGTTGCGTGGCCGGTCTCGGCGGCGGTCGACTGCGCAGCATGGCTGCGCGAGTTGTTGCGATGATCCGCATCGACGCCCTCTGGCTTTGCACCCAGCCCTTGGACATGCGTGCCGGCGCCGAGCGCCTGATGGCTCACGTCGTGCATGCCCTCGGCAGTGCTCGTGCGCACCACGGCTACTTGTTCGCCAACGTGCGGGCTACCCGCATCAAGCTGCTCGTGCACGACGGCTTCGGTGTGTGGTGTGCCGCCAGGAGGCTCAACGCCGGGCGCTTCGTGTGGCCGAGCGAGAGCAGCGCGGTGACCCCGCTGTCATTGACGCAGGCGCAGTTCGATGCGCTGGTGGTGGGACTGCCCTGGGAGCGCCTGCCAGAGATGACTGTGATCACCCGTCTATAGCCCTTCGCAGGGAGCGCGTTCACAGCGCAATTCCCAATGACGCGAAGCAGCCGGTCTTGCATGAT
>NZ_JBFTHX010000126.1:0-850 GCF_056394465.1 Variovorax sp. 10N432
GAAACACCTTCTTGGCAATGTCGACGGCAATGACGGTTCGTTCCATGATGGCCTCCATTCGATGTTGACGGTGGGACGCTCACTCTGACACTGCCGAGGTGTCGTGCCTAGCAGTAGTAGGAGGGAGGCGCCCATACCATCTGATCAATAGGTCGCTGCGGGCACGGCCCGTGCATGCGTGAAGACATCGCAAGTCACAGCACCACCGAGATGAACCAACGCAGTTTTGCCAGCGCCGAGTACGCGATGAAGAAGAAGCGCACGCGGCGCGAGAAGTTCTTGGCCGACATGGAGCGCGTCGTGCCGTGGTCTCGTCTGATTGCCGTGATCGAGCCGCTGTACCCCACGCGCGGGCGCGTCGGCCGACAGCCGATCGGCGTGCCCCGGATGCTGCGCATGTACTGCCTCCAGCAATGGTACGGCCTGGCCGACGAGGCGCTGGAGGACGCGCTGTACGACAGCCAGGCGCTGCGCGACTTCGTGGGCATCGACCTGTCGCACGAGTCGGTTCCCGACGCCACCACGCTGCTGAAGTTCAGGCGCCTGCTGCTGGACAACGACCTCACCAAGGCGCTGTTCGAGGAGATCAACGCCCATCTTGCCGAGCAAGGCCTTCTGATGCGCGCGGGCACCATCGTGGACGCGACCATCATTGCGGCGCCCAGCTCGACCAAGAACGCGGGCAATGCTCGAGACCCGGATGCGTATTTCAGGGCATCGTGGACGCCCGTTTCAGACGATCGTGGACGTCATTTCAGATGAACGTGGACGCTGTTTCAGGCTGATCGTGGACGACGTTTCAGCCTAATCGTGGACGATCCGGGCGCGCGCGAGTGATCTTGACCGTTGG
>NZ_JBFTHX010000127.1:0-831 GCF_056394465.1 Variovorax sp. 10N432
TCGGGGTTGATGACTTCCGCGTGGGTGGTGAGCATGCCGTGCGGGAAGCCCTTGTACACCTTGAGCGTGCCGTTCTTCAGCAGCTTGACCGACTTCAGCGCCGCGTCGGCGATCGGCACGATCTGGTCGTCGTCGCCATGCATGACCAGCGTCGGCACCGTGATCGCCTGCAGGTCCGCCGTCTGGTCGGTCTCCGAAAAGGCCTTGATGCCTTCGTAGTGCGCCTTGGCGCTGCCCATCATTCCCTGGCGCCACCAATTCTGGATCACGCCCTGGTAGACCTTGGCACCTTCCCGGTTGAAGCCGTAGAACGGACCCGTCGCCACGTCGAGGAACAGTTGTGCCCGGTTGTCGGCCACCCCCTTGCGGAAGCCGTCGAAGACCTCGATCGGCAGGCCTTCCGGATTGCTCGCGGTCTTGAGCATCAGGGGCGGCACCGCGCTCACGAGCACGGCCTTGGCGGCGCGACCACTGGGCTCGCCATGCTTCGCGACGTAGCGGGCGACCTCGCCGCCGCCGGTCGAGTGGCCCACATGAAAGACCTTGGTCAGATCGAGCGCCTCGACCACCGCGAAGGCATCGGCGGCGTAGTGGTCCATGTCATGGCCATCGCTCACCTGCGCCGACCGCCCGTGCCCGCGGCGGTCGTGCGCGATCACCCGGAAGCCGCGTTGCACGAAGAACAGCATCTGCGTGTCCCAGTCGTCGCTGGAAAGCGGCCAACCGTGATGAAACATGATCGGCTGGCCGTCCTTGGGGCCCCAATCCTTGTAGAAAATCTCGACGCCGTCCTTGGTCTTGATCGTGCTCATGGGCTGATGGTCTTTCTGA
>NZ_JBFTHX010000128.1:0-817 GCF_056394465.1 Variovorax sp. 10N432
AGCAGCTTCCGCGGTCGCGAGCGTCTGTTCCTGCCCGAGGAGCGTTGGCAAGCCGAAGCGCCGAGGCACTACGCCAGGTTGCAGCTGCCGGCTAAGGCTAGCGAGTTCCTCGTACCGCTACTTGCTCGCATGCTCATTGGCATCGACGCGGTCGCGGCCGCCGCGCGTTCAGGTGATCTGCGCGTCGATGACGAACTGCATCTGGCGTCGTTGCCGGCGGACGAAGATGACCCCCAAGTCGTGAGGCTGCGCAGCCAGATCGATCAGCGCATCGGTGAAGCGCAGTTGCCCGAGGTCATCCTGGCCGTGGACGCCCAGGTGCGATTCAGCTGGATCATGCTCGGGCGCGAGCCGAGAACGGGGCAGGAACTGCTGATGACCTATGCCGGCATCCTCGCGCACGGCACCAGCCTCACGGCGGCCGAGTGCGCGCGCATGATCCCGCAGTTGTCGGCCACCAGCATTCGCCAAGCCATGCGCTGGGCCGGCGACGAGCGTCGACTGGCACGGGCCTGCCAGGCGGTGCTGGAGTTCATGCAGGGCCACCCCATCGCGGCGACCTGGGGCCGAACTGACCTGGCCTCCTCGGACATGATGAGCCTGGAGACCAGTCGGCGCGTATGGCAAGCACGCCAGGACCCGCGGCGCCAGGTGGCTTCCATCGGCGTGTGCAGCCACGTGCAGGACCGATGGGGAATCTTCCACGCGCAGCCGATCGTGCTCAATGAGCGGCAGGCGGGCGCTGCCATCGAGGGTGTCATTCGACAGGAACGGATCGAGACGTCTCAGCTCGCTGTCGACACGCACGGTTTCACCG
>NZ_JBFTHX010000129.1:0-817 GCF_056394465.1 Variovorax sp. 10N432
AGTCGGTGAAACCGTGCGTGTCGACAGCGAGCTGAGACGTCTCGATCCGTTCCTGTCGAATGACACCCTCGATGGCAGCGCCCGCCTGCCGCTCATTGAGCACGATCGGCTGCGCGTGGAAGATTCCCCATCGGTCCTGCACGTGGCTGTACACGTCGATGGAAGCCACCTGGCGCCGCGGGTCCTGGCGTGCTTGCCACACGCGCCGACTGGTCTCCAGGCTCATCATGTCCGAGGAGGCCAGGTCAGTTCGGCCCCAGGTCGCCGCGATGGGGTGGCCCTGCATGAACGCCAGCACCGCCTGGCAGGCCCGTGCCAGTCGACGCTCGTGGCCGGCCCAGCGCATGGCCTGACGGATGCTGGTCGCCGACAACTGCGGGATCATGCGCGCGCACTCGGCCGCCGTGAGGCTGGTGCCGTGCGCCAGGATGCCGGCATAGGTCATCAGCAGTTCCTGCGCCGTTCTCGGCTCGCGCCCGAGCATGATCCAGCTGAAGCGCACCTGGGCGTCCACGGCCAGGATGACCTCGGGCAACTGCGACTCACCGATGCGCTGGTCGAGCTGGGTGCGCAGGCTCACCACTTGGGGGTCATCTTCGTCGGCAGCCAACGACGCCAGATGCAGCTCGTCGTCGACTCGCAGATCACCCGAACGCGCGGCGGCCGCCACCGCGTCGATGCCAATGAGCATGCGAGCAAGTAGCGGTACGAGGAACTCGCTAGCCTTAGCCGGCAGCTGCAACCTGGCGTAGTGCCTCGGCGCTTCGGCTTGCCAACGCTCCTCGGGCAGGAACAGACGCTCGCGACCGCGGAAGCT
>NZ_JBFTHX010000130.1:0-805 GCF_056394465.1 Variovorax sp. 10N432
GAAGTCGACGGCGGCCTGGAGACCATTTCTCTTTCCGTGCCCGCGGTCATCACCACCGACCTGCGCCTGAACGAGCCGCGCTACGTGACCTTGCCCAACATCATGAAGGCCAAGAAGAAGCAGCTGGACACGTTCAAGCCGGAAGACCTGGGCGTGGATGTCAAGCCGCGCCTGAAGACCTTGAAGGTCAGCGAGCCGCCGAAGCGGGGTGCCGGCATCAAGGTGCCGGATGTGGCGACCCTCGTCGACAAGCTGAAGAACGAAGCGAAGGTAATCTGAAAAGCTTGCGGGACAGACCGCAGCGCGAAGCGCAAGCTCTGTCCCCAACTGATCAGGCCAATTTTTTGGAACAAAAAATGACCGTACTTGTTATTGCCGAACACGACCACGCCACGCTCAAGCCGGCGACCCTCAACACCGTCACCGCCGGCATCGCCTGCGCCAGCGGCGATGTCCATGTGCTGGTGGCCGGTGCCAACGCCGCCGAAGCCGGCAAGGCCGCCTCTCAAGTCGCAGGCGTGGCCAAGGTGATCGTCGCCGACAGCCCGTCCCTGGCCGAGAACCTGGCCGAGAACGTCGCCGCCCAGGTGCTCGCGATCGCCAAGAACTACAGCCACATCCTGTTCCCCTCGACCGCCAACGGCAAGAACGTGGCGCCGCGCGTGGCCGCGCTGCTGGATGTCGCCCAGATCAGCGACATCACCAAGGTCGACAGCCCCGACACCTTCGAGCGGCCGATCTATGCGGGCAATGCGATTGCCATCGTGCAGAGCAGCGATGCGATCAAGGTGGTCACTGTTCGCAC
>NZ_JBFTHX010000131.1:0-805 GCF_056394465.1 Variovorax sp. 10N432
GTGCGAACAGTGACGACCTTGATCGCATCGCTGCTCTGCACGATGGCAATCGCATTGCCMGCATAGATCGGCCGCTCGAAGGTGTCGGGGCTGTCGACCTTGGTGATGTCGCTGATCTGGGCGACATCCAGCAGCGCGGCCACGCGCGGGGCGACGTTCTTGCCGTTGGCGGTCGAGGGGAACAGGATGTGGCTGTAGTTCTTGGCGATCGCGAGCACCTGGGCGGCGACGTTCTCGGCGAGGTTCTCGGCCAGGGACGGGCTGTCGGCGACGATCACCTTGGCGACGCCTGCGACCTGGCTCGCGGCCTTGCCGGCTTCGGCGGCGTTGGCACCGGCCACCAGCACGTGGACGTCGCCGCTGGCGCAGGCAAGGCCCGCGGTGACGGTGTTGAGGGTCGCCGGCTTGAGGGTGGCGTGGTCGTGTTCGGCAATAACAAGTACGGTCATTTTTTGTTCCAAAAAATTGGCCTGATCAGTTGGGGACAGAGCTTGCGCTTCGCGCTGCGGTCTGTCCCGCAAGCTTTTCAGATTACCTTCGCTTCGTTCTTCAGCTTGTCCACCAGCGTGGCGACATCCGGCACCTTGATGCCCGCGCCGCGCTTCGGCGGCTCGCTGACCTTCAAGGTCTTCAGGCGCGGCTTGACATCCACGCCGAGGTCTTCCGGCTTGAACGTGTCCAGCTGCTTCTTCTTGGCCTTCATGATGTTGGGCAAGGTCACGTAGCGCGGCTCGTTCAGGCGCAGGTCGGTGGTGATGACCGCGGGCACGGAAAGAGAAATGGTCTCCAGGCCGCCGTCGACTTC
>NZ_JBFTHX010000132.1:0-800 GCF_056394465.1 Variovorax sp. 10N432
CTAAGTTAGCTGGACATCTATGGACGTCAATCCGAAGCAACGCCGCCGGCACAGCGCGGCGTTCAAGGCGCAGGTTCTGGCCGCCTGCGCCGAACCCGGCGCTTCCGTCGCGGCGGTCGCGCTGTCGTTTGGGCTGAACGACAACCTCGTGCATCAGTGGCGTCGTGGCCGCGGGGCGATTCCCGCGCCACCTCCAKCAAGTGCCACGGTCGAGCGTGCGCGGGAGTTTGTCGAGTTGTCGTTGCCTGCGCCGCCGGCGGCTCCGGCGCCATCGCGCGTGGCGGCCAGTACCGAGACGATCCGACTCGAGTTCAAGCGCGGTGCTCTGGGCGTGAGTGTCACATGGCCGGTCTCGGCGGCGGTCGATTGCGCGGCTTGGCTGCGCGAGCTGTTGCGATGATCCGCATCGACGCCCTCTGGCTTTGCACCCAGCCCTTGGACATGCGTGCCGGCGCCGAGCGCCTGATGGCTCACGTCGTGCATGCCCTCGGCAGTGCTCGTGCGCACCACGGCTACTTGTTCGCCAACGTGCGGGCCACCCGTATCAAGCTGCTCGTGCACGACGGCTTCGGCGTGTGGTGTGCCGCCAGGAGGCTCAACGCGGGGCGCTTCGTGTGGCCGATCGAGAGCAGCGCAGCGACCCCGCTCTCCTTGACGCAGGCGCAGTTCGATGCGCTGGTGGTGGGACTGCCCTGGGAGCGCCTGCCAGAGATGACTGTGATCACCCGTCTATAGCCCTTCGCAGGGAGCGCGTTCACAGCGCAATTCCCAATGACGCGAAGCAGCCGGTCTTGCATGAT
>NZ_JBFTHX010000133.1:0-775 GCF_056394465.1 Variovorax sp. 10N432
GGGCTGGTCAACGGGTCGTTCTACGCGAGTTCTACGCGATCCTGAGCCTCGGGCTCGCAGTGATCTTCGGCCTGCTCAACGTCATCAACTTCGCGCACGGCGCGCTGTTCATGCTGGGCGCGGTGCTGACCTGGATGGCGATGAACTATTTCGACGTCAATTACTGGGTCATGCTGGCGGTGGCGCCGGTCATCGTCGGGCTGTTCGGCATCGTCATCGAGCGGCTGCTGCTGCGCTGGATCTACAAGCTCGACCACCTCTACGGCCTCTTGCTGACGCTCGGCCTCACGCTGCTGATCGAAGGCGTGTTCCGCTCGATCTACGGTGTCTCGGGCCTGGCCTACGACACGCCCGACGCGCTGGCCAGCGCCACCGACCTCGGCTTCATGATCCTGCCCAACTACCGGGCCTGGGTGGTGGTGGCCTCGCTGGTGGTCTGCTTCGCGACCTGGTTCGTGATCGAGAAGACACGGCTCGGCGCCTACCTGCGCGCCGGCACCGAGAACCCGCGGCTGGTCGAGGCTTTCGGGGTCAACGTGCCGCTGATGATCACGCTGACCTACGGCTTCGGCGTGGCACTGGCTGCCTTCGCCGGCGTGCTCGCGGCGCCGGTGATCCAGGTCTCGCCGCTGATGGGGCAGAACCTCATCATCGTCGTGTTCGCGGTGGTGGTGATCGGCGGYATGGGCTCGATCATGGGCGCCATCCTGACCGGGCTCGGGCTCGGCGTGATCGAAGGCCTGACCAAAGTGTTCTACCCCGAGGCATCCTCCAC
>NZ_JBFTHX010000134.1:0-762 GCF_056394465.1 Variovorax sp. 10N432
GCCGAGAACGGCGAATTCGTGTGTGACGACTGCAGGATCGACCATCGGCTCCTCACCTTCGGCGCGCCAATCGTGTCGTACTTCGGGATGGCTCTCGGTCCGCAGGGTGGGCCCACTGTTGCGATTTTGTGCCACTTCGACGTCGAACAACGTGCGCTCAAGCCGTGTGAACTTGCGTTCTTGCGCGCCGTGGCACCCTTGTTGCTTGAGCACCTGGATTGAAATCTACCGAAGGAGCGCGCGAGCCAGTTGGAGGATTGTGATGATGACAAACTCTGCAGTTCATCGATTCGCCTACGACGGCTGGAATGTGGTGGTTGCGCTGGATGGTTCGACCCTCGACGGGGTCATCTCTGGTCATGCGGATCTTCATTGGAAAGATGGCCACCGATGCCGGATAGCCTTGGCAGGAAGGCATCAAAGCGGAGCGAGTGCAATCGCCTCTCTGTCCCAGCGATCGCGCGTCTTCATTGACGACTGGCGAAGGAAGCGCCTCGCAGGTGCGCCTGAGGGTTCAGAGCGTCAAGCTGAGGCCGGATTGGCCGGCCGCGAAGCCTGCTTCGCGGTCCAGCAGCGGATAAATCAGCTTGCTGTTGATGATTGACTTCATCGGGGTAAGCGGCTGGCCGTCCCATAGTTGACGGGCGGACGAGGATCGCCGCGGTAGCGGCGACGTGCTCAGCGCGCGGGGTGCCAGTTGTGCGGAAGCAGTTCGTCGATGCGGCTGTTCAGCTGCGTGGGCAGCCGGGTGAGGACATCATT
>NZ_JBFTHX010000135.1:0-737 GCF_056394465.1 Variovorax sp. 10N432
GCCAAGTTCGGCGTGCCCGTACCCCGCGGCATCCCGGCGTACACAGTTCAGGAGGCGGTCGAGGCCGCCCAGAAGCTCGGCGGCCCGGTCTGGGTCGTCAAGGCCCAGATCCACGCGGGTGGTCGCGGCAAGGGCGGTGGCGTCAAGGTCGCCAAGTCGATCGAAGACGTCAAGAAGCTGGCCGGCGAGATCCTCGGCATGCAGCTCAAGACGCACCAGACCGGCCCCGAAGGCCAGAAGGTCCGCCGCCTCTACATCGAAGACGGCGCCGACATCCAGAAGGAATACTACGTCTCCGTCGTGACGGATCGCGCCACGCAGAAGGTCGCGTTCATCGCCTCCAGCGAAGGCGGCATGGACATCGAGGAAGTGGCCCATTCCACGCCCGAGAAGATCGTCACCGAGTTCATCGACCCGCTGACCGGCCTCAACGATGCCCAGGCCAAGAAGATCGCCGACGCCATCGGCATCCCGGCCGACTCCACCGCCCAGGCCGTGGACGTCTTCAAGAAGCTCTACACCTGCTACATGGAAACGGATGCCTCGCTGGTCGAGATCAACCCGCTCAACCGTGACAGCAAGGGCAAGATCATGGCGCTCGACGCCAAGTTCAACTTCGACAGCAACGCGCTGTTCCGCCACCCCGAGATCGTCGCCCTGCGCGACCTCGACGAGGAAGACGCGGCCGAAGTCGAAGCCAGCAAGTTCGACCTCGCCTACATCAGCCTCGACGGCAA
>NZ_JBFTHX010000136.1:0-737 GCF_056394465.1 Variovorax sp. 10N432
TTGCCGTCGAGGCTGATGTAGGCGAGGTCGAACTTGCTGGCTTCGACTTCGGCCGCGTCTTCCTCGTCGAGGTCGCGCAGGGCGACGATCTCGGGGTGGCGGAACAGCGCGTTGCTGTCGAAGTTGAACTTGGCGTCGAGCGCCATGATGTTGCCCTTGCTGTCGCGGTTGAGCGGATTGATCTCGACCAGCGAGGCATCCGTTTCCATGTAGCAGGTGTAGAGCTTCTTGAAGACGTCCACGGCTTGGGCGGTGGAGTCGGCCGGGATGCCGATCGCGTCGGCGATCTTCTTGGCCTGTGCGTCGCCGAGGCCGGTCAGCGGGTCGATGAACTCGGTGACGATCTTCTCGGGCGTGGAGTGCGCCACTTCCTCGATGTCCATGCCGCCTTCGCTCGAAGCGATGAAAGCCACCTTCTGGGTGGCGCGGTCGGTCACGGCCGAGACGTAGTATTCCTTCTGGATGTCGGCGCCGTCCTCGATGTAGAGGCGACGGACCTTCTGGCCTTCGGGGCCGGTCTGGTGCGTCTTGAGCTGCATGCCGAGGATCTCGCCGGCCAGCTTCTTGACGTCTTCGATCGACTTGGCAACCTTGACGCCACCGCCCTTGCCGCGACCACCCGCGTGGATCTGGGCCTTGACGACCCAGACCGGGCCGCCGAGCTTCTGGGCGGCCTCGACCGCCTCCTGAACTGTGTACGCCGGGATGCCGCGGGGTACGGGCACGCCGAACTTGGC
>NZ_JBFTHX010000137.1:0-733 GCF_056394465.1 Variovorax sp. 10N432
CGGTTAGCGCGAGGGCCATACGGCCCCACGAAGTGTCTCAACACGGAGGCTGCCCTGGCAAGAGTTGCCGCAATTTAGGCGTCCGGTAGCGTAGGGAGCGCTGCTGCGCCTCCGACGTCGTCGGCAATGGGTCGCGCGAGGAGTGCTGTCATCGCGGCCATCGCCTCGTGCATGTCTCCGAACACAAACGGCAGCTTCTCGCCGTCGAGTCCGACGAGTTCAAAAACCGCCCTGCCGTCGGCCTTCGCGACCCTATAGACGCGGTAACCACCTGCCGAGGCAATCTCGACGCCATCGTTGGCATTTTGGTGTTTTCTCATTGTCAGCCTCCTCGGAAGCCCTAGGCATTGGGCGCGCCCATGCCTTTAGCCCGGGGCGGTCACGATGAGCAAGGGACGTGCCTAGGCCGCGAGCAGGGCGCTTGAGGTCGGCGACGCTGCGCATTCCTAGAAGAGTTTGCCGTGAAGTGTGTTGCGAGCACTCACCGAGTCAGCCTTCTCTCGAAGAAGTGTCGAAACTTGCCACGTTTGGCACCGGAAGAGGTGCGCGGCGCGCGCTACGCCCGAAACGAGCTACAGGCCGAAACTAGTGCAGTGCGCCACGTAAATATGTACTTATCTTGTGCTCCGTGCCAGCGCCGCCTTGGCGCGCGTGACCTTGGCCAAGATGTCGGTCGCGCTCTTGGTCCAGATGAAGGGTTTGGGGTTGGCGTTGTGGTGGGCCACGTACAGAT
>NZ_JBFTHX010000138.1:0-660 GCF_056394465.1 Variovorax sp. 10N432
GCTGAAACACCTTCTTGGCAATGTCGACGGCAATGACGGTTCGTTCCATGATGGCCTCCATTCGATGTTGACGGTGGGACGCTCACTCTGACACTGCCGAGGTGTCGTGCCTAGCAGTAGTAGGAGGGAGGCGCCCATACCATCTGATCGATCTGCTGGAGGTCGACGGCATGCTCGCGGCCCTGGTTGAGATGATCCCCGAGTCGGAATGGCTGCTAATTGAAAACCTCGCGGTCGCTCCAACGTTTCAGCGCCGCGGTTGTGCACGTATCCTCTTGGAGCGAGCACAGGAAACGGCACTGGCCCTGCGACTCAAAGGACTCCGACTCTTCACGAACAAGTTGTTTGAGTCGAACGTCGATTTGTATCTTCGATACGGATTCGCTATCGATCGCGAGGAGCCCTTCATGGGTGGCATCACCGTTTATATGAGCAAATCTCTTACGGCCTGATCGCGAAACGCTGACATCCTGACTTTAGCGCGCGCTTGCTGATTGGCGCCCGCGCGGCGCCCCCAAAGCAAAACGCCCAGCCTTTTGAGGGGCTGGGCGGTTTGGGCTGTAAGAGCCTGACGATGACCTACTTTCACACGGGAACCCGCACTATCATCGGCGCTGAGGCGTTTCACTGTCCTGTTCGGGATGGGAAGGAGTGGGACCA
>NZ_JBFTHX010000139.1:0-653 GCF_056394465.1 Variovorax sp. 10N432
CGGCGCAACGGCGCAAGGAGCCGACGGCGGCGCTGCTCGGCATCAGCATGAAGACGCTGTACAACCGGCTCAAGGAGTATCAGTCTTCCTGAACCCGGGCCCGGGCCTCCCGCGCCCGGACCACGGCCTCGAGCACCTTGGCGGTGCTCGCCGGCTTGGTGAGGTGCGCATCGAAGACCTGGGCGCCGTCGTGACGGGTGGCCGCGTCGCCCCATCCGCTGAGGGCGACCAGGGCCGTGCGCGCCGCCCAGGCCTGTGACCTCGATGCACGCGCCGCATTGGCGAGCAGGTTCACGGGGGCCTGGCCGATGCGCGAGGGACCGACGTGCACATGGACCGGCGTCGACGGCAGTTCGATCTTGAGCGTGTGTCCTGCGGCCTCGATCAACGGAACTCACGCCTTAAGCCAACCGGACGACGTGACTTGCCTGGATCCCGGCCGCTGGGGGCCGTGGTGACGCAAAGTTGAGAACACATGGCATGGCTCGCAGGCGCAGAAGTTAACCCGATGAGTAAGCGGCCAGTCTCCCCACCTTGAGATCAGAGGCCAAGCCGGAGACCATGCTGTCCACCTAAGTTAGCTGGACATCTATGGACGTCAATCCGAAGCAACGCCGCCGGCACAGCGCGGCGTTCAAGGCGCAGGTTCTGGC
>NZ_JBFTHX010000141.1:0-643 GCF_056394465.1 Variovorax sp. 10N432
AACGACGTGAGGGATGTAGCCGTGGCGCTCGATKGTGCGAAGGTGCTCGGCTCCACGGTAGCCCGCGTCGGCGCACAGATGCTTGTGTCGCCGATGTGGCGGATCCTTGCGCCTGACGACGATGGCGGCGAGCACGTTGTCAAGCCGCTTGCRGTCATGGACGTTGGCCCCGGTCACGACGAGCGACAACGGGACGCCACAGTCGTCCACCAACAGGTGGCGCTTGCTGCCTTTTTCTTCCCCAATCCGTCGGGTTGGGGCCGAGGGCTTCCTGTGCCAGCGGCGCCTTCAGCATCGCGCCGTCGACGCTCTGCCAGCGCCAGGCAATGCCCTCCATCTGGTCGTACTCGGCCAAGCCCGCCTTCCACAGAGCTTCGAAGAAGCCCGCGGCTTCCCACTCCAGGAAGCGCTTGTGGATTGCGCTTGCGCTGCCGAAGCGCTCCTTGGGCAGCGCCTTCCACTGGCAGCCCGTGCGCAGCACGTAGACGATTGCCTCGAACACCAGTCGAGCCGGCTTTGGTGGCCGGCCAGCCCCTGGCTTGCGCACATAGATCTTGTCTGCCGCCGAGCGCGCAGGAATCAGCGGCTCCACACGCTGCCAGAACTCATCGGTCACCACCCACGACTCAACACGTTTCGCCAA
>NZ_JBFTHX010000142.1:0-633 GCF_056394465.1 Variovorax sp. 10N432
CGCGAGTTCGGCCTCATCAACTCCGCCCACACCTATGGCCGCAAGGGCAAGCGCGTGGTCGAGGACGGCTACCCCCGGCTGGCCGCCGAGGGCCTGCTCGGGCCTCACCACAACATCGGGCACGGCAACTGCTTCGACGACACCGAACTCAAGATCGTCCTGGACGCCGGCTGCACCATCACCGCCACCAACCTCACCGAGATGCTCAACTACGAGCAGCCCGCCATGCTCGGCCGCCTGGTCAAGCACGGCGCCATGCCATCACTGGGCACCGACTGCGACCCCTACTTCAACAGCTCCATGCTGGCGGTCACCCGCCATGCCTTCCTGCACCAGCGCGAGCTCGACAACCGCAGCCTCTGGCACGAGGGCGCCTGGCCGGCCAGGACGCAACACTCCACCCTGACCCGGGACGCCCTCTACTGGGCCACCATGGGCGGCGCCAAGGCCTTCGGCCTGGACAAGAAGACCGGCTCCATCACCCCCGGCAAGCAGGCCGACCTCGTGATGTTCGACTGCCGCGGCATGAACATCTTCCCCGCGCTGCCGGGCGGCAATGCCGCCCACATCGTCGTCATGTACGCCGAGACCTCGGACATCGAGAATGTCATCGTGGCAGGCAGGTTCGCCAAG
>NZ_JBFTHX010000143.1:0-629 GCF_056394465.1 Variovorax sp. 10N432
CCGCGCGTGGCCGCGCTGCTGGATGTCGCCCAGATCAGCGACATCACCAAGGTCGACAGCCCCGACACCTTCGAGCGGCCGATCTATGCGGGCAATGCGATTGCCATCGTGCAGAGCAGCGATGCGATCAAGGTSGTCACTGTTCGCACCACGGGCTTCGATGCGGCAGCGGCCACCGGCGGCAGCGCAGCAGTGGAAACGGTCGCAGGCGTCGCCGACAGCGGCAAGTCCAGCTTCGTGGGCCGCGAAGTCACCAAGAGCGAGCGCCCCGAACTGACCGCCGCCAAGATCATCGTCTCGGGCGGCCGSGCGCTGGGCAGCGCCGAGAAGTTCCAGGAAGTGATGGCGCCGCTGGCCGACAAGCTSAACGCSGGYCTSGGCGCCAGCCGCGCGGCRGTGGACGCGGGCTACGCCCCGAACGACTGGCAGGTCGGCCAGACCGGCAAGATCGTCGCCCCGCAGCTSTACATCGCCTGCGGCATCTCGGGCGCGATCCAGCATCTGGCGGGCATGAAGGACTCCAAGGTGATCGTGGCGATCAACAAGGACGAAGAGGCGCCGATCTTCTCGGTGGCCGACTACGGCCTGGTGGCCGACCTGTTCACGGCCGTGCCGGAACTGGTCAAGGC
>NZ_JBFTHX010000144.1:0-599 GCF_056394465.1 Variovorax sp. 10N432
CTCGCGGTCAATTGCGGCGCGTTGTCGCCGAACCTGATCGAGAGCGAGATCTTCGGCCACGAGCGCGGCAGCTTCACCGGCGCCGACCGCCAGCATCACGGCTTCTTCGAGCGTGCCCGCGGCGGCACGCTGTTCCTCGACGAGCTCACCGAGATGCCGCCCGCGCTCCAGGTCAAGCTCTTGCGCGTTCTCGAAAGCGCCACCTTCATGCGGGTCGGCTCGACCCAGGTGCAGCAGACCGACGTCAGGATCATCGCCGCCACCAACCGGGACGCCGCGCAGGCGGTCGCSGACGGATCGCTGCGCGAGGATCTGTTCTATCGGGTCAATGTCTTCCCGATCCACCTGCCGCCGCTGCGCGAGCGCCTCGAGGACGTGCCGATGCTGGCGGACAGCTTCCTGCGCGAACTCGAGGAGCAGGAGCACCAGCGCAAGCGCTTCGCGCCGGGCGCGCTCGCGCGTCTGGCCGGCTACCCCTGGCCCGGCAACGTGCGCGAACTGCGCAACGCCGTGCAACGCGCCTGGGTGATGGCGGAAGGCGAGGTGATCGACGAGCGATGGCTCACGCCCGGGCAGCACGGGCCGGGCGCCGTCGCGGG
>NZ_JBFTHX010000145.1:0-565 GCF_056394465.1 Variovorax sp. 10N432
AAGAGCGCTGTCGCTGAGGAGGCGCTGCGTCGCATCGCGGAGATCTACCGCCTCGAGCGAGAGCTGTCGGCGCTGACGAGCGATGAGCGGCTGTCGAGAAGATGCAGCCATGCGAAGCCACTGTGGGCGGACCTGCATGCATGGCTGCAACTGGAACGAAGCCGAGTGCCCGACGGCAGCTCGACCGCCAAGGCCTTGAACTACAGCCTCAACCACTGGGAGGCGTTGACGCACAACCTGCTCGACGGYGACGTGAACGTCGACAACAACAGCCTGGAAAACCTGATCCGTCCGTGGGCGGTCGGRCGTCGAGCATGGCTGTTCGCCGGCAGCGCGCTCGCTGGTCAGCGTGCCGCGATAGTGATGAGCTTGGTGCAGTCGGCAAAGCTACACAGGCACGATCCGTGGGCCTACCTCAATGATGTCCTCACCCGGCTGCCCACGCAGCTGAACAGCCGCATCGACGAACTGCTTCCGCACAACTGGCACCCCGCGCGCTGAGCACGTCGCCGCTACCGCGGCGATCCTCGTCCGCCCGTCAACTATGGGACGGCCAGCCGCTTAC
>NZ_JBFTHX010000146.1:0-554 GCF_056394465.1 Variovorax sp. 10N432
GGACGGCACCGGTGTCGATATTGCCAACGTCAAGATGAGCATGAACCCCTTCGACGAGATCGCCGTCGAAGAAGCCGTGCGCCTGAAGGAGAAGGGCGCCGCCACCGAGATCATCGCGGTCTCGTGCGGCGACGCGAAGTGCCAGGAGACGCTGCGCACCGCGATGGCCATCGGTGCCGACCGCGGCATCCTGGTCGAGACCACCGAAGAGCTGCAGCCGCTGGCCGTGGCCAAGCTGCTCAAGGCGCTGGTCGACAAGGAGCAGCCCGGGCTGATCATCCTGGGCAAGCAGGCGATCGACGACGACGCCAACCAGACCGGCCAGATGCTGGCGGCGCTGGCCGATCTGCCGCAGGCGACCTTCGCCTCGAAGGTCGAAGTGGCGGGCGACAAGGTCAACGTGACGCGTGAAGTCGACGGCGGCCTGGAGACCATTTCTCTTTCCGTGCCCGCGGTCATCACCACCGACCTGCGCCTGAACGAGCCGCGCTACGTGACCTTGCCCAACATCATGAAGGCCAAGAAGAAGCAGCTGGACACGTTCAAGCCGGAAG
>NZ_JBFTHX010000147.1:0-554 GCF_056394465.1 Variovorax sp. 10N432
GACGGCACCGGTGTCGATATTGCCAACGTCAAGATGAGCATGAACCCCTTCGACGAGATCGCCGTCGAAGAAGCCGTGCGCCTGAAGGAGAAGGGCGCCGCCACCGAGATCATCGCGGTCTCGTGCGGCGACGCGAAGTGCCAGGAGACCCTGCGCACCGCCATGGCCATCGGCGCCGACCGCGGCATCCTGGTCGAGACCACCGAAGAGCTGCAACCCCTCGCAGTTGCCAAGCTGCTGAAGGCGCTGGTCGACAAGGAGCAGCCCGGGCTGATCATCTTGGGCAAGCAGGCGATCGACGACGACGCCAACCAGACCGGCCAGATGCTGGCGGCGCTGGCCGATCTGCCGCAGGCGACCTTCGCCTCGAAGGTGGAAGTGGCGGGCGACAAGGTCAACGTGACCCGTGAAGTCGACGGCGGCCTGGAGACCATTTCTCTTTCCGTGCCCGCGGTCATCACCACCGACCTGCGCCTGAACGAGCCGCGCTACGTGACCTTGCCCAACATCATGAAGGCCAAGAAGAAGCAGCTGGACACGTTCAAGCCGGAAGA
>NZ_JBFTHX010000148.1:0-548 GCF_056394465.1 Variovorax sp. 10N432
CAAGCCTTCATCTGCGACGCCGTTCGCACCCCCTTCGGCCGCTACGGCGGCGCCCTCTCGAGCGTGCGCACCGACGACCTCGGCGCGGTGCCGCTCAAGGCCCTGATGGAACGCAACAAGAACGTCGACTGGCAAGCGGTCAGCGACGTGCTCTACGGCTGCGCCAACCAGGCCGGCGAGGACAACCGCAACGTCGCGCGCATGGCGGCGCTGCTGGCGGGCCTGCCGATCGAGGTCGGCGGCGGCACCATCAACCGCCTGTGCGGCTCGGGCCTCGATGCCGTGGGCACGGCGGCGCGCGCCATCAAGGCCGGCGAGTCCGGCCTGATGATCGCCGGCGGCGTCGAGAGCATGAGCCGCGCCCCCTTCGTGATGCCCAAGGCCGAAAGCGCCTTCAGCCGCAACAACGCGGTCTACGACACCACCATCGGCTGGCGCTTCGTCAACAAGCTCATGAAGGCGCAGTACGGCGTCGACTCGATGCCCGAGACGGCCGAGAACGTCGCCACCGACTACAAGATCGAGCGCGAGGCGCAAGACCGCATGGC
>NZ_JBFTHX010000149.1:0-542 GCF_056394465.1 Variovorax sp. 10N432
GTGCAAACGTTTGCCTTTGCTCTTTGTTTTTCCTAGAATGCCAGGCGCAACGATACCTCATAGGAAGCACCCATGACATTCACCACGCCCTTTCGCACGTCGCCGACTAATCCTGACGTGGGCGAGATTCAGACCCTGCCTGAGCGACACGCTGAGATGCCTTACGCGCCGGCGATTCGGGTGCGCGGCATGTCGGACGTGCTGCTGATCTCGGGAGCAACCTCGTCGCCTCTGTACCATAAGCACCCCCATGTGCCAGAGGAGCATGACCACCCCGTTGACATTCGAGAGCAGACGCGACGGGCGATGCGGACCATCGAATCGATCCTCAAGCACGAGGGCCTGACGTGGACGGATGTCGTGAAGATCACGAAGTACCTGACCGATATGCGCGATATGGACGGGATGGTCGAGGTGATGAAGGAGTACTTCGGCACTTGGTCGCCGGTGAGTACGACTGTGTGCATCAATCAGCTTTCCACGCCCGGTGCGCGCGTCGAACTGGAGATGATGGCTGTCTTCCCCAGGCACCGAAACTGATG
>NZ_JBFTHX010000150.1:0-531 GCF_056394465.1 Variovorax sp. 10N432
CCGGCCGCTGCCGGTGATGGCGCCGCCCAGCGTCAGCGTGTTCCCATTGGTGTTGACTGTGCCGCCCGCGTTCAGCGTCACCGCGCGGTTCGACGCGAAGCTCGTCGAAGTGCTCAGGGTGCCGCCGTTGAAGGCGATGCCACCGCTGGCGTTGCCGAGGTTGCCGTCGTTCGCCACCGACAAGGTGCCGGCCGAGATCGTGGTGCCTCCGCTGTAGCTGTTGACACCGCTGAGCGTGGTCGTGCCGGCGCCGATCTGGCTCACGCCGCCGCTGCCGGAAATCACGTTGCCGAACGTGACGCTGTTGCTTCGGTTGAAGGCGAGCGTGCCGTTGTTCGTCACGGCGCTGGACGCGCTGATCGCGCCGGTGGTGCCACCGTTGCCCAGTTGCAGCGTGCCGGCCGAAATGGTCGTGGCGCCGGTGTAGGTGTTGGCGCCCGTCAGCACGGTCGTGCCGCTGCCGCTCTGCGTCACCGTGCCGACACCCGAGATCACGCCGCCGTAGCTGAGCGTGCCGGAACGATTGAAGAC
>NZ_JBFTHX010000151.1:0-510 GCF_056394465.1 Variovorax sp. 10N432
ACGTTGTCAAGCCGCTTACGTTGTCAAGCCGCTTGCAGTCATGGACGTTGGCCCCGGTCACGACGAGCGACAACGGGACGCCACGGCCGTCCACCAACAGGTGGCGCTTGCTGCCTTTTTTTCCCCCGATCCGTCGGGTTGGGGCCGACGGTTTCCTGTGCCAGCGGCGCCTTCATCATCGCGCCGTCGACGCTCTGCCAGCGCCAGGCAATGCCCTCCATCTGGTCGTACTCGGCCAAGCCCGCCTTCCACAGAGCTTCGAAGAATCCCGAGGCTTCCCACTCAAGAAATCGCTTGTGGATSGCGCTTGCGCTTCCGAAGCGCTCCTTGGGCAGCGCCTTCCACTGGCAGCCCGTGCGCAGCACGTAGACGATTGCYTCGAACACCAGTCGAGCCGGCTTTGGTGGCCGGCCAGCCCCTGGCTTGCGCACATAGATCTTGTCTGCCGCCGAGCGCGCAGGAATCAGCGGCTCCACACGCTGCCAGAACTCATCGGTCACCACCCACGAC
>NZ_JBFTHX010000152.1:0-499 GCF_056394465.1 Variovorax sp. 10N432
GTGCGAAGGTGCTCGGCTCCACGGTAGCCCGCGTCGGCGCACAGATGCTTGTGTCGCCGATGTGGCGGATCCTTGCGCCTGACGACGATGGCGGCGAGCACGTTGTCAAGCCGCTTGCAGTCATGGACGTTGGCCCCGGTCACGACGAGCGACAACGGGACGCCACGGCCGTCCACCAACAGGTGGCGCTTGCTGCCTTTTTTTCCCCCGATCCGTCGGGTTGGGGCCGACGGYTTCCTGTGCCAGCGGCGCCTTCATCATCGCGCCGTCGASGCTCTGCCAGCGCCAGGCAATGCCCTCCATCTGGTCGTACTCGGCCAAGCCCGCCTTCCACAGAGCTTCGAAGAATCCCGAGGCTTCCCACTCAAGAAATCGCTTGTGGATGGCGCTTGCGCTTCCGAAGCGCTCCTTGGGCAGCGCCTTCCACTGGCAGCCCGTGCGCAGCACGTAGACGATTGCCTCGAACACCAGTCGAGCCGGCTTTGGTGGCCGGCCAGCC
>NZ_JBFTHX010000153.1:0-476 GCF_056394465.1 Variovorax sp. 10N432
GCCTGCTTGGTCGAAAATGAAATCAATCCTCTTCCTCGTACTGGCTACCGTAATGGTCGCATTCGTCAGCGAATGGCTCGTACATACGCTGGATACGTTCTCGGAGCGCTTCGGACTGTCAGAACTGTTCATCGGGGCATTCGTCATTGCCATCGTCGGCAACGCGGCTGAGCACAGCGCTGCGGTCATTCTCGCAATGAAGAACAAGATCGGGGCAGCCGTGGAGATCGCCATCGGCAGCAGCTTGCAGATCGCTTTGTTCGTTGCTCCAGTGCTCATTATCGTCAGTACGCTATTCGGCAATACGATGGATATCGTATTCACCCCAATCGAGCTAACCGCAATCGGCGTATCGGTCTTTATCGCCAAGTCTGTCTCCAGGGACGGCAATACGAACTGGTACGAAGGTGTACTTCTGCTTATGGTATACGTCATACTAGGGATTGCGTTCTATCTCGTCTAACGTTGCGCATGAC
>NZ_JBFTHX010000154.1:0-473 GCF_056394465.1 Variovorax sp. 10N432
CTGGGCTCGCTGAACCAGCTGCGCAACGGCACCACCACCATCGTCGACTGGTGCCACATCCTGCGCGATGCCGAGATGACCGACACCGCCATCGATGCCCTCGAGGAGTCCGGCGTGCGCGCCGTCTTCGCCCGCGGCACCGTCAAGCCSCCCGAGCGACCCGGCGAGGTGCCCTATCACAAGAAGCCCTTCCCCCGCGAGGAGATCGAGCGCCTGCGCAAGGGCCGCCTSGCCTCCGACGACCGCCTSGTSACCCTGGCCATGGCCATCCTCGGGCCCGACTGGGGCGAGTACGACGTCGCCGCCCACGACATCCGCCTGGCRCGCGAGTTCGGCCTCATCAACTCCGCCCACACCTATGGCCGCAAGGGCAAGCGCGTGGTCGAGGACGGCTACCCCCGGCTGGCCGCCGAGGGCCTGCTCGGGCCTCACCACAACATCGGGCACGGCAACTGCTTCGACGACACCGAACT
>NZ_JBFTHX010000155.1:0-456 GCF_056394465.1 Variovorax sp. 10N432
CGCGGCGCGGTGAACATGTCGCAGCTGAACGCGACCAACCAGAGCGTGGCCGGCAATACGAACGCGATCGGCGCCCTGGGCGACCGCGTGACGCAGAACACGACCGACATCGCCGGCAACACGGGCGAGATCAACACGCTCAAGAACAGCGTGAACAGCGTGACCAACGGCACGGCAGGCCTGGTGCAGCAAGCTGCAGCCGGTGCCGACCTGACGGTGGGCAAGGCCACCGACGGCGTGGCGGTGGACTTCGCCGACAAGGACGGCAAGACCCGCACGCTGAAGAACGTCACGGCCGGCGTCGCCGACAAGGACGCGGTGAACATGTCGCAGCTGAACGCGACCAACCAGAGCGTGGCCGGCAATACGAACGCGATCGGCGCCCTGGGCGACCGCGTGACGCAGAACACGACCGACATCGCCGGCAACACGGGCGAGATCAACACGCTCAAGAAC
>NZ_JBFTHX010000156.1:0-455 GCF_056394465.1 Variovorax sp. 10N432
ATTGTATACTTGGCGGCTATTGCGGGCATTAACCCTCATCTTTATGAAGCGGCATCCATTGACGGCGCAAGCCGAATCAGACAGATGTTCACGATTACGATTCCTTCTATCTTGCCGGTCATTGTCGTATTCTCCATCCTTGCTATCGGCAATCTGCTGAATGCCGGTTTTGATGACATTTTGCTGCTGGCAACGAATCCGGGGCTGCGTGAAGTGAGCGAGGTCATCGACACTTATGTGTATCGTGTAGGCGTGCTTAATGCCAGATATTCCTATGCGACGGCAGCCGGGTTGTTCAAAGCGCTGATAAGCATCGGACTCTTGGCCGGAGCAAACTATATGGCTCGCAAATCAGGCAACAGCTTATGGTAAAGGGAAGGGGCGTGTGACGGCATGAAGCTGGCAATGGAAGATAAAATGTTTGTCTCATTGATCTATATCGTTCTGGCTGTACT
>NZ_JBFTHX010000157.1:0-452 GCF_056394465.1 Variovorax sp. 10N432
CGCATGAACTTGGTGGAGAAGTTGCAATGCATGCCCGAACCGTTCCAGTCGGTATCGCCGAGCGGCTTGCAATGGAATTCGACGTCGATGCCGTACTGTTCGCAAAGACGCAGCAGCAGGTAACGGGCGATCCAGATCTGGTCGGCGGCGCGCTTGGAGCCCTTGCCGAATACCTGGAATTCCCACTGGCCCTTGGCCACTTCGGCATTGATGCCTTCGTGGTTGATGCCGGCTTCGAGGCAGAGGTCGAGATGTTCTTCAACGATTTCGCGGGCAACCGAGCCGACGTTCTTGAAGCCGACGCCGGTGTAATACGGACCCTGCGGAGCCGGGTAACCCTGCTCGGGGAAGCCGAGCGGGCGGCCGTCCTGGTAGAAGAAATATTCCTGTTCGAAGCCGAACCATGCGTCCTCGTCGTCGAGGATGGTCGCGCGGCTGTTCGATGCATGCGG
>NZ_JBFTHX010000158.1:0-449 GCF_056394465.1 Variovorax sp. 10N432
ATCGTCAACACCGATCAAGGTAGCCAGTTCAGCAGCTGCGATTTTGTCGCCGAGGTGAAGCGCATAGGCGCGCGCCAGAGCATGGACGGCAAGGGCTGTTGGCGGGACAACGTCTTCGTCGAGCGGCTGTGGAAGAGCGTGAAATACGAAGACGTGTACCTGAAGGCCTACGACAGTGTCAGTGCCGCACGGTTGAACCTGGCCGCTTACTTCGATTTCTACAACGCGCGGCGGCCCCATCAATCGCACGACGGGTGCACGCCAGACATGGTCTACTTCGCCACGCTACCCGCAATGAAGGAGGCTGCCTGATGGGTTGAACCATGAGTACATGGCTCAACCGGGGCGCCTCCGGAGGCCTGGCAGGGGCCTGAAGATTGAAAGAATCAAACCGCAGCCAATCCACTTAACTCAGGTCGATGCGTGTTCAGACGACCGGAGCCGGCTCT
>NZ_JBFTHX010000159.1:0-429 GCF_056394465.1 Variovorax sp. 10N432
ACGCTGCGCTTCGGCCGGGATGACGAACTGAGGGGAGGAGGCGCGCCCACATGAACGAGCTCTCCATCGACGAAGTCCTGGCCGAGGTCGCCGTGCTGGTGAAGCCGCACTTCGGCAAGGGCCGCGTGCCCGACTACATCCCCCAGCTGGCGACCGTGCCGGGGACCAGGTTCGGCATGGCCGTGCGCACGGTCGACGGCGGCGAGCACGTGATCGGCGACGCCGACGAGGGTTTTTCGGTCCAGAGCATCACCAAGGTGCTGTCTCTGGGCCTGGCGCTCAACCGCATCGGCGACGAGGTCTGGACGCGGGTGGGCAAGGAGCCCTCGGGCACGCCGTTCAACCACCTCTCGCTGCTGGAGGCCGAAGGCGGCTTTCCGCGCAATCCGTTCATCAACGCCGGCGCCCTGGCGGTGACCGACATCCTGC
>NZ_JBFTHX010000160.1:0-428 GCF_056394465.1 Variovorax sp. 10N432
GTATTGACACCTGCCGCAAGCCGCTTGTCGAATGTAATCCGCACATTGCCCGGTTCATAAACATAGGCCTCGCGTACATAATCCACAATAACAATCGGCCTGAACGCCCGATGCGCTAGCGCAAGATAGAAATCCTTGAGCAGCGGATGCTCTTTATCTCTCAAACACTTGTAATCTCCTGCTAGTATTTCATCGTACTCTCTCCTCGAGAGAGGAGCCGCTTCCTTGCAGACGAAATCCCCGAACTTGCTCTTGCGCTCCAACGTGATCTTCTCGGCGCTGCCGTTATAAATTCGTATTCGGTACTTGTCCCTGCCGAACACGCCGTTGTTCTTATCGTACAAGGAATGATCATGCGGCCCGTCAAAATACAAACTTCGGATGCCGTAACCGTCTCCGCCGATAGAATTTGGATCCATCTCCAGCAT
>NZ_JBFTHX010000161.1:0-420 GCF_056394465.1 Variovorax sp. 10N432
AGCGAAGGTTGTTCGAGATTGTTGCGACATTTTTTCAGTTTGTTTCAACCATTTGATGTCTTAGGAGATCAAAGAAACAAAGTGAAAACGGCGTACAAGCCGAATCACCTGAGCATTGGTTAAGCTATTAAGAGCGCACGGAGGATGCCTAGGCACCAGGAGCCGAAGAAGGACGTGGCGAACAACGATACCGCCTCGGGGAGCCGTAAGCAGGCTTTGATCCGGGGATTTCCGAATGGGGAAACCCAGCTGGAGTAATGTCCAGTTACTACTAAGTGAATACATAGCTTAGTAAGAGGCATACCGGGGGAACTGAAACATCTAAGTACCCSGAGGAAGAGAAARCAAAWGYGATTCCSTSAGTAGCGGCGAGCGAAMSSGGATTAGCCCAAACCAAGRRGCTTGCYYCTTGGGGTTGTA
>NZ_JBFTHX010000162.1:0-419 GCF_056394465.1 Variovorax sp. 10N432
GCATAAGTCCTCTGCCATCAGCTCGAGCTTGGCGCTCTTCAGCATATGGTAGATGAACGCTAATATTTTACGTTGATATCGTCGCATCAGCTCGGAGTAGAGCTCGACGTTGCCATCCTTAATCTCACGTATTAGCTGGGAATCAGTCATGACAGGCGAACCTCCTCCACCTGCGGATTATTCCCGGACGATACATATATATTGTACCTGCCGGACAATGAAAAGTTGCGGTGTTATCACAATAAATTCGATGTAATACGAGTATTAGTACAATTCGAGTTCGAAAGCTAAAATCCTGCTTCTTTCGACAAAAGGATAAAATTCCATAAATTATCATCGACTCTTGGAATCTGGAATCAGGGCAAAAAAAATAACCGCCTTAAAAAAGGCGGCCCGCACATTGTGCGAATGATTTGGAT
>NZ_JBFTHX010000163.1:0-418 GCF_056394465.1 Variovorax sp. 10N432
AGCTTGCTGCATCGAAGTGCGCGACCGTATCGCAATTGGCGCTCGCCTGGTTGCTGGCTCAGGGCAACGACATCGTGCCGATCCCGGGCTCTCGCAAAGCGGAGCGCGTCGCGGAAAACGTCGGTGCCGCCGATCTGGTGCTGACGGCGGAAGACCTAGCGAAGATCAAGGAAATCCTGCCTGAAGGCGGTTTCGGTGAGCGCTATGCCGAAGAATTCGCGCCGATCTGGATCTGACCGCGCCTCGCGAGCCCGGTCCGCACCTGCAAGTTCGGATCATTCCCCCAATCGTTGCGAAAGAAAAAGCATGTCTCTCACCAATTACCGCGCCCTTGGCCGATCCGGCCTTATCGTCAGCCCCCTGGCGCTCGGCACAATGACCTTTGGCACCGATGTGTGGGGTGCGGACGAGGCTGGCT
>NZ_JBFTHX010000164.1:0-417 GCF_056394465.1 Variovorax sp. 10N432
ATCCGCTTTCCGGTCTCTCCAACTGGCAATCACCTCGGAGCCCCTCATGAAGAACAGCAACCAAGGAACCGGCCGCCTTCTCGGCTGGATCATCGCTGCCGCCGTCCTGCAGCCCTTCGGCAGCGCCCAGGCGCAGTCGCTCTCATCGAAGCCGATCGTGCTGCGCGTTGCCTATCCCGCCGGGGGACCCGCCGACGTCGCGGCTCGAAAGATCCAGGTGCCGCTGCAGTCGGCGCTCGGGCAGACGGTCATCGTCGAGAACCTGCCTGGCGCGGGCGGATCGATCGCCGCGGCGAGCGTGCTGAACGCGCCGCCCGATGGCCAGACGCTGCTGGTGACGACCGGCAACGACATGATCCTCTCGCCCCTCGCGATGTCGCAGGTCAAGTACAAGCCCGAGAACTACCGGCTGTTGGC
>NZ_JBFTHX010000165.1:0-417 GCF_056394465.1 Variovorax sp. 10N432
ATCCGCTTTCCGGTCTCTCCAACTGGCAATCAATCCGCTTTCCGGTCTCTCCAACTGGCAATCACCTCGGAGCCCCTCATGAAGAACAGCAACCAAGGAACCGGCCGCCTTCTCGGCTGGATCATCGCTGCCGCCGTCCTGCAGCCCTTCGGCAGCGCCCAGGCGCAGTCGCTCTCCTCGAAGCCGATCGTGCTGCGCGTCGCCTATCCCGCCGGTGGTCCCGCCGATGTCGCGGCCCGCAAGGTCCAGCTACCGCTGCAGTCGGCGCTCGGGCAGACGGTCATCGTCGAGAACCTGCCCGGCGCGGGCGGATCGATCGCCGCGGCGAGCGTGCTGAACGCGCCGCCCGATGGCCAGACGCTGCTGGTGACGACCGGCAACGACATGATCCTCTCGCCCCTCGCGATGTCGCAGGTC
>NZ_JBFTHX010000166.1:0-403 GCF_056394465.1 Variovorax sp. 10N432
CTGTAAGCGAATGCGACGACGAAGCCGCTAACGGCAATAGGCAATACTTTACGTTCGAAGAGATTACTCCATTGCAGCTTAGTCTTAACCTGGGTATGTGTAGTTTGAGATAGCCCCGATTGCGCCTTCGATGCCTCCTGGGCTTTTGCAGTCGATTTGCTCTTAGCACTGGCTCCTAGTGCAAAAGCGATTAGCGCAAATACGGCGCATAACATAAACAGTGAATTGTAGCCGCCGTGTTTCGTAATCGTCAGCCCGACGAACGGACCAATTACCATCGCTAGGCTCATGAACAAGCTGAAGTAACTAATACCTTCGCCCTTGCGATTCTCAGGCATAATGCTAATCGCGGTTGTGTTCGTTGAGGTTGTGCCGATTGCGAACGTTCCTCCGTGAAGAAAAC
>NZ_JBFTHX010000167.1:0-401 GCF_056394465.1 Variovorax sp. 10N432
CGAGGTTGTCGTTCAGCCCAAACGACAGCGCGACCGCCGCGACGGAAGCGCCGGGTTCGGCGCAGGCGGCCAGAACCTGCGCCTTGAACGCCGCGCTGTGCCGGCGGCGTTGCTTCGGATTGACGTCCATAGATGTCCAGCTAACTTAGAACTTATCCGTAAATTATGTTGACGTCGGTAGGTACCTTGCGGAAGGCAATGATGGCAGCGGCAAGGTGGTTRAGGGCGACGAAGCTGCGCTCGAGTTTCTCGTAGCGCACGAGCAGCTTGCGGAAGCGGTTGAACCAGCTATGGCAGACCTCGACGACCCAGCGCCGTGCCTTCTTGTTCGGATCGCGCTGCTTGATGTCAGCTTCGGTGCGTCGACYAACGACGTGAGGGATGTAGCCGTGGCGCTCGAT
>NZ_JBFTHX010000168.1:0-401 GCF_056394465.1 Variovorax sp. 10N432
CTGGGCTCGCTGAACCAGCTGCGCAACGGCACCACCACTGGGCTCGCTGAACCAGCTGCGCAACGGCACCACCACCATCGTCGACTGGTGCCACATCCTGCGCGATGCCGAGATGACCGACACCGCCATCGATGCCCTCGAGGAGTCCGGCGTGCGCGCCGTCTTCGCCCGCGGCACCGTCAAGCCGCCCGAGCGACCCGGCGAGGTGCCCTATCACAAGAAGCCCTTCCCCCGCGAGGAGATCGAGCGCCTGCGCAAGGGCCGCCTCGCCTCCGACGACCGCCTGGTCACCCTGGCCATGGCCATCCTCGGGCCCGACTGGGGCGAGTACGACGTCGCCGCCCACGACATCCGCCTGGCGCGCGAGTTCGGCCTCATCAACTCCGCCCACACCTATGGCC
>NZ_JBFTHX010000169.1:0-397 GCF_056394465.1 Variovorax sp. 10N432
AAACGGATCCGGCCTGTACCCAGCCGCATTGAACAGATAAGCGAGGGACTCGTCGATCGCGGAGCGCAGCTTTGCCTGATCCACGCCCAGCACGACACCACGCCGTTTGCGCAGGCGCCCGCCAATGATGACCGTATCGACATTGCTGCGCTCAGCGGCGTGCACCACGGTACCGATGGCGTTGTTGGCCGGGTAGACGTTGAGGTCCCCTGTGCGGATCAAAACCACGTCGGCCTGCTTGCCCGGCGTCAGGCTACCCGTGCGTTGCTGGAGTCCCGCGGTTGCGGCGCCATCGATCGTGGCGGCTTGCAGCAACCGGGAGGCCTTGGTTTGTGCCGCCGTTTCGGGACCGCCAGCGGGTCCCAGGATCCTTCGAACGTAGAAGGCCGTGCGCATC
>NZ_JBFTHX010000170.1:0-393 GCF_056394465.1 Variovorax sp. 10N432
GGCGGGTACTGGTTTTCAGCAGATCGCCGAGGTAGCACAGCTCATAGCGTTGCCCGGCGTATTCGTAGCTCGGTGGATCGAGCCGGTAGTGCCCTTCGAGTTCGTTGGGCAGCACGCGAACGATGCCGTCGATGGTGTTCAGCGGGATCGCATATTGATCCTCCCCGCACTGCACCATCAGCGCGCGGTTGACCGACACGGTGAACGGCAGGCGAATCCGGAAATGCACGCCCTGCCCCGACGTCGAGTCGATGCTCATGGTCCCGCCGAGCTGCCGGACTTCTTCGTGAACCACGTCCATGCCGACGCCACGCCCGGAGATCTGGGTGATTTTCTCGGCGGTGGAAAACCCCGGTTGCAGGATGAATTGCAGCACGTCGCGATCGCTGATGT
>NZ_JBFTHX010000171.1:0-392 GCF_056394465.1 Variovorax sp. 10N432
GTAGATGTCATTGCCCGCGCCGCCTGCCATCGTGTCGGCGCCCGCGCCGCCGTTGAGGGTATTGTTGCCCGCGTTGCCGGTCAATTGGTTGGCCAGCGTGTTGCCCGTGCCGTTGATGGCGGCGCTGCCCGTGAGAGTCAGGTTCTCAAGGTTGGCGCCCAGCGTCCAGGTGATGGACGACTGAACCGCGTCAGTGCCCGCGTTGGCGGCTTCGGTCACCACGTCGCCGGCGTTGTCGACCACGTAGATGTCATTGCCCGCGCCGCCTGCCATCGTGTCGGCGCCCGCGCCGCCGTTGAGGGTATTGTTGCCCGCGTTGCCGGTCAATTGGTTGGCCAGCGTGTTGCCCGTGCCGTTGATGGCGGCGCTGCCCGTGAGAGTCAGATTCTCAA
>NZ_JBFTHX010000172.1:0-392 GCF_056394465.1 Variovorax sp. 10N432
GGATAGAATATTAATTCGTTGATCAGAATGATGGGGAGTTTTCTTTACTAATCCTTTATCGGTCAAGGTTTTAACTTGTCTGCTGAAAGTGGTAATGTCCATTCCTAGAGCGCCTGCAATTTCCTGCATGGAGGGATTATGCTGACGATTAATTTCATATAGGATATGGCTTTGTACAAGTGACACCTCTTGGCCGCAACAGGAATCGCAGCATTGTTCATTTAACAAACCAAAATTCCGGGACAAGATCTGAAACATATTCCTTACGTTTTCCATTTGTATGACCTCCTGAGCCAGTTATACCATTTATATTTGCAAAATGCAAATAAAAAGTTGTGATCGATTTTACAATTTCTGCGACTTTTTTATACAAATCAGCAGTAGCCCATACC
>NZ_JBFTHX010000173.1:0-387 GCF_056394465.1 Variovorax sp. 10N432
CATTCTCATTCTTCGGTATTCGTAGTTTGCATCGGGTTGGTAAGCCGGGATGGCCCCCTAGCCGAAACAGTGCTCTACCCCCGAAGATGAGTTCACGAGGCGCTACCTAAATAGCTTTCGGGGAGAACCAGCTATCTCCCGGTTTGATTGGCCTTTCACCCCCAGCCACAGGTCATCCGCTAATTTTTCAACATTAGTCGGTTCGGTCCTCCAGTTAGTGTTACCCAACCTTCAACCTGCCCATGGCTAGATCACCGGGTTTCGGGTCTATACCCTGCAACTTAACGCCCAGTTAAGACTCGGTTTCCCTTCGGCTCCCCTATACGGTTAACCTTGCTACAGAATATAAGTCGCTGACCCATTATACAAAAGGTACGCAGTCACCCC
>NZ_JBFTHX010000175.1:0-364 GCF_056394465.1 Variovorax sp. 10N432
TGCCAGTGCTGCCCGATGATGTGAATTGAGTTTGCCTACGATTTTGATGACGTCTGCCACTTAGGACGAACGTCATCCGTCGTTCATGACCGGAGAATTGGGTGCGCTAGCTTTACGCGGGTCTTTTCGCCAGCATCATGTAGTTGACTTCCATGTCCGGCGAGAGGTTCCAGCGGTCCTGCAATACGTTGTAGAAGACGCCGGTACGGTGGACGATATCCATGCCGCTGGCCACCAGCGGCCGTTCAAGCTCATCCGGGCGAACCAGCTTCTCATATTGGTGGGTGCCGCGCGGCAGCCAGCGCAATATGTTTTCGGCGGCAAAGATCGCGAGCGCGCGGGCTTTCAGCGTGCGGTTGATGGT